>NZ_NPJZ01000001.1:1794722-2126944 GCF_002245895.1 Rhodococcus sp. OK302
GCCAGCGGACGCATGGCGACGTCCTCACGTTGGCGGCCGGTCAGCCGTCGACACCGGCGCCGGCACCGGTATTGCGTGCAACGCAGGAGATCCTGGGTACGGAACTTCTCGGGTACACCGAGACATTCGGTATCTTGGCGCTCCGCGAAGCCATCGCGGGCTACCACTCCGAGCGTTCAGGAATCACCGTCGACGCCGACGACGTGGTCGTGACGACAGGTTCGTCGGGCGCGTTCACCTTGCTCTTCCTGGCTGCATTCGACGAAGGCGATACCGTCGTCGTCGCCCGTCCGGGATACCCGGCCTATCGCAATACCCTTGCGGCGCTGGGTTGCAACGTCGTCGAACTGGATTGTGGACCGGCGACGCGCTATCAGCCGACGGTCGAGATGCTCGAAGCGCTGCCGTCGCCGCCAGCCGGCTTGATCGTCGCAAGTCCCGCCAACCCGACCGGAACGGTCATCGCACCCGACGAGTTGGCAGCACTCGCACAATGGTGCGACGAGCACGGAACTCTCCTGATTTCCGACGAGATTTACCACGGCATCGGGTACGGCGATCAGCCGACGTCGAGTGCCTGGGAAACCTCACGCGAATCGGTTGTCATCGGCTCGGTGTCCAAGTACTTCTCGATGACGGGCTGGCGACTCGGCTGGATGCTGGTGCCTACCTACTTGCGTCGACCGCTGCAGCGACTCGCGTCGAACATGACGGTGTGCCCGCCCGCGATTTCGCAGTACGCCGCGATCGAAGCTTTCTCGGCCGACTCGAAGGTCGAATTGGATAGTCATGTCGAGCGCTATGCGCGCAACCGTGAGCTTCTGCTGACCGGGTTGCCGAGGCTCGGCATTACCGATCTGGCCCCCGCCGACGGCGCGTTCTACGTGTACGCCGATATCGGACATCTCTGCGGCGACGAGGGCGCGACTGCCTGGTGTTCAAGGTTGCTGACCGATACCGGAGTCGCGTTGGCGCCGGGAATCGACTTCGACACCGTGCACGGAAACCGGATGGTCCGGCTCTCGTTTGCGGGTGCCACAGCGGACATCGAAGAGGCGCTTCGACGCCTCGAATCGTGGCTCGGGTAACAAACAGCAGGGCGTTCGCGCTGTTTTCCGATGCTGGTACCTATCCAACTGGCACGATGGAACGGTGTCGGGAGCAGCAACACCCAAGGGAGAAAAACGCCGCCAAGCGCTGGTGGCGTCCGCTGCTGAGCTTTTGCTGGAAGGCGGGTTCGACGCGGTCCGTCACCGCGCCGTCGCAACGCGGGCAGGACTACCGCTGGCATCGACCACCTACTACTTCGATTCGCTCGACGACCTCATTGCCTGCGCCGTCGAATTGAACGGCAAGGCGGAGATGGAAGCTGCGCATGCCCGTGTCGACGAAGTGACCATGCGTCGGCGGGGCTCCGAATCCACCGTCGATCTGCTGGTGGAACTGCTGCTCGGTGTGGACGAAAGTCAACCGGACAGCCGCGAACGGTTGATCTCGCGGTACGAAAGATCCGTTGCCTGCGCTCGGCACCCAGCTTTACGGGACGTGCAGTTGAGGTTGCGCGCGCAATTGGACGAAGTGCTGACCGAGGCGTTGAGGCGCTCGGGCCGCTCAACTGCCGACGGTCAACTGCGACGGCTGGTAGCGATGGTCGACGGCGCAATGATCACGGCATTGGGGGAGTACGACCCCGACCCGCGTGGTTTGGCCCGCGGGATGCTTCTCGAATCGATCGATGTGATGGCCCCACCTGTGCAGGGGTAACAGTTCGGATTTTCCACCGTTAGACTGAGGCCTCGTGAGCCGCATCCCGAATGTCCTTGCCAACCGTTACGCCAGCCCGGAGCTTGCCGCTCTGTGGTCGCCGGAGTACAAGATCGTGCTCGAGCGCCAGCTGTGGGTGGCGGTGTTGCGAGCTCAAGCCGAGCTGGGCATCGACATTCCGGCCGACGCCGTTGCCGATTACGAGCGGGTCATCGACAACGTCGACCTGCAGTCCATCGCCGATCGTGAGCGTGTAACCCGCCACGACGTGAAGGCTCGCATCGAGGAGTTCAACGCTCTCGCCGGCCACGAGCAGGTTCACAAGGGCATGACCAGCCGTGACCTCACCGAGAACGTCGAGCAGTTGCAGATCGTCCGCTCCCTCGAGCACGTCTACAACCACGGCATTGCCGTCGCCGCCCGTCTGGGTGAGCGCGCTGCCGAGTACTCGTCCATCGTGATGGCCGGTCGCTCGCACAACGTCGCAGCTCAGGCCACAACTTTGGGTAAGCGCTTCGCGTCGGCTGCCGACGAACTGCTGGTTGCACTGACCCGTCTGCGTCAGCTGATCGACCGCTACCCGCTCCGCGGAATCAAGGGCCCGATGGGCACCGCGCAGGACATGCTCGATCTTCTGGACGGTGACGCAGCCAAGCTGGATCAGCTCGAGACGAAGGTCGCCGAGCACCTCGGATTCACCAATGTTCTGACCAGCGTCGGCCAGATCTACCCGCGTTCCCTCGACCACGACGTCATCTCCGCCCTCGTCCAGGTCGGTGCCGCGCCGTCGTCCTTCGCACACACCATGCGCCTCATGGCCGGCCACGAACTCGTCACCGAGGGTTTCCAGCCCGGCCAGGTCGGCAGCTCCGCGATGCCGCACAAGATGAACACCCGCTCTTGCGAGCGCGTCAACGGACTGCAGGTCATCCTGCGCGGCTACGGTTCCATGGCAGCCGAGATGGCCGGCGCTCAGTGGAACGAAGGCGACGTCTTCTGCTCGGTGATTCGCCGCGTTGCGCTGCCCGACGCTTTCTTCGCGATCGACGGCATGTTCGAGACCTTCTTGACCGTGCTCGCCGAAATGGGCGCCTACCCGGCCGTCATCGAGAAGGAACTGACGCGCTACCTGCCGTTCCTCGCCACCACTCGCGTACTCATGGCAGCTGTGCGCGCCGGCGTCGGACGCGAGACCGCGCACGAGGCCATCAAGGAAAATGCCGTCGCCGTGGCACTTGCGATGCGTGAAGAGGGCAAGGAACCTGATCTTCTGGATCGCCTCGCTGCCGACGACCGTCTGCCGCTCGATCGTGCGGCGCTCGATGCAGCCCTCGAAGACAAGGCTGCCTTCATCGGCGCCGCGTCGGCTCAGGTCGAATCCGTTGTCGCCGAGGTGCAGAAGCTTGTCGACGCCAACCCCGAAGCTGCGGCGTACGCGCCGTCGCCGATTCTGTAGGGGCTACGCCCCCGTGCGCCTTTCTGGTAGTCGCCGCTACCAAAAAGGCGCACAGGGTCGAAGGCTATGAACTGCATCTTCTGCGCCATCATCGCCGGCGAGGCCGCCGCCAGCGTCGTCTACGACGACGCGAATGTCCTTGCCTTCATGGATATTCGGCCGTTCACGTCAGGTCATCTTCTCGTCGTGCCGAAACGTCATGCCAGTGGATTGTCGACGATGGATCCCGACGACGGTGCCAGGATCTTCGCTGTTGCGCAGAAAATCGCGACGGCCATGCGCGCCGGACCACTTCCGATCGACGGCGTCAATCTTCATCTCTCCGACGGAGCTGTCGCGGGGCAGGAAGTTTTCCACGTCCACCTGCATGTCATCCCCCGGAATCGTGGCGACGGCTTCGGTCTGCGCGCTCAACCCCGCACGCCTCATCGGGCGATACTCGACAGCACGGCAGCCGTGATCCGGGAAGCGTTGACCTGACGGTTGATACCAACGTCTTCGAGGCAGTCAACTGCGATGTGGTTGTCTATCGGTCGTACCGCGATCGACTCGGATTGATTACATAGTCCAGATCGCGTGACTGCATTTTCCCGAGCACAATTCCTTCGTAGGATCGCGCGTGAACGGCCATGATTGGTCGAGGCCCTGAAGGACTCAGGTGAATGTGCAGTTTCGAAGGCCGATCCTGTGTAAAACTGGGTGTACAAGCTGCTGGTAATCGTTTCGACTCGAGTATTCTACGGGTGCCGGGGGAGCCTGATATTGAACGGAGTCGGATGTCAGTGCACTTCCGCCAGTTTTTGCCGTCGGAGCAGATGTATTCGGTTCAGATCAATCGGTTGACCCCGAGTAATCCGGCAATCGCTGCGGTAGTGCTCGGCGTTTTGAGTGTGGTGTGGCTCTTCGGAATTGTGGCTACGAAGTTGGCCGGTGACGTCGGAATGAGACTCTTGCATTCGCCGTCGCTGATTATTCAAGCGCTGATGCTCATCGTCATTCTTACGTTTGCCGCTTGTCTACGTCGCGTATTTCCGGTTGGTTCATTTCTGGTGGCGATGGTCAGCACAGCGGGCCTGACGTTGCTGCTGGACGACCGATCTATGGGTTTGACGCCGCTGTACCTTTTTGCGATCGTGACACTGGCGATTCGCACACAGGGAATGAAACTTGTTTTGCTGACTGTGCTGGCAATGGCGACGGACGTGGCCGTGACCGCAGTACGCGGACTGGAGCCGACCAAAAATCTTGGCGAGGTACACACGCCTCAGCATTTGATCATCGTGCAGATTGTCAATGTTCTGTTCACCTATGGAATGCTTGTTGCCTTTGGTCTGGTCATTGCGAAGTTCCGTACGTATTCATCGACCAGTAGTGCTGCCATCGAACAACTTCGGCAGGAACACGAGGCAAAGTTGAATGATGCAATCGCGTCTGAGCGGCAGAACATGGCACGTGAACTGCATGATGTTGCAGCCCATCACCTCACCGGAATGCTCATCCAGACAAAATCGGCGAACAAGGTCCTTGCGAGCCATCCGGACGATGTGCAAGCAATGCTCGACGGAGCAATTGACCAAGGGCAGCGAGCACTCGACAGTTTGCGTCAGATCGTGGGAATCCTGCGGTTGGGTGAAGGGGATCCCGATTACCCGCAGCCGATGATCGCCGATATCCCGGAAATGATTGACGGATGTCGGGCAGCGGGTTCGCCGTTGACTTTCGAACTGGAGGGCAGTTTTGCCGAACTCGACAGTGCGGTGCAGCTATCGTGTTATCGGATTGTTCAGGAGGCATTGTCGAATGCACTTCGGCATGCGCCGACCAGTCCGGTTCACGTGAATGTTCGTCGTGATCATGCATCGGTAGTCGTTGCGATCGACAACGAGGACGGAATCAGTACGGCCGCTATGCGCGGTCAGGGCTTCGGTATCCCTGGAATGAGGGAACGAACAACGCTTTTGGGCGGAGAATTCTCAGCCGGACCCGATGGGATCGGTGGATGGACAGTACGGGCGACGATGCCGATTAGCGGGAGGATTATCGCATGATCTCAGTACTTATTGCCGACGATCAGGTGGTTGTCCGGCAAGGGTTCGACCTTTTCCTTCGTGACGACCCTCGTATCAAGGTGGTCGGTCATGCAAGTTCGGGAACTCAAGCGGTGGAACAAGTTCGGCTACTTCGACCGGACGTGGTGCTGATGGATATCAGAATGCCACACGGTGACGGGCTGACGGCGACTCGCGAGGTTTTGAAAGAGTTCCCGAATACTCGCGTCGTTGTTGTCACGACTTTCGATCTCGACGAGTACGTGTTCGGCGCTCTCGACATGGGGGCGGCGGGGTTCTTGCTCAAGGACACGGATCCGAAAGACTTGGTAGCGGCAGTCATTGCTGCGGCAGAAGGTGGTTCGGTACTTTCGCCGCGACTCACGCGCAGGTTGATAGTGGAATTTGGCAAACGAAAGCAGGCGGTCGGGGTATTGCTTCCCGGTCACGACCTGAGCCTGCGTGAAATGGAAGTTGTCCAGCATCTCGCGAGAGGCTTGGGTAATGGTGAAGTGGCTGACGTGATGGAACTGGAATTGAGCACCGTCAAGTCACATATCAGCAATATCTGCCGGAAACTCGATGTGCGTACGAGGGTACAAATTGTCATCTGGGCGTATCAGAACGATGTTGTGCGCGAGTTTTCGACAGAATAGGCGTACCCGAGTTCACGTCCGGTAGCGGACATGAACTCGGATACGCCTCGTATGCGATGCCTGTGTCGAAACTCAGCCGAGCAGTTTTGCCTTCAGCGCCGTGATGGTGTCCTGGCTCAGTCCCAGGCCCTGCGTCAGGTAGTTGTCAATGGTTCCGTAATCCGCCTTCACCTGGTCGAGGCCGGCTTGGAGGAAACTGGCCTCCACTCCGAGTGCCGGTGCGGCGATTGCTGCTGCGCCCTCGCCGTACGTGGCTTTGATATATGCCGTGGCGGCGGCGATGCTGTTGATCGAGTACTCGTTGGTCAGAAGATAGTCGCTCATGATGGTGGCATCGTCGACGCCGGCGATGCTGAGCAGCAGCATTGCGGTCCAGCCTGTGCGGTCCTTACCTGAGGTGCAGTGAAAGACCTGCGGGCCATCGGTTGCCGCCATGTTGGTGAGGAGTGTCTTCAACCCGGCGCGCTCGACTGTGCCGGTAACAAACATGCGGTTCATTTCTTGCATCGCGGCGCGCATGTCCTCCGGGGTGCGGATTGTGGCCATCATCGCCGTTATATCCACATCCTTTGCCAGGATTGAGACGTGCTCGGAGGCGACTCCGGGCGGCAGAACATCCGGCACCTTGGCGATTTCGCCATCGGTACGGAGGTCGTAAACCTTTGCCAAATCAAGCTTTACGAGGGCCGCCATATCGTCACCCTTCGGGGTGAACGCGTTGGCTCGGTAGAAGACGCCCTTGTTGAGATGCTGGCCGAGGGATCCCGTGTAGCCGGATCCCTCATATCCGTCTCCGGTGCCTGCGACATCGCGGAAGTTGTCGATACCCACAAGACGCGGGGCGTCGGGAGCCTGCTGCGAACTGCCGAGACCGAGCGAACCGAAGTCCAGTGAGCCGAATCCGGCGGACCGAAGTGAATCGGCCTGGGCGAGCGCAGTGCCGCCGATACCGGTAATCAGGAGGCTGCCCGTGATTGCCAGTGTTGCGGCGGCGCGGAAACCGGCACTGCGTGAAGTTCGAGGCATCTGTAAACCCTTTCGTGAAGCGGGAATCTGATTGCGATGAATGAAGTGATCTGAGTGTGTGCTGCAAAAATGCCGGATTTCGGTACCTCTCCCGTCCAATGGGAAAACTGGTTCTCTTGCGCTTGGCCAGCACTGCAGGAAACCGTTGATTCATCAGCATCGGGCGACTGTGACAGTGGACTCTCACTTGTAGGCGAGAAACCATCCGCATATCCAGGTCAGCGGGCCGGGAGCCTCTCCGAACGGTGAGTTTCGGTTACCACGGTTCTGTGTGAGTCGGTAACTCCCGATAGGGTGGCATCGTGCGTCCTACACTTGATTCCTACACTCATCTGGCCGGTGGCAAGGTCCGTGACCTTTACACGATCGACGACGAGCACCTGCTGCTTGTTGCGAGTGATCGGATCTCGGCCTACGACCACGTGCTCAGCACGCCGATTCCGGACAAGGGCCGTGTCCTCACCGCGATGAGCGTGTTCTTCTTCAACGTCCTCGGCGGCAACAATCACCTCGCCGGTGAGCCCGACGACGATCGCATCCCCGAAGAGGTTCTGGGGCGTGCGCTGGTAGTGAAGAAGCTGAACATGGTGCAGGTCGAATGCGTCGTCCGCGGCTACCTCACCGGATCCGGACTGGTCGACTACAACAACACCGGAGCCGTCTGCGGTGTGTCCCTGCCCGCTGGTTTGGTCGAGGCCAGTCAGCTGCCCGACCCCATCTTCACCCCCGCGTCCAAAGCTGCCATGGGTGATCACGACGAGAACATCAGTTTCGCCGAGGTCGTCGAGAAGGTTGGTCAGCCGCTCGCGATCCAACTCCGTGAAGACACCCTCGACGTGTACGCCCGCGCATCGAACTTCGCGGCAGACCGCGGAATCATCCTCGCGGACACCAAGCTCGAATTCGGTCTCGATGCCGCCGGCAACCTGGTGCTCGCCGACGAGGTGCTCACTCCGGACTCGTCGCGTTACTGGCCGGCCGACGGCTACGAGGCCGGCAAGGTTCAGCCCAGCTTCGACAAGCAGTTCGTCCGAAACTGGCTGACCAGTGCGGAATCCGGCTGGGACCGAGCATCGGACACCACGCCGCCGCCGCTCCCGCAGGAAATTGTCGACGCGACCCGTGCGCGTTACATCGAAGCCTACGAACGTATTTCCGGATTGTCCTTCGCCGATTGGGTCGGTCCCAGCGCATGAGCCTCGTCCCGCCAGTCGCGAAGAAGGTTCCCGCTGAACGTACCCATCACGGACACACGTTCGTCGATGACTACGAGTGGCTGCGGGACAAGGAAAATGCCGAGGTGGTTGCCTACCTCGAGTCCGAGAATGCGTACACCGATCAGCAGACCGCTCATCTGGAGCCGTTGCGCGAGAAGATCTTCCAGGAGATCAAATCACGCACCCAGGAAACGGATATGTCGGTACCCACCCGCATGGGGAAGTGGTGGTACTACGCCCGCAGCGTCGAGGGAAAGTCGTACAACGTCCACTGCCGCTGCCCAGTCTCCGACGAGAGCGATTGGACGCCACCCAATCTGATGCCCGGTGTCGAATTGGCCGGCGAACAGATTCTCATGGACGGCAATCTCGAGGCCGAAGGCCACGACTTCTTCTCGCTCGGCGCGTTCTCGATCAGCGAAGACGGCACTCTGCTGGCGTACTCGGTGGACGTGCTCGGCGACGAGCGATACACCTTGCGGTTCAAGAACCTCGAGACCGGCGAACTCCTTGCCGACGAGATTCCCGACACCGCCCCCGGCGCCACCTGGGCACTCGATCACAGTCACGTCTTCTACATGACTGTCGACGAGTCCTGGCGTCCGGACACCGTCTGGCGTCACAAGCTGGGAACACCTCAGAGCCAAGATGTTTCGGTGTTCCATGAGCCTGACGAGCGCTACTGGGTGTCGATAGGTTCGACTCGCAGCGAGAAGTACCTGATGATCTGGGTCGGTTCCAAGGTGACCAGCGAAGGCTGGATGTTGGAATCCGCAAACCCGGAAGGTGACTTCCGCGTGATCATTCCCCGCCGGGACGGTGTCGAGTACGGCGCCGAACACGCTGTGATCGGGGGAGAGGATCGCTTCCTCATTCTCCACAACGACGTCGTGGACGGCGTGAAGGCCGAGAACTTCGTGCTGGCCGAGGCTCCCGTTTCGGATCCGACCAATATGACGATGTTGATCGCACACAGCGAAGACGTGCGCCTGGAAGAGGCCGACACCTTTGCCGGTCATATCGTGCTGAGCTACCGGCGCGAGGCTTTGACTCGGGTTGCCGTGTGGCCGTTGACAGCCGATGGCTACGGCGAGCGTCACGAGATCGATTTCGACGAAGAACTGTTCAGTATCGGAATGGGCTCCAACCCGGAATGGGCTCAGCCCACCATCCGGCTCGGCTTCACGTCCTTCATCACCCCGGGGCAGGTCTACGACTACTACGTCGACAGCGGTGAACTGGCGCTACGTAAGTCGCAGCCCGTTCTCGGCGACTTCGATGCGAAGAACTACGAGCAGCGCCGTGATTGGGCAGTGGCCGAAGACGGTACTCGGATCCCGTTGTCCATCGTTCGACGCGTCGGCGCACCCGAAGGCCCGGCACCGTTGTTGTTGTACGGCTACGGTTCCTACGAGGCGAGCATCGACCCGTCGTTCTCGGTGGCACGTTTGTCTCTACTCGATCGCGGTGTTGTCTTTGTTGTCGCCCACGTACGCGGCGGCGGCGAGATGGGTCGGCACTGGTACGAGAACGGCAAGACGCTTACCAAGAAGAACACCTTCACCGACTTCGTCTCTTGTGCACAGCATTTGATCGATACCGGCGTCACCACTGCTGATCGGATGGTTGCGGATGGCGGCAGCGCGGGCGGCTTGTTGATGGGCGCAGTTGCCAACCTCGCGCCGGAACTTTTTGCGGGCATTCTTGCAAACGTGCCGTTTGTCGATCCACTGACGTCGATCCTGGATCCGTCGTTGCCACTCACGGTCATCGAGTGGGACGAATGGGGAGACCCTTTGCACAACAAGGACGTCTACGAGTACATGCACTCGTACAGTCCGTACGAGAACGTGGAAGCCAAGGACTACCCGGCGATTCTGGCGATCACCAGTATCAACGACACCCGTGTCCTCTACGTCGAGCCTGCGAAGTGGGTTGCGAAACTTCGCGAGACCAAGACCGGGGATGCTCCGCTACTTCTCAAGACCGAGATGAGCGCCGGACACGGTGGCGTCAGCGGTCGCTACGAGAAGTGGAAAGAAGTTGCCTTCGAGTTCGCGTGGGTACTCGACACCGTCGGTGCCAACTAGGCCCTGCGGTACCGAACCTGTGGGCGTCCCGCACGTCCGTATTCGGTTTCTCGGGTGAGTAATCCGTCGTCTGCCAGTTTTTCGAGGTAGCGCCAGGCGGTCACCCGGGAAACACCCACGGACGCTGCCACCTCGGCGGCCGTTACCGGACTCTCCGACGCGCGTACGCATGCCGATACCAATCCGAGAGTCTGAGACGAAATACCTTTCGGTGATGCCGCTCTGTCGTCAGAAGTTCGGAGTGCCGCCATTGCGCGGTCGATATCGTGTTGACTGACGGCTGATTCGCCGGCGGGCAGCGCAGTGCGGTACTCCCGGTACCTCTCGAGCTTGTCTCGGAAAGCGGCAAACGTGAACGGCTTGAGCAGGTAGAGAACGATTCCGCGCGCGACGGCGTTGCGTACTACGTCGAGGTCTCGGGCCGAGGTCACGGCAATGATGTCCGGACTCGGGCGCAACCCGCCCAGTGCTGACGCAACGTCGAGTCCACTGGCGTCGGGGAGTCCGATGTCGAGTAGCACCAAGTCGATGGGTTGATGGGTGGCGTTGGCTTCGGTTACCGCGCGCAACGCAGCCTGCCCGGTGTGAACAACGCTGTGCACCACGAACTCCGGCACGCGCTCCACGTAGGAGCGATGCGCTGCGGCAATCAAAGGTTCGTCTTCGACGATGAGTACCCGGATCATTGTGACGCCTTCTCGTGTCGAATCGGAATGCGAACTACCAGCATGGATCCGAGACCGGGTTCGCTCACGAAGGTGCCACCGTGACGCTTCACGACCTGCGAGACCAAAGCAAGGCCGATCCCGCGAGAGCCTGACTTGGTGGAATATCCACGTTCCTTTGCCTTTTCGAGTGCGTCCGGTGTCATTCCGGGACCACTGTCGGCGACGGCAACCACCATCATCGAATCCTCTTCCATCACTGTCACTTCCACCCACGGGTCTGTGCCTGATCGGGCGGCGTCTATGGCATTGTCCACCAGATTGCCGACCAGCGTGACCAGTTCACGGGCGGTGAGCGTGGAAACGGGTCCGAGTGCAGTGTCTTCGGTGACGGTCAACTCCACCCCTCGCTCGGTCGCCTCACTCAGTTTGCCGAGCAGTAGAGCCGCTAGTGCAGGCTCGTGGACCGCATTGACCAACCGATCGATCAGCTGCTGAGAAACACGTAACTCGTTGGTGGCAAAGGCAACTGCGTCGTCGTATCGTCCCAACTCCACCATTGTGATGATGGTGTGTAGTCGATTGGCGCTCTCGTGTGCCTGTGAGCGCAGTGATTCTGCGAACCCTCGAATCGAATCAAGTTCGCCCAGAACATTCTGCAACTCGGTGTGATCGCGAATTGTCAGAACCGTTCCAATTCTCTTGCCCTCCCACTCAACCGGATGCTGATTGACCACGAGTATTCGTACATCGGTGAGATGAACCTGATCCTTCGCCGAACTGGCATCCACATCACGCAGGGTGGAAGGAAGGGATGAAAGTTCAACCCGTCCATCCGGTAGGTCGAGGAGGCGGCGGGCTTCGTCGTTGACCATGTCCACCTGAGCTTGTCCACCTCGCCCGCGGCCGATCACGACCAACCCTTCACCGATGCTGTGCAGAACGGCGTCGTGATGCTCGTACATCGTGAGTAGTTCGTCGGGAGCCAGGCCGAGGGTTTGACGCCTGATCCGCCGACTCACGAGCAGAGAACTCAAGACCGCCGCAATTAATCCCGCCGCGGTTATTGCCAGGATGGTCGGGATGCTCTGGGCGAACTGCTTGCTGATCTCCTCGCGCGTGACACCGGCGGACACCAGGCCGACCAGTGTGCCGCTCGCGTCGTAGACCGGGGTGACCGCGCGAATCGACGGACCCAACGAACCGGCATACGTTTCGGTGAACGTCTCGCCGGCCAATGCACGATCGATGTTGCCGGTGAACAATTCCCCGATCAGTTCGGGGTTGGTGTGCGTGTAGCGCGTGCGGTCCGGCGCCATCACCACGATGAAGTCGACGCCCGTGGCTTGGCGTATTTTCTCGGTCTGAGGCTGCAGGATCGCGGTGGGATCGGGGCTTGTCAGAGCCTGTGCAGTGGAGTCGGACAGCGCCAGAGTCTCCGCAATCGAACTCACCTGGCGACGGATGGCGTCGTCGCTGTCACCACGCTCGTCGACAATCGCCAAAGCGCCGCCGACGGCAATGACCAGCGTCAACAGTGCCAACTGCAGTAGCAGAATCTGCCGAGCGACGCTCATGCGTCGGCGACTGTGTAGTTCGACCATCGGCCACTCCTGAACGTTATGAACACAAACTTCACGCCTCGAGTATTTGCAGCAAGAATTCTCCACGACTTGAAAGTGATCCCGATCACTTCACAGATTTCCCACCAAAGGACATCCCATGAGCATCACGGCAACAGGGACAGTAAACGCTTCCCCACAGCCCGAGGGCGCCCCGGCGAAGCGCGACAAGACGCATTGGCTCTACATGAGCGTCATCGTCGCGGTCATCGGCGGCATCCTCGTCGGTTGGCTCGCACCCGAATTCGGCAAGTCGGTCGGTGTGCTCGGCACGTTGTTCGTCAGCTTGATCAAGATGATGATCAGCCCGGTCATCTTCTGCACCATTGTGCTCGGAATCGGCTCGGTACGCGCTGCGGCGAAGGTCGGCAAGGTCGGCGGGCTCGCGCTTGCTTACTTCATCGGCATGTCGACGGTTGCTCTCGCGATCGGCTTGGGCGTCGGTAACCTGCTGAACCCCGGTAGCGGCTTGAACATCACGCCCAACTCGGCGTCCGTCGCCAAGCTCACCGATGCCGCCCACAGTGCCGGTGGGACGTGGGACTTCGTCGCGTCGATCATTCCGACGTCGATGCTGTCCTCTCTTACCGCCGGCAGCGTGCTGCAGACGCTGTTCGTGGCGATGCTCGTGGGTTTTGCGATCCAGTCGCTCGGCAAGTCCGGCGAGCCGATCCTCAAGGGAATCGGCCACATTCAGAAGCTCGTGTTCAAGATCCTCACGATGATCCTGTGGCTCGCCCCGATCGGTGCTTTCGGCGCCATCGCCAGCGTGGTCGGCCAGACCGGACTGAGTGCCGTGGTTCAGCTCGGGACCTTGATGATCGGCTTCTACCTGACCTGCTTGATCTTCATCTTCGGTGTCCTCGGAACCCTGCTGCGCGCGGTGACCGGATTCAACATCTTCAAGCTGGTCAAGTACTTGGCCCGCGAATACCTGCTCATCTTCGCGACCTCGTCCTCCGAATCGGCGCTGCCGCGCCTGATCGCCAAGATGGAGCACGTCGGCGTCGAGCGCACCACTGTCGGCATCGTCGTTCCGACCGGCTACTCCTTCAACCTCGACGGCACCGCGATCTACCTGACGATGGCCTCGATCTTCATCGCCGACGCGATGGGTCAGCCCCTGGCCCTCGGCGAGCAGCTCTCCTTGCTGGTGTTCATGATCATCGCCTCGAAGGGTGCAGCAGGAGTCAGCGGCGCCGGATTGGCAACGCTTGCAGGCGGTTTGCAGAGTCATCGTCCTGAACTGCTCGACGGCGTGGGCCTGATCGTCGGTATCGACCGCTTCATGTCGGAAGCCCGAGCAATCACCAACTTCTCGGGCAACGCCGTCGCCACGCTCCTTATCGGCGTCTGGACCAAGACCATCGACAAGGAACGCGTCGTCGAGGTTCTGGACGGCAAGATTCCGTTCAACGAAGCCACGATGCTCGACGACGAGGACGAAGAAGAGCAGCACAAGCTCGAAACCGCGCCTGCCGGAACCAAGCAGTCATTTGTCAGTCACCATTAAAGGTTTGAGCACTTCCGTACCGCGGAACCCATTCTGCGATCAGTGATCCTGGTCGCAAGTAGATGAACGAGACCGTCGCACCCACCGTGCGGCGGTCTCGTTCTGTGGTTGCGTACTGAGCCTTGTCGGCAATGCTGCGCGGTCGCCGAGCAGTCGCTAGGTTGGAACGCATGACAACTCCAGTACAGAACATCACGATCAACACTCTCGGCGGCGTACCCACCTCGCTGGGCGAATACGACGGACGGGCAGTGCTGGTCGTCAACGTGGCATCCAAGTGCGGACTCACACCGCAGTACTCGGCTCTCGAGAAGCTGGCCAGCGGCTACGCAGACCGCGGACTCACCGTCATCGGCATCCCGTGCAACCAGTTCATGGGGCAGGAGCCGGGCACCGCGGAAGAGATCGAGACCTTCTGCTCCACCACCTACGGCGTCACCTTCCCTCTCATGGAGAAGATCGAGGTCAACGGCGAAAACCGGCACCCGCTGTACGCGGAACTGACCAAGACCGCTGATGCCGAAGGTAAGGCCGGCGACATCACCTGGAACTTCGAGAAGTTCCTCATCGCACCCGACGGCACCGTCGTGAATCGCTTCGGCCCGCGCACCGAGCCCGATGCGCCGGAGGTTCTCGCCGCCATCGAAGCTGTTCTGCCGCACAACTGACCGCCCACTGCCGCCGAATGATCATTCGGCGGCAGTGTGTTGTTCATCCGCAGGCGGCATTATCGTGGGTATGTCCGCTGAACTGATCGTGTCGGTGTCCGGAATCAGAGATGAGACATGCTATCTCGCTGCAGGATTCGCAGACGAGATGGATGCCAGGGGAGTGCGCCTTTCCCTCCTCGTGGCCCCGAGACTCAAAGACAAATATCGACTGGCCGACGACGCCGTCACTGCAGCCTGGCTGCGTGAGCGTCGTGAGCACGGCGACGCGATAGTGCTGCACGGCTACGATCAAGCTGCAACCAAGCGTCGACGCGCAGAGTTCGCCACACTCTCGAAGCACGAAGCGAAACTCCGACTGTTGGCGGCAGATCGAGTTCTGGAACAGGCCGGTTTGCGAACGCGAGTGTTCGCTCCGCCGCGGTGGATGGTCTCACCCGGGGCGATGTCGGTGTTGCCGGAGACAGGCTTTCGGACGATGGCCGGACTCGGAGCGGTTCACGACCTTGCGCGGGGGACGTCGCAGCGAGGTCGTGTCCTGGGAATCGGTGAAGGATTCAAAGTCGAACCGTGGTGGTGCCGGGCGCTCATTCTCGGTGCCGGACGCACTGCAAGGCGTGGAGGTCTTGTCCGCCTGTCGATTTCGGCAAAGCAGTTGGGGAACGAAGGACCGCGTCGAGCAATGCTCGACGCGGTCGATCTCGCTCTCTTTCACGAGGCAACGCCACAGGTTTACCGCTGGGTGCCGCCTGCGTCGCAACTTGGTGCGGCCTGACCGCGGGATAGGCAACTGTCGATAGCTGACTGTGTCGCGCATTGGGCGCGTGTCCGGTTTCCCCGGGAGTCTCTCCTCGTTTTGCTGACTGAGCTGTGGGTATTGGCTGCAAGTCGGAGATGTCCGGGTAGTCCATGTATGTCGTTTGGGTATCTTCGTCTGCAATTTCTGACGTTACTGTCCGCTCAGTTGATTCTTCGCTACTGATAGAATCTGGGTGTCGACATGCGAGTGTCTCCGAAGCTGACCAAACGAATTCTTGCTGTCGCGGCGGGGGCAGTTGCGAGTGCTGTGATGGTTCCCGTTGTCGCGACTGCAGCGCCTGTCGATTTTGGAGGCTCGTTGTCTACAGGCAGCCTGGGCAGCGGTTCGAGCGGAACTAGTCAACCGTCCGAACCGAACTCGGGGATCGTTACAGCCACTGTGGACAATCAAGGCGCTCCGTCTGAACAAGGTTGACCTGCGGGGTGACGGCTTTGCGATGGTAGTGCAGGAAAGCGGTGGCGCCCTGGATGATTCGACATTGCCGGCGCCCCGCTCGTACCTCGGGAGCGTCGACGGACATGGCGATGCAGTCGTATCCGCCATCGTCGATTCAACCGGAACTCTTCGCGGGCAGATAACTTTCGATCGGGGCGCCTCGATCGAATTTGTCGGTTCGCGGGTTGTCAGTCGCAGTTCCGCCCCGATTGATCCGCTACCCACGTTGTCGACCCTTCCGACTGCGCCGAGTTCGGCAGCGAATGTCGGAAAAACGTTGAAGCAGTTCGAAGTCGGGTTGAACCTGAGCGGAGAATGGTATTCGGCCCACGGCAGCGGAAGCCCAGCAGTGGCATTGGATCGGGCCGAGGAATCGATGGTTCGGATCGCAGCGATCTGGACCAGAGACCTCGGAATCCAGCCGATCCTCGGCCGAGTGGTCCTCCGAGCTGATGCGCTCAGCGATCCGTATGCGGGTTCGTGTGAAAACCTTCCTGCCTTGGAGGCGGCGTGGTCCGATCAGGTCGGCACTACCGTCGATCAAGCGACCGTTGTGTGCAAGTCGGGCGGTGGAAATGCATACTTCTCGCAGTTTTTGCTCGATGCCAGCTATGCGCAGGTCTCCGGTGAAGTAGACGGCAACTTCGACCTCACTCTCCGTCACGAACTCGGTCACAATTTCTATGCCGACGACAATGAGAATGTGGAAGGTGGCCCGGAGGGGCGCACCATCATGAGCGGCAATAATCTGTCCAGATTCGACGGCACCGAATTCGCGTCGATTGCCGAAACAGCGCAGATTGCATCCTCTCGCCTGGACGACATCGGTCGCTACACCGCGACGGCGATACCTCCGTACGCCGCACTCGATACCGCAACGGTTCGACTCGGCGCCTCGGCAACCATCGACACCGTTGCGAATGACCATGACAGCAATGGGGATTCGATCTCAGTGACCGGTGTCGAAGCGACGTCGCTGCTCGGTGGCGCGGTGAAGCTCGAAGGCGGCAAGGTTGCCTACCAGGCCCCGTTGACTCCGGGTGTCGATCGCGTTCGCTACACCCTCACCGACGCATCCGGCGGAACGAGCACGGGCTGGATCATCGTCGACGTGAAGGCGTAGCTAGTGAAGGCGTAGCTAGGAGACCTCGACGCTCGACTCTTCGCCGAGTACTCGGAACTCCGTGCCCGCGGGAGCCATGTCCGTGTAACGACCATAGAAAATGCCTGTCGCTTCGTCACGAATGATGCCCTGATGAATCGGCACCGCGACGCGAGGTGCCACCGCCCGGAGATAGTCGACGGCTTCCGAGATCTTGAGCCACGGAGCGGCCGCGGGAAGAGCAAGGACGTCGACGGTCTGTTCTGGGACAAAAAGTGAATCGCCCGGATGGAAGAACTGTGCGGGATTGACGGCGTCGCCGAGAAGGAATGCGGTGTTGTCGATCATCGGGAGATCGGGGTGGATGATCGCGTGATCGCCGCCCGCTCCGGTCACCTCGACATTGCCGATGGTGAACGTGTCGCCGGCCCGGACACCGTTCCATCGACCGGCCAGTTGGGCTGCAGTCTGCGGATCGCAGTACAAAGCAGCATGTGGATTGGCGTCGACCAGAGCGGGGAGTCGTGCCGGGTCCGCATGGTCAGGGTGCTGATGCGTCACCAGAATGGCGTCGAGGCCGGTGATGCCCTCGAAACCGTGGGAGAAGTTGCCCGGATCGAAGAGAATCTTCGAGCCGTTCAATTCGACAAGTACACAGGAATGGCCAAAATGTGTCAGTCGCATGATTTCGAGTATGCGCCATTTACGGGTGGTCGGCGTCACCTCTCGGCTCACTCGATGCGAACCTTCCCGGCTTCGCCCGGTAAACTCGTCACTACCCGGTGTTTCCCTCTGGGTTCGCGCACTAGTACCGAGGAGCAGCACGTGGCCCGTGTCGTCGTCGAAGTCATGCCCAAGGCCGAGATTCTCGACCCCCAGGGACAGGCCATTGTCGGGGCACTGTCTCGCCTGGGCTTTGCAGGAGTATCCGATGTCCGTCAGGGCAAGCGGTTCGAGTTGGAAATCGACGGTAGCGTCGAAGATGCCGAACTCGAGAAGATCGCCGAAGGCCTGCTGGCCAACACGGTGATCGAGGATTGGACCGTCAGGCGCGTCGAGGCATGAGCGCACGCATCGGAGTCATCACCTTTCCGGGCACGCTTGACGACGTCGACGCAGCTCGAGCGGTGAATCTGGCCGGCGGTGAAGCCGTCGCACTCTGGCACGGCGACGCCGACCTCAAGGGCGTCGACGCAGTCATCGTCCCCGGCGGATTCTCCTACGGCGACTACCTTCGCTGTGGAGCCATCGCACGTTTCGCGCCTGCCATGGGCAAGGTCGTCGAAGCAGCCAAGGGCGGCATGCCCGTCCTCGGTATCTGCAACGGTTTCCAGATCCTCTGCGAAGCTGGTCTGCTTCCGGGTGCATTGACCCGCAACCAGGGCCTGCACTTCATCTGCCGCGACGAGTGGCTCACTGTGGAGTCCAACAACTCCGCATGGTCCTCGCGCTACGAAAAGGGTGCCCAGATCTTGGTTCCCCTCAAGTCGGGTGAAGGTCGCTTCCAGGCTCCCGAGAACGTTCTCGACGAACTCGAGGGTGAAGGCCGCGTCGTCTTCCGTTACTCGGAAGAGAACCCCAACGGTTCGCAGCGTCGTATCGCCGGCATTTCTTCCGCCAACGGTCGCGTCGTCGGACTCATGCCGCACCCCGAGCACGCAACCGAGGCCCTCACCGGCCCCAGTGACGACGGACTCGGACTGTTCTACTCGGCTTTGGACTCCATCGTCAACGCCTGATTTCAGCTTTCAGCAGCGTCGGTCGGCCAGCAACACTGGTTGACCGGCGCTGTTTTTTCTTGCCCTTTTCCGAGTGAACGTATCGCTCCCCTTGTTGAACAGGGGAAGCGATACGTTCACTCGACGTCGGGGCGGATGAACTCGGACATTTCGGCAGACTTCAGTGCAGATCGAGTGCAGATCGAGTGCAGATCGAGTGCAGATCAGGCACTGATCGGTAGGCACAACTCCAAGGTGGTGCCGCCGCCGTCGCTGCCAACTCTCGCAGTCAATGTGCCGCCATGTGCGACTGCGAGACTTCGGGCAATCGTCAACCCCAGCCCCGATCCGTCCGAACTGTCGCCGCGATGGAATCTGTCGAAGACGGACTCGAGTTGATCTGCGGGAATTCCTTCTCCGGTATCGGTGACAGATACGGAAACATGGCCTGCCGATTCTTCGACAGTGACGCGGACGGTACCGCCACTTGGTGTGTGTCGCAGTGCATTTTCCAGCAGGTTAGCCAGAATCTGTTCGATTCGTTGACGGTCGACCAGCGAAGTGACCGTCGACGCGGGGACATGGATGGCCAGCGAAACCCCGCGATCCTCGAAGCGCGGTGCGGCGGCAGCTGTTGCGGCGCAGACGATGTCGCTGAGATCCTCCGGCTGAATTATCAATCCCAAGGCGTGCTCGTCGGCTGCGGAAACATCGGCCAAGTCATGGGCGAGGCGCCGCATTCTCTCGAGTTGATCGCGCATCACTGCCCACGATGTGGCATCCGGTTCGAGAATTCCGTCCTCGATTCCGTCGACATATGCCGCCAAAGTTGATACAGGAGTGCGTAATTCGTGAGCAAGATCAGCCAGCAGGCGTTTGCGGACATTGCCGGAATGATCGAGCCGTGCGGCCATGTCGGAAAACGCAGACTCCAGTCGAGTGAAATCCGAGTCGACGTCGGACCTCTCGATCTGGACGTCGTAGTCGCCTTCGGCGACGCTCTGCGCAGCAACAGCAAGTCTGCTGATCGGCGCTGTGATTCGCCGAACCACAATTGCCGCAGCGATACTCGCCCCGACGAGGGCAACCGCCACACCGCTCAGCAGTGCCACGAAAATGGTCTGGCTGAAGGCTTCTTCAGTGTGTAGGCGGACGTTGTCGTCCTCGATACCCGCCATCGCGAGGTGATTGTGGAACAACGGTGCGCCGATGGCAATTGCCACGGCAGCGATCGTTACGCAGGATGCCAGGAGAACAACGATCTGGGCGACGAGCAACTTGCCGCGGAGTCCGAGTCGCTTCATGAGGCCCTCAGTGCGTAGCCGATGCCGCGGACGGTGCGGATGAACCGGGGGTCGCTTGCGTCGTCTCCGAGTTTGCGTCGCAGTGCGCGGATGTGGACGTCGACGATGTGCTGATCTCCGTACCAGGACGAACCCCACACGGCGGCAATGATGTCACTCCGACTCAGTGCCGTATCAGGTCTGGCAGCCAGCGCGGTCAGTAGTTCGAACTCGGTGGGTGTGAGGTCGACGAGTGATCCGTCGACGAGCACAGAGCGTGCGACCACGTCGATGTCCAGACCGGGTGGCGTCGGCAATGGTTCGGGCATCAGGCTCGACGCGCGAGGTCTGCGCAGAAGCGCCTTGACGCGGGCGACGAGTTCGCGAGGTCCGAAGGGTTTGACCACATAATCGTCGGCCCCGGCAGCGAGACCCATCACTTTGTCGGACTCGTCGCCGCGGGCCGAGAGCATCAGAATGTACGCGTCGGAGAAGCTGCGTATTCGACGGCACACTTCCATGCCGTCGAATCCTGGAAGCATCAGATCCAGGACGACGAGGGAAGGTTCAAATTCGTGCGCCGCCGCCACGGCGGAGGGTCCATCGAGGGCGATTCGAACTTGAAAACCTTCGCGTGCAAGGTAATTGGCGACAACCTTCGCCAAAGCCGGTTCGTCTTCCACTGCCAAGACTCGAGATGCTCCTTCGGTGTGCCGTGGCGGTACCGATTCCGGATTCATGAATTCAGGTTAGCCGAGGTGGGGGCGCACGACAGGCAGTCCTGGCGGGACTATGAAGATTCGATGAAGGTGCATCGTTTCTGTCGAATATTTCGGGTTTCGCCTGACCGTCGTCGGTACTGTGGTGACTACCTACTTCGGACGGGAATGATGATCCGAAGTTGTTGCACAGTAATAAGTTTCGTATGAAGTCAGATATTTTTGGGAGTGGTGTCATGTTCTCGGCCAAGCGTAGTGCCGTTCGGTTTGTTCCTGTGTTGGCAGCAGGAGCACTGTTGATCGCCGGTTGTTCGGATGTCGGAGATTCTGCGTCCCCGACCTCCGCCGAGACATCTGTGTCGGCTGGGCAGTCCGCGATTCCGGCGGGCGTCAATGCGACCGATATCGAGTTCCTGGAAGGCATGTACCCGCACCATTCGCAGGCTCTTGATATGGCGAAAATGGTTGAGGGGCGTACAGATAACGCCGAGCTCGTTGCGTTGGCCGCAAAGATCGAGGGTGCCCAGGGGCCCGAGATGGCGCAGATGACGGAAACACTCACTAAGTGGGGTCGCCCCGATCCGTCGTCGATGTCGATGGACGGCATGGACCACTCGGGTCATGGCGTCGGGATGGCAGAGATGCCGGGCATGATGTCCGATGGCGATATGACAGCTCTGACCAACGCAACGGGTGCAGAATTCGACAAGATGTGGTTGACGATGATGATCGAGCACCACGCTGGAGCAATCGCAATGTCGGAGACAGAGATCGCCGACGGACTCGATCCGTCCGCCGAGAAGATGGCGGAGGAAATTATCGCTGGTCAGCAAGCAGAAATCACACAGATGACAGCGATGCTCGCAGGCGAATAGTTCTGGCGAGCTTGTCGGGGTATCCGAACAGGTACACGTTGTGTATCCATCCGTTGTCGCGGATCAGAAAGCGTCCTTACGCGGCAGTCTTGAAGGGATCGTGTTCTGCGATCAGCTTGTCGAGACGCGCTTCGTCGACGCGAACACGAACAGTTGACGCCTCCTGCTGGTCGCGAATCACCTTTGCCAAGGTGAATGTGCTGGTGACAAGGAAGAGTAGGGACATTCCGAGGAATCCGCGCTGCCAGGCGTCGATGGGCAAGTAGGCGATTCCCACGAGAGTGCCGACAAAACTGACGGCAAAAGCTATTCCGGCCTGCAAGAAGAATGCTGCCGTGGACTTCGAGGGTGCTGTCGGTGTGTTCATGATTTGAAGTCTGGTCCGCGATCGCACCGTGCGGATGCGTAGTCATACTCGAGTGCGCACGGTGCTTACTCAGCACGTGCCGAGCATGCCTCCCTCCAACATCTTGCGTTATGTACCAACCAGTTCTCTGTAAAACCGGGTCAATGCAGACCGATAGAACTTTTCGGACTAAAGTAACAAAACGCTTGCACTTTCTTTACAGATTTGGGTAACCTGTAACCACCAGCCCGATGGTAGGCAGACCGAATGTGTACGGCACCCGAAGCTAGGCAGTATCAGGTGCAGTTGGTGTGCCGGCCTCGATGGTTGTGACCGAGGTGGCTTGGTTAATGAACGCTCCTCGAATGAGGGCGATACAAATGTCACCGTTTGTGAAACCAATGGAGGTAGCACCATGGAAAGCATTCCCACGTCCTCTCGACCGATGAGTTTCGAGAGCTTGAATCTGCTGTCCGGCAATTGCATTCAATCATCCAGCAATGACGGTTTGGTTGAACGGCTCAACGTCCTGTTTCGATCGGCGGCTGATTCTGGAGCTGTGCTGAACCATCGGCAGTTGTCGACAGCACTGTCGTCTGTCGATTCTCGGCGGGACAAGGGAAACGGAATGCGGACGGAATCCATTGCAGTCCAGCGGTACTGCTCTGCCTGGCCCGCAAATATCGGACTCGAGTTGCTGGCTGATGTAGATGGTTGTGACGACATCGAGTTGTCGGACCCGTGGGCGATGAAGTTCATGCGTGCAGCAGAAGGACTTTCGGGCGAATCACTGGAACTGCTGTTTCAAGCCTACGCTCATTTGATGCGATCAGAGCTCTTCGAATAGGTGCGGCTGGCTCTGAAGCCCGATGCGAGAAGTAGCAATGACAGAAGTGCTCCGATCGTGAAACCTATTGCGGTGAAACTGATCAGGGGCGGATCAAGATCAAAGTGCACGATCGGCGAGTCTGGATACGGGTCCGCCGGGTCGCGCGGTTCTGGCAGGACGATTGAGTAGAACGTAGGCGGAAAGATTCGTCCGGCAACCGAAGCCGCCAGACCGTAGAGTCCGCCGAATCCCGAAAGCGTAAGCGCCAGAAACCATTTGTTTCCCTCATGATGGCGGGTCACTCTCCATCCGGTAGCGACGCATAACGCGGACACCACAAGAGCGAGCGCGGTTCCGAGGGTCAAGAACCATCCCGTTGCCGGGAACCAGTGCGGGCCCTCGAAGTAGCTGTAGCCGTCGACAACCCACATGTATCCGGTCTTGCCATCTTCCATTGGCGGCGGTGGCGGCGGTTGGATACCGATGTACTCGGTCAGCAGGGAAGACGTCGCAAAGCGCCAGCCCAGGACTCCAAGGCAACCCAGTAGTAGTCCGACGACGGCGAATACCGCGACAAGTGGTTCCACAGAACGTTCTTGCGGCGGTCTCGGACTCATTCGAGGATGGTCTCATCTCAGCCTCTCGCAGCGTCGGTAGATCGAAATCATGCTTCGAACGTCACGTTTGTGTCGGTGTCATCGTTTAGCGTGAGCCCATGACACTGAATCTGGAAATGATCACGTTCGACAGCCTCGACCCGGGCCCCCTTGCGCGATGGTGGGCAGAGCAGTTGGGTGGCACCCTCAAAGAGGAGAACGACGGCTTTTTCTACATCGTCGACGTCCCCGGCAGCGCCAATTTTGCATTCCAGAAGGTGCCGGATCCGACTGCCGGCAAAAATCGCATCCATCTGGATCTGTCCAGCGCCGATCTCGACGCCGAAGTGACGCGCCTGATCGAAGCCGGAGCAACGGAACATCATCGCGAAAATATGGACGGCTTCCGCTGGGTGACTCTTGTCGATCCCGACGGCAACCAGTTTTGTGTTTCCGGTGCACACGGCTGAGTAGAACGCGGTCGGGCATGATGAAGAGCATGACTTCCTTGACCGGGGCCGATGCCCAAGGACTGTGCAGCTTCGTCGACTCGTCACCGTCTCCTTTTCATGTCTGTGCAACGGTCGCAGCGCAGCTGGCGGGCAACGGATTTGTGGAACTGCAGGAAACCGCTGCGTGGCCGGCAAAGCCCGGGCGGTACTACCTGATCCGCGGTGGATCGCTCATCGCTTGGAGTACTGAGGATATCGACCCCGCCGCACCGTTCCGGATCGTCGGCGGTCACACCGACAGTCCGAACCTGCGCGTCAAGCAGCATCCTGACCTGACGTCGGCCGGTTGGCAGATGGTTGGCCTCGAACCGTATGGCGGGGCGCTCCTGAATTCGTGGCTCGATCGCGACCTTGGGATCTCCGGTCGGTTGAGTGTGCGTGTAGGAAACACTGTGGAGCAGAAGCTGGTTCGGATCGACGACCCGATTCTGCGTGTTCCGCAGCTGGCAATCCATCTGTCCGAAGACCGCAAGGGAGTCACGCTCGATCCGCAGCGTCACGTCAACGGAATCTGGGGAGTGGGCAATAGGCCCAAGTCCCTCATCGGGTTTGTCGCGAACCAGTCGGGTGTGGCTGAATCTTCAGTGCTCGGTTGGGAATTGATGACCCACGATCTTGCTCCCAGCATGGTGGTGGGTGTCGATCAGGAGCTCGTCAGCGCGCCCCGGTTGGACAACCAGGGTACGTGTTATGCCGGGACGCAAGCGCTTCTGGCCGCTGCGAAATCCCCGGGGCGTCATGTTCCGGTGCTCGCGCTCTTCGATCACGAAGAGGTTGGCAGCATGTCCGATCGCGGGGCGTTCTCTGATCTTCTGAACACTGTGCTCGAACGAATTGTGTTGGGGCGCGGCGGCGGACGCGAAGAATTCCTGCAGGCGATGGCTGGATCAGTGTGCGCGTCGGGTGACATGGCCCATGCCACGCACCCCAACTATCCCGACCGTCACGAGCCTGCTCACCGCATCGAGATCAACGGCGGCCCGGTACTCAAGGTCAACCAGAACCTGCGGTATGCCACCGATGCAGCCGGTGCCGGCGAGTTCGCGTTGGCCTGCGATCAGGCGGGAGTTCCCTTGCAGCGTTATGTGCATCGGGCCGACCTGCCGTGCGGGTCCACCATCGGACCCATCACGGCGTCGCGAACCGGCCTGTCCACCGTGGACGTGGGCGCGCCTCAGCTCGCGATGCATTCCGCTCGCGAGCTGATGGGCGCCGCAGACATACGTATGTATGCCGACGCTCTGGGTGCGTTCCTCACACCGAGGGGATAGCGGGAAGCGTCTCGAAGAAGTCGGTGGTCGGTGTGAAGAACATCGACCCCGTCACGGCCGTCGAGAAATCGAGCAGACGGTCGTAGTTGCCACGAGGGAAGCCGAGGAACATGTTCTCGAGCATGCGCTCGGTGATGGCGGGAGTGGCGCAGTATCCGATGAAGAAGGTGCCGATCTCGTCGTCGCCGAGGCGTCCGTACGGCATGTTGGCACGCAGGATCTCGAGCGCGTTGCCGTCGTCATCCTTGATCGCATTGAGGGCGACGTGTGAATTTGCAGGCTTCACGTCGGACGTCATCTCAATGTCCTCGAGCTTGCTGCGGCCGATCACGTTCTCCTGCTCCTCGATGCTGATTGCCTCCCAATCACGCATCTTGTGGATGTAGCGCTGGATGTGGACGTAGCTGCCGCCGGCAAACTCGGGGTCCTCGTCGCCGACCGTCACAGCGGCAATCGCGTCGCGGCCCGACGGATTCTCGGTGCCGTCCACAAAGCCGATGAGGTCGCGGTTCTCGAAGTACTGGAAGCCGTGCACTTCGTCGACGACGGTTGCCGCGCCGTGCAGCCGTTTCGTGATCTGGCGGGCCACCTCGAAGCAGGCATCCATGCTCATCGCGCGAATGTGAAAAAGGAGGTCGCCGGGCGTCGACGGTGCGTGATGGACATCTCCCTGCAATGCGGTGAATGGGCGCAGCAGCGCCGGACGAGGCCCCGAGAACAAGCGATCCCAGGCGTCCGATCCAATGCTGGTCACGACGTCCAAGCCGGACCCGGGAACACGCAGACCGACCGCTCGCTGCAGGCCGGCGACGTCGGCAAGAAGCTCGCGTGTGGTGCCTTCACCACCGGGATTTACCGTCGCCACCAGGAAAATTGCGGCCGGAGTCAGGGGAGTGGTGACTGACTGAGATTGTGCCGCGACATCAGACTGACGCACATCCTGAGGCATGAAGAACCTTCCATTCTGGGATCGGACGGAACCGAACTCGAGGTAAAACCGACCGTATTACCGAAACCGTAAACGAGCGTGATCGGGTTGGCTTCGTAGGCCTAGCGGTATGAAGGGTGCTGCCGTCTGCGGAAGTGATCCGATATCCCCGATAGACTGTCTTCCGGCACGTTCTTTCGTTGGGCACATTTGTGGTGTCCTGCGGCATTCCGGCTTGCCTCTTGACTCCCGTAGGGAAGGGACCCCTCTCCAGTGTCTGCTCATCAGGTCGATACCGTCACGCACGCATCGGCTGATCCCGATGCCGCTCAGCCGTTCAAGGAGCTTGGGCTCAAGGACGATGAATACGCCCGCATCAAGGAGATCCTGGGTCGCCGTCCCACGGACGCCGAACTGGCGATGTACTCGATCATGTGGAGCGAGCACTGCTCCTACAAGTCTTCCAAGGTGCACCTCGGATACTTCGGCGAAACCACCACCGATGAGATGCGCGCCAACATGCTCGCCGGTATCGGCGAGAACGCCGGCGTCGTAGACATCGGCGACGGCTGGGCCGTCACATTCAAGGTCGAGAGCCACAACCACCCGTCGTACGTCGAGCCCTACCAGGGCGCGGCTACCGGAGTCGGCGGCATCGTCCGCGACATCATGGCTATGGGTGCTCGTCCCATCGCGGTCATGGATCAGCTGCGTTTCGGTGCTGCTGACGCCCCCGACACCCGTCGCGTCGTCGACGGTGTCGTGCGCGGCGTCGGTGGATACGGAAACTCCCTCGGCCTGCCCAACATCGGCGGCGAGACCGTTTTCGACGAGTCGTACGCCGGTAACCCACTGGTCAATGCACTTGCTGCAGGCGTCATGCGCGTCGAAGACATGCACCTGGCCTTCGCTTCCGGCGCCGGCAACAAGATCATCCTGTTCGGCGCTCGCACCGGCCTCGACGGCATCGGTGGCGTTTCGGTTCTCGCATCGGCGACGTTCGACGACGACGGTGGCGGACGCAAGAAGCTTCCCGCGGTTCAGGTGGGCGACCCCTTCACCGAGAAGGTGCTCATCGAGTGCTGCCTCGACCTCTACAAGGCCGGCCTCGTTGTCGGTATCCAGGACCTCGGCGGCGCCGGACTGTCCTGCGCCACTTCCGAGCTGGCAGCAGCCGGCGACGGCGGCATGCACATCAACCTCGAACGCGTTCCGATGCGCGCCACCGGCATGACCCCCGCCGAGGTGCTCTCCAGCGAATCGCAGGAGCGCATGTGCGCCGTGGTCACCCCCGAGAACGTCGACGCGTTCATGGAGGTCTGCAAGAAGTGGGACGTCCTGGCCACCGACATCGGCGAGGTCACCGACGGTGAGCACCTCACCATCTCCTGGCACGGCGAGACCGTCGTCGACGTACCGCCGCGCACCGTTGCTCACGACGGACCGGTCTACCACCGTCCCGTCGAGCGTCCGTCCACCCAGGACGCGCTGATCGCGAACACCACGGCCGGACTGAAGCGTCCGGAGACGAGCGAAGAGCTCGAAGCGACGCTCATGAAGATGATTGCTTCACCGGCGCTGTGCAGCCGTAAGTGGATCACCGAGCAGTACGACCGCTACGTTCGCGGCAACACCGTTCTGGCCGAGAACGCCGACGGCGGAGTTATCCGCATCGACGAGAAGACGGGCCGCGGTATCGCGCTGTCCACCGACGCTTCGGGCCGCTACACCGCGCTCGATCCGTACACGGGTGCGCAGCTCGCTCTCGCCGAGGCTTTCCGAAACGTGGCAGTCACGGGTGCGACACCCAAGGCCGTCAGTAACTGCCTCAACTTCGGTTCCCCCGAGGATCCGGGCGTCATGTGGCAGTTCCAGCAGGCTGTTCGCGGCCTGGCCGACGGTTGCGCCACACTCGGTATCCCCGTCACCGGCGGCAACGTCAGCTTCTACAACCAGACCGGCTCCACGGCAATTCTGCCCACTCCGGTGGTTGCAGTGCTCGGCGTGATCGACGACGTTCATCGCCGTATCCCGACGGGCCTCGGACTCGAGCCCGGCGAGACGCTGATCCTGCTCGGTGATACCCACGACGAGCTGGACGGTTCCATCTGGTCGCAGGTCGAGCACGGCCACCTCGGTGGCGTGCCGCCCAAGGTCGATCTGGCTCGTGAGCAGTTGCTCGCAGATATCCTGCTGTCGTCGTCGCGTGACGGCCTCGTCACCGCAGCCCACGACCTGTCCGAAGGTGGATTGGCTCAGGCTGTTGTCGAAGCTGCACTGGCCGGCGAAACCGGTTGCCGCATCCTGCTTCCCGAGGGCGCAGATCCGTTTGTCGCACTGTTCTCGGAGTCTTCGGGACGCGTCCTCGTGGCTGTTCCGCGGACCGAAGAAACCCGCTTCACCGGTATGTGCACCGCTCGAGGTTTGCCGTGGACTCGCATCGGCGTTGTCGACGAGGGTAGCGACTCCGTCGAGATCCAGGGTCACTTCTCGGTCACGATGGCCAAGCTCCGTGAGGCCTTCGAAGGAACGTTGCCCGCACTGTTCGGGTGATCGATGGTCGATTCCGGAGAACTGATTTCCGCTGACAGCCAGCCGCAGGAACATCACCTGCGGCTGGCTGTTCCGGCATCTCTGGAGAGGTTCGACAATCGCTTCACCGAGTGGGCCTGGGGCCTACTCAAACTCGATTTCACCGGCATCGCCTTCGCCGCCTTCTTTTTCTGCTGGTCGCTGACTCCGTCTCTCCTGCCACGCGATTGGTTGTTCCAAGGCCTGATCGGTGGCATCAACTCGGCAATCGGTTACGGCGTCGGAACTGCCGTGGGCTGGGCCGTGGAGCGGTATCTGCTTCGCGGCCGACGGTGGTGGCCGCTGCCCGAACCCGTCCCCACCGCCATCAAGGTGTTTGTTCCGGCCGCATCGATCGTGGCGGCGATCATCATGCTCGTGTACTCGGCCGGCTGGCAGCGGGAGATCGCCGCACTGACCGGTGCCGAATCTACGACTACCAGCGGCTACATCCGAACTCTCGGGTTGAGCGTGCTCATCGGTGGCCTGCTCATCTCGATCTGGCGCGTGCTGCACGATCTGGTGAAACTGATTGCCCGCGTACTCATGCGACGGTTCCGCTGGTCCCGCTCGGTGGCCAACGGGGTCGGCATCGTGGTCGTGACAGTGCTCTTTTTCATGCTTGTCGACGGCGTCCTCGTCCGCGGAATCTACGCCGCCACCAACTCGATCTTCAGTCTGCAGAACTCCACCACCAGGGACGGCGTCGTAGAGCCGCAGGACCCGATGAAATCCGGCAGTCCCGAATCTGTCGCTCCTTGGGACACATTGGGGTTCGAGGGACGTAATTTCGTTTCGCGGGGACTCGACGCCACGGAACTGACAGCCGCGACGGGTGTACCGGCAATGGATCCCATCCGTGTGTACGCGGGGCTGGAAAGTGCCGAGGATCCGAACGAACGTATGGATCTGGTGATCAAGGAACTCGAGCGGACCGGCGCTTTTCAGCGCAAGGTTCTGGTCGTCATTCCGACGACCGGCACCGGGTGGGTCAATCCCACAGCGGCACAGGCGATCGAGCTTGTCGGCAACGGTGACACAGCACTTGTCGCCAGCCAGTATTCGTATCTGCCGAGCTGGATCTCATTTCTCGCGGATCAGGAAAAGGCACAAGCTGCCGGACGACTACTGATCGAGCGAGTTCACGAAAGATGGCTCCAGGAACCGGAAGCCACCAGGCCCAAGTTTATGGTCTACGGCGAAAGCCTCGGCGTACTGGCCGGTGCCGGCGCGTTCGATACGTTGCAAGCAGCACGCGATACCGCCGACGGAATCCTGTGGGTGGGTCCACCCAACGCGACACCGTTGTGGCGCTCGATAGTGGAGCGACGCGACCCTGGTAGTACCGAAGTTGCCCCCGTCTACGCCGACGGTCTGGCTGGAGTTCGGTTCGCGGATCGTCCCGAGGACATTCCGACTGCCGGCATGTCGTGGCCGGACCCTCGCGTGCTGTTCATCCAACACCCCTCCGATCCCGTTGTGTGGTGGTCACCCGATCTGATGTTCAACAGGCCACAATGGCTCACGGAGATACCGGGATTCGACCGATCGCCGTCGATGAAGTGGTTCCCGATCGTCACGTTCTGGCAAGTGTCCGCCGATCTCGGTAATGCTGCCGGAGTGCCCGACGGTCATGGTCACAACTACGGAACCTCCGTACTCGACGGCTGGATCAGTGTCGCTCAACCCGAAGGATGGACAGCCGCCGATACCGAGCGTGTGCGCGATGCGTTGGTGATCGCCGTGAAGTCGGAAGGTCCCGAGAAGTGAAGCCGTTACTGCTCTCCGCCGCAGCAATTGCGTGGAGCAACGTGGTGCTGCCGGCGTTCGGTTTGTCGCCAAGGGCGAGGGCAGTAGTCAATACTGCCGTGGGGTTGTCGGCTATCGGAATTCTGCTTGCGCGCGGCTACACCCGCGAAGAGCTGGGACTGGCTCACACCGGTATTCGCGGTGGTGCGCAGTTCGGCGCCAGTGCCGGTGGAGCAGTTGTCGCCGGTTACTCTGTGGCGCTTGCAGTTCCGCAGTTGCGGGCAACGCTGGCAGCCGACGAGCGCGCCGACGGTCGTGAGGACTTCCTCGAATGGATCATTCTGCACATCCCGTTCGGCACCGTGCTCTCCGAAGAACTGTTGTTCCGCAGCGCGATGTCCGCAGTGTGGAACCGTGAACTCAGTCTCCCGGCCGCACAGGCGATTCATGCGTTCACCTTCGGAATGTGGCACATTGCGCCGGCCCGCAGCGCCGGCGACAACGTCCCCGCTGCAGTTGCATTCACGGGGGCGTCGGCACTGCTGTTCGAGTGGCTGCACCGTCGAGGTGGAAGTGTTCTCGCCCCAGCGCTGCTGCATTTGGCAACCAACGCCGGTGGGGCACTTGCCGTTCGAATTGCAACAGCCAGGCATTCAGGAGTGAATCGATGACACCGCGTCGCAAAGTCGCCCCCGCTGAACTGAGGGCCGCGCTTCTTGCCGTCGGCCCCTGGCTGAAAGATCCTGAACTGCCGAAGCCGTCGCGAGCAGAACTCGGGGCTGCGGTGAAGATGAGTGCGCGCACCCTCGAGCAGATCGTGCCGGGATCAAGCGTCGAGGTGCGGGTTCCGCCGTTTGTGGCCGTGCAGTGCATCGAAGGTCCACGGCACACGCGAGGAACCCCGCCCAACGTCGTCGAAACCGATGTGCGCACGTGGTTGTTGATGGTGACGGGACTTCTCGAATTTCACGACGCTTCCGCCGACGGCCGCGTCGACGCCTCCGGAAGCCGAGCCTCGGAGATCGCGCATTGGCTTCCGTTGCTCAGGTTGACCCCGTAACAGAGACTGATCGGTTTAATCTTTACCAAGGTTGCCCTGCGGCGAGGCATCACAAAAATGCCAGTAGACTGTGTATGCCCCCCAACCCCTGCCCACAAAGGGAGCGCCACGTGACTCGTGCCGATCTTTCGGTCAACAGTCCAAATCTCCTCGCTACGAGCCCGTCCGATGAGGACGAGAACGAGCCCCGCGAAGAATGCGGTGTATTCGGCGTTTGGGCGCCGGGAGAGGATGTGGCGAAGCTCACGTATTACGGTCTGTACGCACTGCAGCACCGTGGTCAGGAAGCTGCCGGCATTGCGGTAGCCGATGGCTCCCAGGTGCTGGTATTCAAGGATCTCGGCCTGGTAAGTCAGGTATTCGATGAGCAGACGCTGGCAGCAATGCCGGGACACGTCGCCATCGGGCATTGTCGTTACTCCACCACCGGGTCCACGACGTGGGAAAACGCGCAGCCGATTTTCCGCACCACGGTTGCGGGCACGGGCATTGCGCTCGGACACAACGGCAACCTCGTCAACACAGCGGAGCTCGCGAGCCGTACCCGCGCGGCCGGCCTGGTCAACGACAAGCGTCCCAACGCGGCGACGTCGGACTCCGACCTCATCGGTGGACTGCTGGCGCACGCTGCCGCAGACCGCACCATCGAGCAGGCTGCGATGGAGTTGCTCCCCACGTTGAAGGGCGCGTTCTGCCTCACCTTCATGGACGAGAACACCCTGTACGCAGCGCGTGATCCGCACGGTGTCCGCCCGCTCTGCCTCGGTCGACTCGATCGCGGCTGGGTCGTCGCCAGCGAAACCGCAGCTCTCGACATTGTCGGCGCGTCCTTCGTTCGTGACATCGAGCCCGGTGAACTGCTCGCGATCGATGCCGATGGTGTCCGTTCCTCGCGCTTCTCCAATCCCACGCCCAAGGGTTGTGTATTCGAGTACGTCTACCTGGCCCGCCCCGACAGCGTTATCGGTGGACGTTCCGTTCACTCGACTCGCGTCGAGATCGGCCGTCTGCTCGCCACGGAACATCCCGCCGAGGGCGACCTGGTGATTCCCGTTCCCGAGTCGGGCACCCCGGCTGCTGTCGGTTATGCCCAAGGATCCGGCATTCCTTACGGCCAGGGTCTGATGAAGAACGCCTACGTCGGCCGTACCTTCATTCAGCCGTCGCAGACCATTCGTCAGCTCGGCATCCGACTCAAGCTCAACCCACTGAAGGAAGTTATTCGCGGGAAACGTCTTGTGGTGGTAGATGATTCGATCGTCCGCGGTAACACGCAGCGTGCTCTCATTCGGATGCTTCGGGAAGCCGGTGCACTCGAGATTCACGTCCGCATCGCGTCGCCGCCGGTCAAGTGGCCCTGCTTCTACGGCATCGACTTCGCCTCGCCGGCAGAGTTGATCGCAAACGGAGCGGGCGGGCAGACCAGCACGTTCGAGGAAATGCTCGAAGGCGTTCGTCGTTCGATCGGCGCGGACACCCTCGGATACATCTCCACCGAGGGCATGATCGCCGCCACCGAGCAGCCCGAGACACGACTGTGCACGGCGTGTTTCACAGGCTCGTACCCCATCGAGCTTCCACACGAATCCGCGATCGGCAAGAACGTCCTCGAAGGAATGCTCGAGAGCGCAGCGGGCTCGACCGCAACTCGTGAAAACGACAATGCGAGCGCACTCAGCCGTCCCTGATTCACCGATTTACGACAATCTGCCGTCCACCTGGTGTGGGCGGCAGATTTTGTCTTTCTCACTGCAACGCCTGTCACAGACATCTGGCATAGTGCCCTCGTGGCGCAATTGAGAATGGATGGGCATCGGGTCTTGGTCGCAGACCTGATGGGGGACACCATCAAAGCGATCAGCGGATCAATGGTGGCGTACGAGGGTGCAGTCACCTTCAAGAATGCCGGCATGGGCGGAGGTGGCGGGCTCCGAGCCGCGCTGAAGCAGAAGGCTGCCGGTGAATCGCTGTCTCTGATGGAAGTCAGTGGACAGGGCACCGTGTACTTCGCCGTCGATGCCCAGGACATCACGATCATCGAACTCAGCAACGACGCCTTGCACGTCGAATCGTCGCAACTGCTCGCTCTTGCGGGCCAATTGCGCACCGACGTGAAATTTGCCGGCTTGCGCGGCGCAGGCTCGGGACAGGGACTCTTCACGACGGTAGTCAGCGGCAGTGGGATGGTCGCGCTGCTGTCGAAGGGCGGACCGATTATCGCCCTCGAAGTGAGCCCGCAGTATCCGCTCGTCGCCGATCCCGACGCTTTTGTCGCTCATCGTGGCCAGCTGAATCAGAGCTTCGTCACCGACGTCACGTGGCGGTCCGCGATCGGCGGTGGCAGCGGTGAAGCGTTCTCGCTGCGCTTCGACGGATCCGGTGTTGTGTACATCCAGCCTGAGGAGCGCTGACCCATGCCTTTGGACCAAGTGAACAGCAAGGTCGTGAAGTCGACGCTCAGTCCCGGACAGAACGTGCTGGCCCGAACCGGATCGATGCTCTACTACACCGGCGACGTCCGATTCATCCCGCACAGCATGGGTGGTGGCCCTGGTGCGATGCCCAACGTGGGTGGCATGGCGGGAATGGCCGGACGGATGATGTCCGGGGAACGCGCACACATGATGGCCGCAGAGGGGCAGGGTGAGGTCTTCTACGGACATGCCGGCCTGTACGTCGACGTCATCCACCTCGACGGTTCCTCGATGCTCACGGTCGAAGCCGATCGCCTCCTTGCACATGACGCCTACCTGCAAAGCTCCGTCGTGGCGCTGAGTTCACAAGGTGGGGCGCGAGGTGTCGTCCGAGGAGCGATGACGGGTCAAGGTCTGTTCACGACTCAACTTCACGGTCAAGGAAGCGTCGCGGTGCTTTCACACGGTGGAGCGATTGCGTTGCAGGTCGGCCCCAGCAACCCTCAGGTTGTGGTGGATCCACAGGCATACGTGTGCCACACCGGGCAGATCAATGTCGACATCTCGGCAAACGTCGGCTGGCGTGAAGCCGTCGGCAAGGGCTCGGGGGAGTCCATTCAGTTGAAGATGACCGGCACGGGCACGGTCTGGGTCCAGGCGTCCGAGAAGAAGTTCTGAGAGGGAGAAATCGAATGGGTATCGAAATTCACAATCCAGCGACTCTGCCTGCCAACGACAACGTCCCGGGCAACGATTACGCCTTCTGTGTCGAGCTGGCCGGGCAGCCGTGGTTCACGTCCAAAGGCGCGATGATCGCGTACTACGGGAACATCAATTTCGAGCCGCTGGGACGCACCAGCATGGCCGCGATCGTCGCCGCCAGATTCTCTTCGCCGCTCTACGCCGACGACTGGGTGCTTGCTCAGGGGCAGGGAAAATTGATCCTCGGGGACCGCGGATTCAACATCAATTCCTACGACCTCGACGACGGAAATCTCACGATCCGCGCGGCGAATCTTCTTGCGTTCGAAACTGGCCTCGAACTCAAACAATCCATCGTGCCAGGCTTTTTGACGCTGTTGGGCACCGGAAAGTTCCTTGCGTCGTCCAATGGACCGGTCATGTTCGCGGAGCCGCCGCTACGTATCGATCCGCAAGCGCTCGTCGGTTGGGCCGACTGTCCGTCGCCGTCCCACCACTTCGATGCGGACTGGATGCAGAGCTTCCTGGGCTCGGTCCGAGGGACCATGTTCGGTGCCAATACCGGTGAAGAGAAGCAGTTCGATTTCACCGGTTCCGGGACGGTGCTGATTCAGTCGAGTGAGAAGGTCGTCAACGACGGGCACCTCCTCAAACACATCCAATCGGAGACTGTCGCGCTCGGGCAGAACAGTCTGCGAGCACTGCATTCCTCGATCGGTGCGCAGCTCCAGAACTGAGGTCGATCGGCCGCGAGGTCTCGTCAGCGGCCTCAGTCCGGTAGCGTAAGGGCGTAATCGTCGGTATTTGTGTGCGCTGAGGACTCGAGTCGAGCCTCTTGGTGCGTCACGAGGGTTACACAACACATACCTGTGCACGAACAAAAAACGTGCTCGCGAGAAATACAAGGCTGGAGTAGTAATCCGATGACCGAGGACAGTCACCGCACAGCAGGCGCCTCCTATGCAGCAGCAGGAGTCGATATCGCCGCCGGAGACCGGGCGGTGGAACTCTTCGCCCCGATGGCCAAGAAGGCCAGCCGCCCCGAGGTCATGGGCGGCCTCGGCGGATTCGCCGGATTGTTCTCGCTCAAGGGTGACTACAAGGAGCCCTTGCTCGCAGCTTCCACCGACGGCGTCGGAACCAAGCTGGCCGTCGCGCAGGCGATGGACAAGCACGACACCGTCGGACTCGACCTCGTCGCCATGGTTGTCGACGACCTCGTCGTGTGTGGTGCCGAGCCGCTGTTCCTTCAGGACTACATCGCAGTCGGACGTGTTATCCCCGAGCGCGTTGCCGAAATCGTCGGCGGCATCGCCGAAGGTTGCATCCAGGCCGGCTGCGCACTTCTCGGTGGCGAGACCGCCGAGCATCCCGGCATCATGGCCGATGGTGACTACGACCTCTCCGCTACCGGCGTTGGCGTCGTAGAAGCAGAGAAGCTGCTCGGACCGGACCGCGTCCGTCCCGGTGACGTTGTCATCGCGATGGGATCGTCGGGACTGCACTCCAACGGTTACTCGCTGGCACGCAAGGTTCTCCTCGAGATCGACCGCATGAACCTGAACGCTCACGTCGACGAGTTCAGTCGCACCCTGGGTGAAGAACTTCTCGAGCCCACCAAGATCTACGCCAAGGATTGCCTCGCGCTCGCAGCCGAGACCGACGTGCGCACCTTCTGCCACGTCACCGGCGGCGGACTCGCGAACAACCTCGCGCGCGTCATGCCCAAGGGCCTTGTTGCAGAGCTCGATCGCGGCACCTGGAGCCCGGCTCCGATCTTCGCGATGATCGCGCAGCGCGGACGCGTCGAGCGCTCCGAGATGGAGCAGACCTTCAACATGGGCGTCGGCATGGTTGCCGTCGTGGCTCCTGAGGACGTCGATCGTGCACTGGCCGTGCTCACCGCACGCCACATCGATTGCTGGACGCTGGGAAGCATCAAGAAGGCTTCGGATGCCGCTGCAGAGCGCGCGTTCCTCGCTGGAGATCACCCGCGCTTCTGAGTCGTAGAACGTCGTAGAACATAACAAGCTGCCCGCCGGATCGAATCCGGCGGGGCAGTTTTGTCTTCGATCTCCGAGCAGATCGAATGCGCTCGTTCAGGTACGCAAAAATGAGGAAGAGCGCTCAGCTCTTCCTCATCTCACAGTCTGCGCAAATGGCAGTGCGCGGTCAACGCCGCCAGTCGTCGTAGTCGTCCTCTCGCGAATGCCCTTCCCTATCGGAAGTCGTGTCCGATCGGACACTGCTCCGATGCGAGTTGGTCGATCCACCTGCGAGCTCTCGTTGCAGGCTATCGAAATCCGTGGTCGGTACGCTGTACTTCAATTCGCGTGCAACCTTGGTCTGCTTTGCCTTAGCCCGGCCGCGGCCCATGGCTGACCCCCTCGCGCTTTCGCGGGGCGGCCTGGGGAATTTGGCGGCCCCGTTTGAGTGTGTAAGTTTCCTGACACACACTCTAGCCTGGAAAAGGTTCTTCCGCTTCCACGAGGGGTCTGTCGACGTGTCTGTTTGCTCTCACTATGCCCGCGAGCTGCCAGGATGCTGAGAGAACTGCTCAGAACTTTGTTAGAACTGCGCAAAAGTTTCCGAAAACTACTCAGAAGTTTCCCGGAATTGCTCGGATCGTGCCTACTCGGGCATCCCCGCCGAACACCGGAGCTGACGCGAGGGCGGCCAGCTCCTCGGTCCATTCGGTATCCATCCGTTTGAGCAGAGCTGCCGCCAACGGTAGAAGCGCGCGCTCGTGGCCGTCGTCGATCTTGAGGGCAAACGCGGAACCGTCGGGGAGTGCTCCCGCGTAGATCCCGTCGTATCCGGTTTTGCTGAAGAGCCCGGGGACGGCTGACATCAATCGCTGATCGTTGCGCCCGGTGCCGGAGACGAGAAACGGGTTGGCGCGAACGGCGTCGGCTACCGCGCGCTCCGGTGAGTCCGGCGGCGCGGACGGAAGGCGTCCGAACGCACGAGCCAGATTTGTGAGCGAGAGCGGCACGATCGGAAGACCGCACCCGTCGATTCCGAGTTCCTGTTCCTCTTCGCCGCTGAGATCGAAGATCGTCTCCGCGATCGCGAGCTGAAGGGGATGGGTGGGCTCCATGTATGTCTCGAGCGGCCAGTCGTTCACGACGCACGTGGCGAGCATCGCGGAGTGCTTGCCCGAGCACGTCATGTAGATCTGACTGGGCAGTTCGCCGGCCGCGATCATTTCCGCGCGAGCGAGTTCGTTCCCCGGCAGATCCGACGGGCACTGCAACTGATCGATGGTGAGTTGGTAGCGATCGAGGAGCGCCGCGACGAGTTCGATGTGATCGGCTTCGCCGGCGTGAGACGACGCCGCAACGGCCAGTTCTTCGGGACTGATGGGCTCGAACCCGTTGCGCAGGGCGGCGACGGCCTGCAGCGGCTTGTTCGCTGATCGCGGGTAGATGGGAGTGTGGACTTCGCCGACAGCGGCAATGACGTCGCCGCTGCCGTCGAGGATGACGGCTGATCCACGGTGTACGCACTCACGGAATCCGGAGCGGACAACTTCCACCAGTTCGACGCTCACGAATGCACCTGTGTTTCCGCTCGTTCGATGTGTTTGACGATTCGTTCGTGCACAGTGGGCGCAAGATCCTGGTGATCGCGCAGTAGCCTGCGCAGCCGGTCCGGATGAGCGCCGGTGAAGGCATCTCGGACCGTGGCTCCGTGACCGGGCACGTGGACACGGGTGACGGTGTCGCCGGCAGCGATGGTGCCCGTTCGGTTCACCCGCAGATAGGCGCCCACATCGGACTGCTCGGTGAACCGTTTCACGAAGCCTTTTTCGCCAGACCAGAGTCCGAAAGTTCCGCACGGCACCCGCGGCCCGGTGACCTCGAGCTCCAGCACGTCAGACGAGTCGGGCCCACTGATCGTCCAGACCTCACCGATCACTGCGTCGGTGACATCCATGCCGCTGATCTGAAGGTTCTCACCGAACCAGCCGGGACCGAGGAGTCGGCCCAACTCCGTGGACCAGCGATCAGCTTCCTCGCTCGAGTAGGCGTACACAGCTTGATACGGGCCGCCGTGAAATTCGGTATCGCACACGTGGTCGCCGCCCAGACCGAGTCGGCCCACCGGAATGCGCCCGTCGACGGGACGCTTGTCGATGGCGGTTCGGGTGACGCGTTTGACGCCGCTGTCACGCTCGGCAAACACGACGCACACGGCGTCGACGGTGGCCGTCATTTCCCGCGCAATCGGTTGACGGCTTCACGACCTGCCTGCGGAGCGTTGTCGTCGACGATCGAATCCGGATCGATGGATGCGGCGCTGGGGCCGGCGACCAATTCCGTGTCGGCGGGGACGTTGCGTTTGATCAGTGCCAGAGCGATCGGGCCGAGTTCGTGATGGTTGACGACGGTGCCGACGCGGCCCACTGTGCGGCCACCGGCCGTGATGGGATCGCCGGGTTCGGGCAGAGCCTCGGCGCTGCCGTCGAGGTGCAGGAGGACGAGGTGCCGCGGGGGCTTGCCGAGGTTGTGTACGCGGGCGACGGTTTCCTGTCCGCGGTAGCAACCCTTCTCGAGGTGCACGGCACCGTGTTCGTCAGGTCCGCCGATCCACCGGACCTCGTGGGGAATGGTCTTCTCGTCGGTGTCGAGTCCGATGCGGGGGCGTGCTGCTTCGACGCGGAGGGCTTCGAATGCCCAGCTTCCGGCCGGCTTGGCACCGGCGTCGGTCAGCGTTGTCCACCACGTCGTCAGCTGCTCGCGTGGAACGAGGAGATCGAAGGAGTCAGCGGTCGGCCACGGCATGCGGCGGACGAATCCTCCGCCGGGGAGGGCGACGGCGTCGTAGACATCCGCAGGAACCGATGCGGCGGCCTTTTCCAAGACTGATGTCGATTCGGGACCGAGGAGGCTCAGCACTGCCAATTCGTTGCCGTCGCGAGGTTCGGCCTTGGACCAGAACACCATCTTCTTCAGGAAGGACAGGAGTTCGGGGCCACGATCGGCTTCGGTGTCGATCCAAGTAACGCCGTCCAGATCTGTCTGGACGAAGTGATGTTCGACGCGACCGTTGATGTCGAGGCTGAGATTTTCTGCGCTCTTCCCGTCGGGGAGGGCGGAGATGTGCTGGCTGGAGATGGTGTGCAGCCAGGTGAGGCGTTCTTCGCCGGGAATGGCGATGACAAATCGATGGCTACGATCGACGACCACCGCGGCACGTCCCGCGGTTCTTTGTTCACCGAGTGGATCGCCGTGATGCCAGGCGACCCCGACGTCGACCGACCCGTCCGGGGCGGGGACCGCGCCGGGGGAGGTCATGAGTGGACTGTTGGGCACAAGAGCGTTGTCGACCACGTCATCAGTCTAGGAGTGTGGGTGGCCCCGCGGTTCAATGCGGGCAGAGATAGCGGGTTCCGGTCGTTAGTGTTGAGGTATGTCTGATCGCGTATTGGTAACTCTCGACCATGAGGTGCTCGATGCTGACGCACCTTTTCTGCATGCCGACGACTTGGCCGTCGTGCGAGGCGACGGGGTCTTCGAGACGTTGTTGGTTCGTGGTGGGCGCGCGCGGGTGGTCGAGGCGCACCTGAGTCGACTGGCGCTCAGTGCCGAGGCATTGGGGTTGCCGGCGCCGGTTCTCGACGACTGGCGTCTGGCGATCGAGATCGCGGTCGAGGAGTGGGGAAGCGAGAAGGAAGGTGCGTTGCGTCTGGTTCTCACTCGGGGGCGTGAGAGCGGGGACAAGCCGACGGCGTTCGTGATGGTGGGCCCAGTGGCTGATCGAGTTCGGGAGGTCCGTGAATCGGGTCTGTCGGTGATCACTCTCGAGCGCGGCTACTCCGTGGATTTGTCGGCGCGGGCGCCGTGGCAACTGCTGGGGGCGAAGACCTTGTCCTACGCAACCAACATGGCTGCACTGCGCTACGCCGCCAATTTGGGTGCGGACGATGTGATTTTTGTCAGTTCGGAGGGAAACGTCCTGGAAGGCCCGCGCTCGACGGTGGTGGTCGTGCGGGACAGGACATTAATCACACCGCCGCCGGCTCAGGGCATTTTGATGGGAACGACGCAGCGTGCTTTGTTCGACGTGGCCGGAAGTGCGCGCTTCGATTGCCGCTACGAAACGCTGCGACCTGCAGATTTGATTGCTGCGGATGGCGTGTGGATGGTTTCGAGCGTCACCTTGGCTGCGCGGGTTCATACACTTGACGGCTTCACTTTGCCAGGGACCAAAGTCGCTGGTGAGTTCGCAAAATTGGTTGAACGCGCAATCGGTTCCGGTTTGACCGATTTGAGCGAATAGGAAACCGGACAGGTCTCTACTACGTTAGGTAGTAGCAAAGTCCTGCGGTCCAATCCGGACAGCAGTACCGTGTCCGCAGGGGCCGAGCGAATGCCCGCGTCTCGATCCCCGAAGCCTGTCCCAGGGCCCTACTCTCGGAGTAGCCAATGGATACTTTGGACGTCTCCCGGTGGCAGTTCGGTATCACTACCGTCTACCACTTCATCCTTGTTCCGCTGACCATCGGACTTGCTCCGATGATCGCGTTCATGCAGACCATGTGGGTCGTCACCAAGAAAGACCATTGGTACCGACTCACCAAGTTCTTCGGCAAACTCTTCCTCATCAACTTTGCGCTCGGTGTTGCTACCGGCATCGTGCAGGAGTTCCAGTTCGGAATGAACTGGAGTGAGTACTCCCGATTCGTCGGCGACGTATTCGGTGCGCCCCTTGCCCTCGAAGGCCTGGTCGCCTTCTTCCTCGAATCCGTCTTCATCGGGCTGTGGATTTTCGGTTGGGGCAAGCTGCCCAAATTGGTTCACCTGGCGACGATTTGGCTCGTTGCGATCGGTGTAAACGCGTCGGCCTTCTTCATCATCGCGGCCAACTCGTTCATGCAGCACCCCGTCGGAGCTGAATACAACCCCGAGACGGGTCGCGCCGAGCTGACAAGTATCTGGGCGTTGTTGACAAACAACACTGCGCTCGCGGCATTTCCACACGCGGTCGCCGGCGCCTTCCTGACAGCAGGCACCTTCGTAGCGGGAATCTGTGGTTGGTGGATGGTGCGAAACATGCGCCGTGCCAAGACAGCTGGACCGGCCGAGGCCACAAAACTCGAGTCCGACGCACGGACGATGTACCGTCCGGGCACTCGATTCGCGTTGATCGTCATGATTTTTGCCGGTATCGGAGTCATCTACACCGGTGACGTGCAGGCCAAGCTGATGTTCCAGCAGCAACCCATGAAGATGGCGTCGGCAGAGTCGTTGTGCGACACCGAGATGGATCCGTCATTCTCGATTCTCACGATCGGTACTCACAACAACTGTGACGGCGTAACCCACGTCCTCAAGGTGCCAGGCGTGTTGTCGTATTTGGCTGAAGGCAAGTTCTCCGGCGTCGAACTCCAAGGCGTCAACCAGTTGCAGGAACAGGCCGAGCAGGACTTCGGCCCCGGCAACTACCGCCCGAATCTCTTTGTCACGTACTGGTCTTTCCGTGCGATGATCGGCCTCGCCGCCGGTTCTGCAGCTTTGGCACTTGCCGGGCTGTGGGTGACTCGCCGAGGCCGTGTCCCGGACCAGAAATGGTTCGGCATCCTCAGTATCGTCGCGATCCCCACACCGTTCCTCGCGAACAGTGCCGGCTGGATCTTCACCGAAATGGGTCGCCAGCCCTGGGTGGTGCATCCCAACCCGACCGGTGTGGACATGATCAGACTGACTGTCGATCAAGGTGTTTCGAACCATGCGTCGGCAACCGTCTGGGCCTCGCTGATCACATTCACGCTTCTGTACGGCGCGTTGGGTGTCGTCTGGTTCAAGCTGATCGTGCGATACGCCAAGGAAGGCCCGCTGGAGCACGACATGCATCCGCCGGGAGATATCGATCATGACGAGCCGGAAGATCCGGACAACCCCAAACAACTGTCGTTCGCGTACTAGGAGGCGATCATGGGACTTCAAGAAGTATGGTTCGTGCTCGTCGCAGTGCTGTTCGTCGGCTACTTCGTTCTCGAAGGATTCGACTTCGGTGTCGGAATGCTCATGCCGATTGTCGGCAAAGGTAGTGGAGTGCCGGCAGATACGCGTCGACGCGTAGCGCTCAACACCATCGGCCCGGTCTGGGACGGCAACGAAGTCTGGCTGATCACAGCGGGTGGTGCGATGTTCGCAGCATTCCCCGAGTGGTACGCGACGCTGTTCTCCGGGTTCTATCTGCCGCTACTGATCATCCTGGTGGCCTTGATCGTTCGGATCTGCGCCATCGAATGGCGAAGCAAGATCGACGACGACGTCTGGCGCCGACGCTGCGACTGGGGCATCATCATCGGCTCCTGGGTGCCCGCAGTCCTGTGGGGTGTCGCCTTCGCCAATATCGTTCGGGGCGTGGAGATCAACGCCGACAAGGAAGTTGTGTCGGGGTTCTTCGATCTGCTCAATCCGTACGCACTGCTGGGCGGCTTGACCACTGCTCTGGTGTTTGCACTGCACGGCGCGGTGTTCCTGGCGCTCAAGTCTGCTGACGAGGTTCGCGAAGATGCTGTGAAGATTGCTGCAAGGCTAGCCATTCCGGCAATCCCCGTGGCCGGTGGATTCGTCCTGTGGACACAGCTCGCTTACGGCAAGGGCTGGACGTGGATTCTGGTTGGTCTCGCAGCTGCTGCGCTCATCGGTGTGGTCTTCCTGACCCGCGCCGAGCGAGAAGGGTGGGCATTTGTTCTCACCACGGTGGCCGTCATCGCCACCATAGTGTTGCTGTTCGCCTCACTGTTCCCGAATGTCATGCCGTCCACCCTTGATCCGGCCTACAGCCTCACCATCGAGAATGCGTCGTCGAGTTCGTACACGCTCAAGGTGATGACCTGGGCTGCAGCGTTCATGACACCAGTCGTGATCCTGTACCAGGGCTGGACGTACTGGGTGTTCCGAGCGCGAATCTCCTCCAAGCAGATTCCGCCGTCGATCGGGCTGAAGTTCAAAGCCAAGTCGTGGTAGTTGTGACATTGAAACCTCGAAAGAATTGACGGTCGAATTCCAATGACAATCGAGGTAGGCGACGCTCCCACCACTCGGGAGCGTCGCCGGGGACCGATCGATCCACGGCTCTGGCAGCATTCCGCTTCTGCCCGCGGATATTTGATTCTGACAGTCGTCCTGTCGATGGTGAACGTCGTGATGGTCATCGTCACGGCGCTCATGATCGGCCGTGTGCTGGCCGGAGTCATCACCACCCGAACCGTCGATATTTCGTCGTGGGCAACCGAACTGGTTGTACTCGCCGGTGCTGTCGCGATTCGGGTACTGGGCACGTGGCTGCAAGCGCGGTTCGCTCACCGCGCATCCACCCGAGTGGTTGCGGAGATCAAGAACGGAGTGCTCGCGTCGGCGACGGCGATGAGTCCTCGCGATCTCGAACCACGCCGCGACGAGATTGCCACCGTTGTCACCCGCGGCGTCGACGGTCTCGCTCCCTATCTGACGGGCTATCTACCCGCGCTGATCCTGTCGGTGACACTGACACCGATCACGCTGATAGTCATTGCCGTGCAGGACATGACGTCGGCAGTCATCATCTTCGTGACCCTGCCCCTGATCCCGATCTTCATGATCCTGATCGGGCTTCTGACAAAGGGTAAGTCCGAGAAAACTCTCGCGGCGATGACTACTCTGTCCTCACAATTGCTCGATCTTCTGGCTGGCTTGCCCACATTGCGGGCTCTCGGTCGTCAAGAGGGGCCAGCCGAGCGAGTCCGGGAACTCGGGGAGTCGCATCGTCGAACCACGATGTCTGCACTTCGTGTGGCATTCCTGTCATCGATGGTGCTGGAACTCCTTGCCACACTGTGTGTTGCATTGGTCGCAGTCAGTATCGGTCTTCGGCTCGTGTACGGAAACATGTCCCTCGAGCCGGGCATCGTCGCGTTGATTCTTGCTCCCGAGGTTTATCTGCCACTTCGGATGGTGGGGACACAGTTCCATGCGGCAGAAGACGGAATAGCCGCCGCTGACAAGGCTTTCGAGATCATCGAGACGGAATCGGATGCACCGGCGGGTGGAAGTGAATTGGTTGTTGCCCGCGGAGTCGACATCGTTTTCGGCGCGTTGAGCGTGAATTCACGTGGTGGTATTGCGCCGTACCAGCTTTCGGGGACAGTGAGACCCGGCGCGATCACTGTGCTTACCGGTCCGAACGGCTCCGGTAAGACAACGGCAGTGCAGGCACTTCTGGGGTTGATCGAACCGGACAGCGGATCGGTGACTGTCGACGGATCGGATGTCCGAAACATCGACGATTCGCAGTGGTGGGCGCAGGTAGCGTGGCTCCCACAGCATCCGGTCCTACTTCCGGGAACGATCCGGGAGAACCTGTTTCTCTCCGGGCCTATCGATTCCGAAGCTTTAAAGAAGACCTCTGCTGCAACCGGATTCGACGCAGTTGTCGCGGAACTCTCTGCAGGCCTGGACAGCGTGGTGGGTGCCGGAGGTTCCGGGTTGTCCCTGGGGCAGCGTCAGCGACTCGCATTGACTCGAGTCCTCGCATCGGACAGGCCCGTGCTTGTCCTGGACGAACCCACCGCTCATTTGGATGAGGATTCGGAAAAGATGGTGTTGGAGTCTCTGCGAGCGCGAGCCGAACGTGGTGACACCGTCATCGTGATCGGACACCGACCGAGCGTGCTTGCTGCCGCAGATCAGATCATCGAGGTTCGTGCACATGAGAACTGACCGCTCAGACCCGTTGCTCCGTGCACTCGGTCTACTCGAATTACAACCGCGACGCGTTCTGCTGGCCATCGGGGCGGGCGTAGCAACCCTCGGAAGTGCGTTGGCGCTGGCAGCCTTGTCGGCGTGGTTGATCACCCGGGCTTGGGAAATGCCACCCGTGCTGGACCTCAGTGTGGCTGTGGTTGCCGTACGTGCCCTCGGCATCTCGCGAGGAGTGTTCCGCTACCTCGAACGCTTGACGACGCATGACGTTGCGTTGCGGGGGACCACGGCAGCGCGCGCACAAATGTATTCGCGACTGGCGTCCGGTGATCCGGCCGCAGCCGCCGGTTTGCGTCGAGGCGACTTATTGGCGCGCACCGGCGCCGATGTCGACGCGGTTGGCGATGTGGTGGTGAAAGCACTTGTTCCCATTGCGGTATCGGCGATTCTGGCTGTCGCAGCCGTGGGCATTCTGTTGTTCATCTCCGTTCCCGCGGCACTGATTCTGGCAGTCTCTCTGGCGGTCTCCGGAATTGCGGCGCCGTGGTTGTCGGCCCGGGCCGCGCAGATGGCCGAAGCCGACAGTTCAGCTGCTGCAGTGAGATTCAGCAAATCTGCTGTGACAGCGCTGGATCATGCCAGTGAACTCCGAGTGGCCGGACGGTTGGACAGCGCGGTGAACGATGCAGTCACCGCCGAACGTGATGTTGTCGACGCCACTGATCGGGCCGCGGCGCCGAGCGCTTTTGCCGCTGCCGCAACACCTCTCGCGATAGGCGTCAGCGTACTGGCATCACTTCTGATCGGCATCCTGTTGTACGGCGAGACCGACATGTCACCGATGGCCCTGGGCATCTTGGTGCTGCTCCCGCTGTCGGCATTCGAGGGAACTGCGGTTTTGCCCAGCGCTGCAGTGGCATTGACCAAGGCGAGGCTAGCGTCGGCACGAATCATGGCCGTGGTCGACCGCGCGGAAGAGGAAGTTGTCGAAGGTGATCGCGCCTGGCCGGACGCTGCGGCTCTCCACGTAGCTGGACTCCGCGCCGGATGGCCCGGTGGAAACGTGACCGAACCGCTCACGTTCGACTTGCGACCCGGCTCTCGGATCGCACTGATCGGTGAAAGCGGCGCCGGAAAAACCACAGCACTGATGACTCTGGCCGGACTCCTTGCGCCAATCTCCGGAACTGTAACTGTTGGCGGCGAAGCGATCTCGGAGATCGAACCCGCCGAACTGCGCCGGCACATCGGATTCTTCGCGGAGGACGCCCATCTCTTCGAGACTTCCGTGCTCGAAAACCTACGGGTTTCCCGCGGTGATCTCACACCCTCGGCCGCCGAGGCGGTTCTCCGGCGCGTCGGTCTCGGCGATTGGCTGGGGAACCTGCCTGATGGACTCGATACAGCCCTGGTCGGCGGCATGCGAGCAGTATCGGGCGGCGAGCGTCGGCGGTTGCTGTTGGCGCGGGCGCTCATCTCGCCTGCAGAGATCCTGCTTCTCGACGAACCGACCGAACACATGGATGCCGAAGCCGGTGCCCAGTTGATCCGCGACCTACTCGACCACCAGGGCAATCTGCTCGAACCTTCGCGGACAGTTGTCGTCGTCACGCATCAACTTCCCGCCGACACCAGCGCTGACCAGGTGATACGCGTCGGAAAGGTTTCTGCGGAAAATACGTTGCCGTCTCGCTGATCTCGGCGTACTTTCTCCAGTACACAAGGAAGGAGGTGGTCTGAAATTGAATGACAGACGGACGCGTGAGGTGGCTGTCAGCTAGCCGCAATCGCTGAAGGAATTCACTTACCGCGCGAGCGGCCGGCGAATCCCAGGCAGCCACCCGACCCCTGAGCCCCCGATCAGTCCGATCAGGACCTGCGCGAAATCGCAGGTAAGGCTCGGGGGTCGCTTCGTGTAACTAGCCGATGTAGCGCGTCAGACGCGCTGAGAGACGGGGCTCGAGAGCTCCGTCAGCAAGGATTCGTTCCTCGACGTAAGCGAGATCGCCGCCTTCGACGATGCCGTAAAGACGCTTCGCGCCGCCGTAGTGTGCGCCGGACTGGCTGCGGATCACGACGTCGGTGGCGAGTTCCCACGACGACTGTGTGAGCGCGGTGCCGTAGTACATTTCCACGACGCCGGAGCTGTGGGTGAGGAGTAGTTCGACTACTTCCTCGTTGACGCTGCCCGGGATGCCGTCGCCGCCCATGCGCCAGTAACCGCTTTCGCGGGTGTCAGGCTTGGTGTATTTGCCCTCGGCGTCGAGAACCCAGGAGCGGGACTCCCAACACAGGTAGGGGCCACCGTCGTGGGAGATGACGATTTGCTGTCCGAAGACATAGTCGCCGGTTTCGGGGTCGTGACCCTCGCCTTCGCCGCGCCAGACGCCGACCAGCGGCAGAAGGGCGAGCAGGGCGGGGTTGATATCCGGGCCGAGCCGCAGATTTGCGGTGTCCTCGGGCAACGGAAGGTCCGGAAGGGTAGGAATGTTGAGAGAAGCTGTCGACTTGGAGCGTTCGACAGCTATCGCGACTGCCTCATCCCCACTGCCGCGCTTGATAGCGCCGGCAGTGCTGGAATCGTCAGCGGTCGCGTCAGACCCTGAACCCGGAGCTTGGCTCACGACTCGTCAGTGACCAAGCGGTACACGACGTACACGGAGAACCAAGCGATCATGACGGATGCGAGTGCGAGAAGTACCTCGAAGAAGATGACCACAACGTCATCTTAGACCGCGTCGACCTACCGTAAAAATCGGGACGCCGAGGGATGGGAAAGGCCCCGTACCGAACTGGTACGGGGCCTCTTTTCGAGCTTGTGAATTACTTGCTGACTGTGACGTCCACGTTGTGGATGCCCGAGCCTTCGGGGCTCACTGTTGCAGTGCCGTTGCCCGAGCTGGACAGTGCGCGCACTGTCCAGGCGCCGGGGGCGGAGAAGAAGCGGAAATCTCCGGTAGCGGAAGCGACGACCTCGGCGGTGAATTCGCCGGTGCTGTCGAGGAGGCGGACGAATGCGCCGCCGATGGGCTGGCCGTCAGCTGCGAGGACGCGGCCGGTGATGACCGTTTCCTTCTCGACGTCGACGCCGGCAGGCAGGGTCTGGCCCTGAGTAGGTGCTCCGCACATATTCTTATGCTCCCAATTCGATCGGTGCGCCGACGAGTGAGCCGTATTCGACCCAGCTGCCGTCGTAGTTCTTGACGTTGTTCTTGCCGAGGATCTCCTGCAGGACGAACCAGGTGTGGCTCGAACGCTCGCCGATACGGCAGTAGGCGATGGTGTTCTTGGTGTCGTCGAAGCCCTTGTCGGCGTACAGCTTTGCAAGGTCGGTGTCGGACTTGAAGGTGCCGTCCTCGTTGGCGGTGGTGCTCCACGGGATGTTGATGGCCGTGGGTACGTGGCCGCGCTGCTGCGCCTGCTCCTGCGGAAGGTGTGCGGGGGCGAGGATCTTGCCCGAGAACTCGTCGGGGCTACGGACGTCGACGAGGTTCACGGAACCGATGGAGCTGATGACCTCGTCGCGGAATGCGCGGATCGAGAAGTCGGGTGCTTCGGCTTTGTACTGCGTTGCGGGACGGGTGACTTCGTCCTTCGACAGCTCGCGTCCGTCGAGTTCCCACTTCTTGCGGCCACCGTCGATGAGCTTGATGTCCTGGTGGCCGTACAGCTTGAAGTACCAGTAGGCGTACGCGGCGAACCAGTTGTTGTTGCCACCGTAGAGAACGACGGTGTCGTCGTTGGCGATTCCCTTGGCCGAGAGCAGGTCCGAGAACTGCTCCTGGTTGAGGAAGTCGCGGCGGACGCTGTCCTGGAGGTCCTTGCGCCAGTCGAGTCGGACTGCGCCCTCGATGTGGCCGCCGTCGTATGCACTGGTGTCCTCGTCGACCTCGACAAAAACGGTCTTGGGGGCATTGAGGTTCTGCTGCGCCCAGTCAGCGGAGACTAGGACGTCGGAGCGAGCCATGGTGTTCCTTCCGGTGTGTTCTTGCTTAGGTCGTTTTTGGTGGAGGTTGGGGGAGAAGCGTTTTCAGGCTGTCGAGGCTCTTCCAGTGTTTCGGAGCCGAGCAACGAGAGGGTAGATCTGGCAGCCGAGGCAGATGCCGAATGCAGCATTGAGCAACGCGGCAAAGAGCGCGAAGCCGGTGGCGACGGTCCCGACGATCGTGGATCCGGCAAGGAATCCGACGGTTCCGGCCACTGCGAAGACGAAGCCGACGAACTGTGCGAAGCGCAGTGGCGCAACAGGTTCACGTTCGGTGACGGGCGAAATCCTCGGTGCGACGAGCTTGCCGAAAACCTGTCCGTAGGGGCTTCGCTTGGGGCCGGCTACCGCGCCGATCGCGAACACGATTGCTTGCAGCGCAAGGAGGACGGTGGCTGCGGGTAGGGAGAACGTCGAGAGGACGAGCGTCAGAACCAGTACGGCGGTGGTGACCCAGGCGGCGAACCGCGGGCCACGAACGTCTACTTGCTGGATCTGGGTTGCGGTTGTGGACATCGGAAGTGCTCCTGCGCTGGATTGCATGGTGCTTGCCTGGACCGAGAATTGTGGACCGAAAAAGTCCGATTCGGTGGAGTGATCACGTGAGCAGAAGCTCGAATGTCAGCGAGAGCCGACGGGTGTGGTGATCAACAACAGGTACAGCAACAACCACCGAGGCGGCACAGGTCAACTGCGCGGCGTCGGGTGAGCATCAGCTCGTGGCGGGTTTGCACGTTCGCGACTTTACCCCGTAATCGAGGAATTTGGATCGTCGGGCGTCGAAAAAGGCGTGAGCGCATTTCTCAGGTCCGTCGTGGACGGCACTCCGGGCACCCGGAATTTCTCGACGAGGTTGCCGTCGAGGATGAAGGTGGTGGGTAAGGAGAGGACGCTCATTTCCCGGGCCAGCGCTGGGTGTTTGTCGATGTCGAGTTCGACATCGGTGGGTGGTCGCGGCATGTCGGCCATCGACGTCACTACCTGGTCGACTACGCGGCGCACCGCGGCGCAGGGTCCGCACCAATCCGCGGAAAAATGCAGGACGACGGGCCCGCCGGTGGACTGCACACCGGCCGCGACAAGGAGTTCGGTCCGGCCCTGGGTCGAGTTCGGGGGCGCCGCTGCGCTGGCGCGAACCGTTCCGCTTCGCGATTTGAGAAACAGTCCGACGGCGACGACGGCAACAAGGGCGACGAGCAGAATTGTGATCCCGGTCATGGGTTCTGAAGTTCCGCGAGGTCGATGACTGTGTTTTCGGTACTTCCTTCGATCACGATGCGGCCGCCTTCTGCGTAGACGAGATTGGGCTTGACGTTGAAGGGGAGTGACTGGGGATCGATGGTGTAGCTGAACATCCCCAGGATGGTGGGTTCGAGTGCTGCGGGGATGGAGAAGTCGGCTTCGCCTTCGGGCCCGAAGTAGAGGTTGCTGGCAACGATCTTGACCTGGCCTCCGTCGAGGACCAGGTTCGCTTGAACGCTGACCGGGGTTTCGACGGGACCTACGGCGACGGTTCCGGTCAGGACGACGGCTCCGGCTGTGGTTGCACCCGTGCCGCCACTTCCGCCCGTGCCGTCGGATTTGTCGGCCGGTGGTGAAGAAACCTGCAGGTCAGGGATGTTGAGGAGCTTCCCGAGATCAGTTGCGTTGATACCCATTCTGCCGTCGAGTTTGTCGACGGGGAGTTGGGTGACGTTTCCGTTGATCAGATCGGTGAAGGGGACGGAAACTCCGCGCAGATCTGCTTCGACGGTGACCTCTCCGACGATATTGCTCTGAACGCCCGTCGCTCGGATGTAGACGTCCTTGTATTTTCCGCTCAGCGCCTGAGTGATGAATGGGAAGCCGTTGAACGTGACTTCGGGGTCGGCGTCGAGTGAGGCACCTGCTCGGAGTTCGCGTGAGACGCGGTATTCGGCGTACGCAGCAGCGCCGAAATCGGCGACCAGTCCGAGGCCGAGGAGGAAGACGATGCCGATGATCAGTTTGCGCACTGCACCATTGTGACCGACTCGGGCCGAGGTTCGGTGCGACGGCCCCGGTACTGTGCGCGCTAATGTAGTGACCGACCAAAAGGGTCGAATTACTCGGGCGTCGCCCTGTCAGGGGTGCACGGGCTACTAGATAGGAGTCAGTGTGGAGTTGCTTCTCCTCACCTCCGACCCCAACCCGGAGGCAGTTCTCCCGGCGTTGGCGCTGCTGGCGCACTCGGTTAGGCCCGCTCCCACTGAGGTTTCCTCACTGCTCGAAGCGAGTTCTGCCGACGTCGCACTGGTGGACGCACGCATAGATCTGGCTGCTGCGCGCGGCTTGTGTCGATTGCTCGGAAGCACAGGTTCTGCTGTACCCGTTGTGGCTGTTCTCACCGAAGGCGGGCTTGTTGCCGTCAATGCGGACTGGGGGTTGGACGACATCCTGCTGCCCGGCACCGGGCCGGCGGAGGTGGACGCCCGATTGCGATTGTTGGTGGCCCGCAGCGGCGGTGTTGCCAGTCCGGAAGCGTCGGGAAAGATCACGCTGGGCGAATTGGTTATCGACGAGGGGACGTACACGGCACGACTGCGTGGACGGCCCCTTGATTTGACTTACAAGGAATTCGAGCTGCTCAAGTACCTGGCGCAGCATGCGGGACGGGTTTTCACCCGGGCGCAGTTGTTGCAAGAGGTGTGGGGTTACGACTTCTTCGGTGGCACCCGCACGGTGGATGTCCATGTGCGACGTTTGCGCGCCAAACTTGGCACTGAATACGAATCCTTGATCGGTACAGTCCGAAATGTCGGATACAAGGCCGTAAGGCCCACGAGGGCCAAGAACGGCACCGCTGCGCCTGTCCGGTTCGAGGACGACGAGGATGCCGATTACGAATCGGTGGACGGAACGGTGGTGTGACATGAGTTGGAGCGATTCACTGCAACCGGATCAGGCTCGGCAAGTGTCGGCGTTGCTCGACCGCGCCACGGAATTCGACGGCAAGGCGCCGGTGTCCGAGCAGGGGCGTCACGCGATAGCCGGTCGTGGTCCGGCTCGACATTTTGTCGTTCAGGGCGACGGCGATGTTGTGGGATATGCACAGCTGCAAGCAGGTTCGGGTGAGCACCCGGACATGGCCGAGTTGGTAGTTGATCCCGCGCATCGACGGCAGGGGATCGGAACCACCCTTGCCGCTGCGGTATTCGACGAAGGGCGCCCTGGCGCCACAGTGTGGGCGCACGGAAACGTCGACGCGGCAAAGGCTTTCGCGCAGTCGCTGGGGCTTGTTGTGGCCCGCGAACTGCTGCAGTTGCGACGGCCACTCGACGCGCCCCAGCTTCCCGAAATCGTTGTGCCGGAAGGCATTGTCGTCAGGACCTACGGTGGCAGCGAAGACGATCCGGAGATTCTTCGCGTCAATAGCGCCGCGTTCTCGTGGCATCCTGAACAGGGCGGTTGGACGCAAGCGGAGATCGATGAGCGCACGGCCGAAGAGTGGTTCGATCCGGCGGGCCTGTTCCTGGCATTCGCAGACACCGATCCGGATACGCTCCTGGGCTTTCACTGGACCAAGGTTCACCCGCCGGAGGGCGACGAACCCGAACTTGGCGAGGTGTATGTCGTCGGTATCGATCCGGCAGCGCAGGGACGAGGTCTCGGTCGGGTGCTGACACTCGCCGGTATGCACTATCTGCGTGATCGTGGTCTCGGAACCGTCCTTTTGTACGTTGAAGGTGACAATGCGGCTGCCCTGAATACATACGAGAAATTGGGCTTCGGCAGGTTCCACATAGATGTGGCATATGCCCGAAATATCTGATTTTCTTGCCGGACACGCAGAAATCTCCGGTCTGTTCATCCTCCGTTAACCATGTGTGGTCCAGCCGGACACCGCGCCCCCCTACTTTTCTCTATGGGCAGCGCCGCGCTGCCTGATGCCGGGCTCTGTGCCTGCATCTCATGTCGCCGCCTGATCGTGGGCCCGGCGGTAGCGATTTCCGGAGGATCTAGGTGAATCTCAAGCGCAGTGGTGCCTTGCTCGGCGTAGTAGCCGTAGGTGCCATGACCTTGGCCGCATGTGGCAGCGACAACAACGCGTCGTCTGGTGGTGTGGACACGTCCACCTCCACCGCTACATGCGAAGGTAAGGAAAAGATCTCCGCAGCAGGCTCGTCCGCGCAGAAGAACGCGATGGATCAGTTTGTCTCCACCTACATTGCCGTGTGCAACGACAAGGGCAAGTCGGTCAACGTCGCCTACAACCCCAGCGGTTCCGGTGACGGCCGTACCCAGTTCATCGCCGGCCAGATCGACTTCGCCGGCTCCGACTCGGCAATCAAGGACGAGCAGGCAGACAAGGCCAAGGAGCGTTGCGTCGGCGGCGAAGCCTGGAACCTTCCCCTCGTCTTCGGTCCGATCGCAGTCGCCTTCAACATCGACGGCGTCGACAACCTCGTGCTCAACGCGGAGGTTCTCGCAAAGATCTTCAACGGCGGCATCACCAACTGGAACGATCCGGCCATCGCCGCACTCAACTCGGGCGCAAAGTTGCCTGATCTGAAGATCAACCCGGTGATCCGCTCCGATTCCTCGGGCACCACCGACAACTTCCAGAAGTACCTCGAGGCAGCGTCAGGCGGTGCCTGGACGTCGGGCGCAGGCTCCGACTTCACCGGTGGCGTCGGTGAGGGCGCCAAGGGTTCAGCCGGAGTCGCGCAGGCAGTCAAGTCCGCACCGGGCTCGATCACGTACGTCGAGAAGTCGTTTGCCGATCAGAACAAGCTGTCGATGGCCCAGATCAACACGGGCACCGCAGCAGTCGCACTGACCAACGAGACGGCGGCAAAGTCGATCGCCGGCGCCAAGTTCAAGTCCGACGCCACCGGCGACCTGACGCTCGACCTCGGGTCGATCTTCAAGACCAACGAAGCCGGTGCCTACCCGCTGGTGCTGGCCACGTACTCCATCGTCTGCTCCAAGGGCTACGACGCCGATACCGCGGCTGCCGTCAAGTCGTTCCTGACCAGCGCAGCCAACGAGGGCCAGGCCAATCTGGCAGAGCAGGGATACGTTCCGCTGCCTGCGAATGTGAAGGACAAGCTGAACGCATCGATCTCCGCGATCAGCTGAACCGACACGCGGACTAGTACGGACCGGCCCATGGATCTACATTCAAACGTGAAGGAATGTGAGCGCACATGAATGACGCGCCCATCACATCGACATCTCGTTCCTCCGGCCCCGCAACCAGCGGGGCCGGGGTGGGCGGTCCGAACGGCACCACGGAGGACACGATTACATCCACCAAAGCCCCTGAGATCGAGCCTTCGTCGAAAGGCGAAGGTTCAGGTTCCGGCAACGCGAAGATCGTGACGCGTCCGGGCGATCGGATCTTCAGTTCTCTGGCGTCGGGTTCGGCGATCTTCATCACCGTCGTGATCGCTGCGATCGGGGCCTTCCTGATCTGGCGGGCCGTACCCGCACTGAGCCGCAACCAGGTCAACTTCCTGACGAGCCGCGAGTGGGTCACGCAGGACATCAACGCCATGGCGTTCGGTGTCCTCGACCTCTTCCAGGTCACTGTTCTCGTATCACTTTTCGCTCTGGTGCTGGCAATGCCGATCGCACTGGGCATCGCAATCTTCCTGACGTCGTACTCGCCCAAATGGCTGACGCGTCCACTGTCTTACACGATCGACCTGCTCGCTGCGGTCCCGTCCATCGTCTACGGACTGTGGGGCTTGCTGGTGTTCGCTCCGGCAATCACACCGGTTGCGGTGTGGCTCAACAAAACTTTCGGATGGTTCCCGCTCTTCGCCGACGGTAGCGGTTCCATCACCGGCGGCGGCACGATCTTCACCGCTGGCATCGTATTGGCCGTCATGATTCTTCCCGTGATCACCGCAGTGACCCGCGAGGTATTCATCCAGACCCCGCGCTCGCAGATCGAAGCCGCACTCGCGCTCGGTGCGACGCGCTGGGAAGTTGTTCGCACCACGGTCATTCCGTTCGGTAAGTCCGGCTACATCAGCGGATCGATGCTCGGCCTCGGCCGCGCGCTCGGTGAAACGATGGCGCTGTACCTGATCCTGCGCACCACGTCGCAGTCGTTCGGCTGGTCGTTGTTCGACGGCGGATCGACCATCGCTTCGAAGATCGCCCTCGGATATGCGGAGTTCAACAACGACATCCAGGCCGGCGCGTACATCGCAGCCGGACTGGTCCTGTTCGTGCTGACCTTCGTGGTCAACGCTGCTGCCCGCGCTGTAATCGCCGGAAAGAAGGACTGACCAATGACTTCCACTCTGGACCGCCCCGTCAAGGCGCCCACATTCCAGGGCGTCGGAGCAACCCGCCGCGCCAAGGACGTCACCGCCACGATCCTGGTCAGCCTCGCGGTTCTCATTGCACTCATTCCGCTCGTCTGGGTCCTGTTCACCGTCGTCGCAAAGGGCTTGCCCGCGTTGACGTCTGCAACATGGTTCACCAATTCGATGAGTGGACTGACGGCATCGGCGTCCGGCGGCGGTGTCTATCACGCCTTGATCGGGACTTTGATGCAAGGCCTCGTGTGTGCGGTCTTCTCCATCCCGCTCGGCATCTTCGTCGCGATCTACCTGGTGGAGTACGCAGACCGAAAGTCCAAGCTGGGCAAGCTCACTACCTTCATGGTCGACATCCTCAGCGGTGTCCCGTCCATCGTGGCAGCACTGTTCATCTACGCGCTGTGGATCGCGACGTTCGGCTTCCCCAAGTCGGCTTTCGCAGTGTCCCTTGCTCTGGTCCTCCTGATGGTCCCGGTCGTTATCCGCTCCACCGAGGAAATGCTCCGCATCGTCCCCATGGATCTGCGTGAAGCGTCGTACGCCCTCGGTGTGCCGAAGTGGAAGACCATCTCGAAAATTGTTCTGCCGACAGCACTTCCCGGCATCATCACAGGCGTCATGCTCGCGCTGGCCCGTGTACTCGGTGAGACCGCGCCGCTGCTGATCCTCGTCGGCTACGCACCGTTCATCAACTTCGATCTGTTCAACGGCGAAATGGGTACCTTGCCTTCGCTCATGGTCGCCGAGATGAACAACCCCACCGATGCCGGCACCAACCGAATCTGGGGCGCCGCACTGACCCTGATTCTGATGATCGCGATTCTCAATATCATCGCGAAGCTGATCGGTCACTTCTCTCAGGTTCGCAGCAAGTGACGCGGCCTCAGTTCATGTTCGTACGTACATTTTGTAACCACTCAGTAGGGAGCCGGTAATGGCCAAGCGTCTGGATCTCAAGGACGTCAACATCTACTACGGCAAGTTCCACGCCGTCGCAGATGTGGGCCTCTCGGTCCCACCCCGCAGCGTCACCGCGTTCATCGGCCCGTCCGGTTGCGGTAAGTCCACTGTTCTCCGCTCGCTCAACCGCATGCACGAAGTGATTCCCGGTGCGCGCGTCGAGGGTTCGGTGTTGCTCGACGGTGAGGACATCTACGGTTCCAACGTCGACCCGGTGGGTGTCCGTAAGACCATCGGCATGGTATTCCAGCGGCCGAACCCGTTCCCGACGATGTCGATCAAGGACAACGTCGTCGCCGGTTTGAAGTTGCAGGGCGAGCGCAACAAGAAGCGGCTCGACGAGGTTGCCGAGCGTTCCCTGCGCGGCGCGAACCTGTGGAACGAGGTGAAGGACCGCCTCGACAAGCCCGGCGGCGGTCTCTCCGGTGGTCAGCAGCAGCGTCTGTGCATCGCGCGTGCCATCGCGGTGTCTCCGGACGTCCTGCTCATGGATGAGCCCTGCTCGGCTCTGGACCCGATTTCAACTCTGGCGATCGAGGATCTGATCACCGAGTTGAAGAAGGATTTCACCATCGTCATCGTCACGCACAACATGCAGCAGGCTGCGCGTGTCAGTGATCAGACGGCGTTCTTCAACCTCGAGGCAACCGGCAAGCCCGGTCAACTCGTCGAAATCGACGACACCGAGAAGATCTTCTCCAATCCGACGCAGAAGGCTACCGAGGACTACATCTCGGGCCGCTTCGGATAGGCCGCTGCACGTTCATGTTTCACCCCCGTTTCCTCCCGGATACGGGGGTGAAACTTTTGCGTTTGGTGATAGTTCCCACTCGGACGCCCCACCGCTGAGCGTCGTTGGGCGCGCGAATAATTCGATGAGCAGCACAAGCGTGATCTGTGACGGCTCGAGTAGCCGTACTCGGCAAAGTGGACAATACTGACGACGCTTCGGGGAATGCTAATCTCGCCCCGACAGCGCGCTGTTGGACCCCGACGGCACTGCTCTACGACCGGAAGGGCCTCAATTCATGCACCTCACCCCTTCAGATACCGAAAAGCTGCTGCTGAGCGTCGCCGGCATGGTTGCGCGAGACCGGCGCGAGCGCGGAGTGCTGCTGAATTACCCCGAGTCGATGGCACTGATTTCCTGTTGGATTCTCGAACGTGCGCGCGATGGGATGACGGTCGCGGAGTTGATGAACGCGGGTCGTCAGGTGCTCACGCGCAGCGACGTCATGGAAGGGGTTCCCGAGATGATCAACAACGTCCAAGTAGAAGCCACCTTCCCGGATGGACGCAAGCTGGTTACCGTCACGGAACCCATCCGATGATTCCCGGTGAGGTACGAGTTTCGACGCAGCCGCTCGAATTCGGTTCGGAGGCAGTGCGGATCACGTTGGTTGTCGTCAATGACGGCGACCGGCCGATTCAAATTGGTTCGCATCTGCACCTTCCGGCCGCCAATCCAGCGCTGACATTCGATCGCGACGAAGCCGAAGGTTTCCGGCTCGATATCCCGTCCGGGACATCCGTACGGTTCGAACCTGGTGTCTCGCGCACCGTGACGCTGATCGAACTCGGTGGACTCAAACGAGTCCCGGGTTTGCAGATTCTTCCCGAAAACATACTGCCCACGCACGCAAGGGAACCCAAGACGGTGATGCCCTTCGGTACCCCGGGCATCGAGGTGGAAGAACCACTGCGGGCGTCGCCGGTGAATGTGCGAATCAGTGATGTCGCGGTCGAGGACGATTCGACGGACGGTGATCTCGGCAGTGTCGGCGTTCTCGAATTCGACATTGATACCGATTTGGATGGGGTGACTACGTAGTGAGCAGGATCGATCGGCGTGGATACGCCTCCTTGTACGGCCCGACAGCGGGCGACCAAATCCGTTTGGCAGATACCGATCTGTGGATCGAGATCGAACACGACTACACGGCGACCGGCGACGAAATGGTGTTCGGCGGCGGCAAGAGTATCCGCGAATCCATGGGTCAGGGCCTGACCACTCGTGATCAGGGTGCCCTCGACGTGGTCATCACCAATGCGGTGATTCTCGATCACTGGGGAATTGTCCGGGCAGACGTCGGAATTCGTGACGGCCGCATCGTGGCGATCGGAAAGTCGGGTAACCCCGACATCATGAACGGTGTCCATCCGAAGTTGCTCATCGGACCCAGCACCGACGTGATCGCCGGGGAGGGAAAGATTCTCACGGCCGGCGCAATCGACACGCACGTTCATTTCCTCAGCGAAATCGAGATGCTCGAGGCTCTGGCAACCGGCACGACCACGGTTGCCGGCGGCGGAACCGGCCCTACCGAGGCCAGCAAGGCAACGACGGTTACGCCCGGCGCGTGGTCGCTGACGATGATGCACCGCGCGCTCGACCACATTCCCCTCAACGTTCTTCTCCTCGGCAAAGGCAGCACCGTCAGCCATGAGGCGCTTCGTCAAGAGGCTCTCGCCGGCGCCGGCGGTTTCAAGGTGCACGAGGACTGGGGTTCCACGCCCGCCGCCATCGACGCAGCGCTTCGAGCGGCGGACGAATTCGGTCTCCAAGTTGCTCTGCATGCCGACAGCCTCAATGAAACCGGTTACGTCCAGCACACTTTGGACGCAATTGCCGGACGAGGCATCCACGTTTTCCATGCGGAAGGTGCCGGCGGCGGACACGCTCCCGACATCATCGTCACGGCCGGAGAGGCGAATGTTCTTCCGGCATCAACTAATCCGACGTTGCCGCATACCGTCAACACGGTGGCCGAGCATTTGGACATGCTGATCGTGTGCCATGCACTCAATCCTCGTGTGCCGGAAGACCTTGCGTTCGCCGAGTCGCGAATTCGACCGACCACCATTGCGGCCGAAGACTTCCTGCACGACATCGGTGCCATCTCCATCACGTCGTCCGACGCGCAGGCAATGGGTCGCATCGGTGAGGTGACATTGCGAACCTGGCAGGTAGCGCACGTGATGAAGGCGCAGCACGGCAAGTTGGGTACCAGCATGCCGGCGGACAACGAGCGTGCCCGTCGCTACGTCGCCAAGTACACGATCTGTCCGGCGGTGGCGCACGGTATCGACCATGAGGTCGGCTCGATCGAGGCCGGGAAGATGGCAGACCTGGTGCTGTGGGATCCGGCGTTCTTCGGAGTTCGTCCGGCTGCAGTGATCAAGGGTGGTGCGATTGTTGCTGCGCCACTGGGTGATCCCAATGCTGCGATTCCGACGCCGCAGCCGGTGTTCATTCGGCCGGCAATCGCAGCGGCGCCGGGTTCGGCTCCGCACCTGTCCACGACCTTCGTCTCGCCGATGGCCATCGAGGACGGATTGGCAGATCGGCTTGGCCTCACACGAACTCTCACCGGAGTCCGGCCCACCAGGCACCTCACCAAAGCTGACATGCCGAACAACACGGCACTGCCGTCCATCGACGTCGATCCGGAGACGTTTGCCATCAAGGTCGACGGTGACCTGATCCGACCCAATCCCGTCGACGTAGTGCCGATGGCTCAGCGCTACACGCTGTTCTGACGCCGGTGTCCGCCGAGATCGCGTCGATGCTGCTGGCAGACGGGCGATTACCGACAGGCGGGCATGCACACTCGTCGGGGCTGGAACCGGCATTGGCGGCTGGCCTGCGTCAAAGTCAGGTTCCGGATTTCATCCGGGGTCGACTCGAAACGGTTGGTGTCGTCGAAGCTGCGGCAACAGTTGTCACGAGGCGCTGGGCAGTCAGCGGCGGAAGCGCAAGTGAACTCGAAGCCATTTCGAACGAACTGCTTGCCCGCACGCCCAGCGCGCCATTACGTGAGGCGTCGATCCAACTCGGCCGAGGGCTCGCCAGGTTGGCGTCGCGGTTGTGGCCGCAGCATCATGCGGTGCAACTGCTGATGGCGCTGCCCGGGCATCCGATGCGGCCGTTGGCGCTGGGAGTCTTCACCGCCGTCGCTGGGATGGACGACACGGCGGCAGCCCGATCATGCCTGTACGACGACGCTCAAACTGTGGCGTCGGCGGCATTGAAGTTGCTGCCGGTGGATCCGGCAGAACCGGTCGAGTGGCTGCTGCAGGTTGCCCCGACTATCGAGAGAATTGCCCGGGCTGCAGTCGAAGTGCACTGCGCCGCAGATATACCTGCAACTACCGGACCGTTGGTCGAACAATGGTCACTCGAACACAACGCTCGATCCAGGAGGATTTTCCGTGCTTGACAATCTGAACACCCCCGCGCCGAACACCGCAACCGCAGCCCGAGGATTGCGACTCGGTGTCGCCGGTCCCGTCGGGACGGGTAAGAGCACGCTGATCGCCACCATCTGCCGTGAACTCGCAGCTGAATTCGAGATCGCGGTTGTCACCAATGACATCTACACGGATGAGGACGCACGGTTGCTCCGTGCGGCAAACGTCCTACCCATCGAGCGCATTGTCGCCGTCGAGACCGGCGCCTGCCCGCACACTGCAATTCGAGATGACGTCACGCCCAATCTCATTGCGGTGGAGGATCTCGAGCGGGAGTTCAGCCCGCTCGACATGGTGATCGTGGAGAGCGGTGGCGACAATCTGACGGCTACTTTCAGCCCGGCTCTGGTCGATGCTCAGATCTTTGTCATCGATGTCGCCGGCGGCGGTGACGTCGCACGCAAGGGTGGCCCCGGTATCGAGCGTGCAGATCTCTTGGTGGTCAACAAGATCGACCTTGCTCCGTACGTTGATGTCGACGCAGTCTTGATGGTCGCGGATGCCACCGCCGCACGTGACGGACTTCCGGTCCTGGCTCTCAGTCAGAAGGATCACGCCACCATCGATCAGCTCAGTGCCTGGATCCGTCAGGTCATCGCCGCTCATCGCGCCGGTAGCCATGTTCCGCAGGATCCGGGTCCGATGGCGCCGCACTTCCACGCAGACGAAGAAGATCATGAGCACGGACATGGTCACGGGCACAGTCACTCTCACAGTCACTGATGAACATGTCTGGGGCAACCAGGATCGTTGTCGAACGAACCGGGGATACCGCCACCGCCGCGGAGTTGATCTCCGGAGACTTTCTGGCCCCCCGATTTGTGAGCTCCCGTGGGCTGCACGTGCGAATTGCCTTGGTAGGACACAGTGCAACGCTGTTGGCTGGTGACGACCTCCGGATCGAATTCGACGTCGCACCGGGCACTTTCCTCGAGGTGATCGAACCGTCGGGCACCGTGGCATACAACGCGCGTGGTGGTCATGCGTCGTGGACTGCAACTGCCCGGGTGGGCGCAGGCGGCGCCCTGGTGTGGCGGGCAGCGCCGTTCGTGGTGGCGGGCGGCGCGAATGTCAGTAGACGCATTGATTTTTCACTCGAAGCTGATGCGGTTGCGCTGCTGGACGAAATGGTTGTGCTGGGTCGTACGGGGGAGATCGGTGGAGCCTTGCGTTCGGATCAGCGGATCACTGTCGACGGGACGCCGTTGCTCGTGGAAACCCTGGATCTACGAAACGTTTCCAGCCGCAGCCTTCCCGGTGTTCTCGGTGGGCACCGGGTACTCGGCACCACGATGCTGCTGGGGATGAAGACCACGGACACCGTCGACGGGCACGTCACGCCTCTGGCCGGTCCGGGCATGTTGGCCCGCGCGCTTACAGATCATGCCCATGAGGCGACCGCTGCCTTGGAGGAGATCTGCGCGGATTGGTACGCAACGGTGGCCGGGCGCTACAGCGTGGTCTGACCGCTTGTCACATTCCGGGTAGTTGCCTCGTCTATCTCATGTCGCGACTGACGCGAACAGGGCAGAATGTGTTGACGGAGGCAATGATGCGGATTGCAGTACTAGGCGGAACAGGCCTGATGGGAAAACTTGTTGTCACTGCGGCAAGGGACGCAGGCCACGACGTGGTGATTGCTGCCCGCTCGACCGGCGTCGACATCAGCACCGGAATGGGTATGGACGCGGCGTTCGATGGTGTCGACGCAGTAGTCGACGTCAGCGATCACGTCACCAACAACGCAAAGAAGGCTGTGGCGTTCTTCGAATCGGCGGCCGAAAATATTGCCAAGGCCGAACGCAAGGCCGGGGTGAAACACCATGTGCTGCTCTCGATCGTCAATTGCGACGATCCTCGACTGAAAGCATTCGGGTACTACCAAGGCAAGGCAGCGCAAGAACGCGCTGTGGAAGCGTCGGGAATCCCGTTCACGATTCTGCGATCGACACAATGGTTCGAGTTCGGTGAAAAGACCGTATCCGTCATGGGTTTCGGTCCAGTGGCGTTGGTACCGCGGATGCTCTCGCGACCGGTCGCGGCAAAGACTGTCGCCCGGTCGCTGCTGAATTGCGTCGAGCAAGGTCCGTCGGGGCGCGCGGCAGATCTTGCCGGACCCGAGGACCTGGAAATTCCGGCGATGACACGCACGATCTTGCAACGCCGTGGTCAGCGAAAATTATTGATTCCGATATCGGTACCCGGTGCCGGAAAGGCCATGCGCAGTGGAGCTTTGCTCCCCGGGCCGGGGTCGATGTCCGCGGGTCCCACGTTGGAAGAGTGGTTGAGCGCACGCTGATAGGAAAGGCGGCCGTGCATGGTGCACGGCCGCCTTCAACTCACATTTGCGGAGTGTTTACAGATTCGGGTACGAGGTCAGCTTGTCGACCTTTTCGATCTTCTCGGGTTCTTCCGGCAGCTTTCCGGTAACCAGGAAGATGACTCGTCGGCCGACCTCGACTGCGTGGTCGGCGAAGCGCTCGTAGAAGCGGCCGAGCAACGTGATGTCGATGGCAGCGGCAACGCCGTGCTTCCAGTCACGATCCATGAGGACGGTGAACAGGTGGCTGTGGAGATCGTCCATCGCCTCGTCGTCTTCGACCAGACGTGCCGCGCGCTCGGGATCGCGAGATTCGAGAACTTCCTTGGCCGCTGCGCCGATGGATACGGCGATACGCCCCATTTCGGCGAAGTAGCCGTTGACTTCTTCAGGAAGCACATGGTTGGGGTGACGACGACGCGCGATTTTCGCAACGTGCAGGGCGAGGGCGCCCATGCGGTCGATGTCGGCGACGATCTGGATTCCGCTGACAACCGATCGGAGATCGCCGGCAACAGGAGCCTGCAAGGCGAGCAGCGCGAAGGCACGCTCCTCGCACAGGGTGCTGAGGTCGGTGATCTTGTCGTGCTCTCCGATCACCTGCTCGGCAAGGGATAGGTCAGCTTGGAGCAGCGACTGGGTGGCGCGCTCCATGGCGGTACCTGCCAGTCCTGCCATCTCGCCGAGCATGTCAGCAAGCTCGGTCATCTGTTCGTTGTAAGCCACGCGCATGAGGTCAGAGCCTACGTGCCCTGAAAGGCCAAGTCACCAGCGACAGGTGAACGCAAGGTGAATGATCTGCTCGTCAGATGCAGGCGGTGTCGCCGGCATTGACTGCGGCGATGTCGGGAGAAAGTGATGTCGAGGCACTGGTATCCACGGATTTCGGTTCGGCCGAGAGCGTTGTGCCAGGATCAGCCGGCGTGACGACTGTTCCGGAGAAATCGCTTCCGATCACAAGCTCGATCATCTCGCCCATGCTCGGCGTGAGCACGAGGACGGCACCGGGGACTGCGGACGCCACTGTTGCGGCCTCTGCTTCGTAGCCGGGCGCGTACCGCACCACAGTCTGAGTGGACTTGACGTTGGTCAGGCCGGTGGCCGCGGCGGCATTGCCGACGTTGGCGATATGGAAGCCCTGGGCCTTGAGTTCTTCTGCGATGGTGGCGGCTCGGCCGGAAATTCCTGATGCATTCGAGACATCGAGGGAGACGTTGTATGCGCTCATTGCTTCGACCGTCGTTGCATCCGGCATTGGGGCGCTCGACGTCGGCGGCGTCGTGCTGCTCGACGTCGGTTCGTCGTCTGCTGGCCGCTCTTCACCAGGTAAGGGTTCGTCGTCGATGATTGCCTGGAACAGGGCTTTGATCTCGTCGGTCCGGGGGATCTCGTTGCCCCAGTCGTTGGTGCCGTCGGTGGGGACGGTCAGGAACGTGACCGATCCGGCGTCGACGTTCTGCAACGATCGACCCAGCGTGACCAGTGACTTCGTATCGATGTTCTCGACAAACGTGTCGCTGGTGAAGGCGTTGATGAAACCGTTGAGCTTGCCGGGATTGAGGAGCACCTGGTTGGACAGCGCCGACCGGAGGAGAGCGGACAGGAATTTCTGCTGTCTCGTGATGCGTCCGTAGTCGCCGTTGCCCTCGGCTTCGACGTGGCGGGCGCGGACGTAGTTGAGTGCCGTCCGGCCGTCGAGCAATTGGTTGCCGCTGGTCGGTAGGACAGTGCCGAGAATGCCGTCTTCGATGGGGACCGGTGAACAAATATTGACGCCGCCGACGGTGTCGACCATGCGCTCGAATCCGGCGAAGTCCATGCCGACGAAGTGGCCGATCTTGAGCCCGGACATCTTCTGGATGACCTTGACCAGGCAGTTGGGTCCGCCGAGTGCATACGTTGCATTCAGTTTTTCACCGCTTGCGGCGGGGAAGTATTCGCTGGTGTAAGTGCCGGTGTTGTTGTCCCACGCTTTGCACATCGGGCGGTCGACGTCGAGGTCACGGGGGAACGAGACGGCGACGACGCGGCTTCGATCGGCTGGGATGTTGACCAGCATCACAGTGTCGGCGCGGGCGCCTTCGGCGTCGTCGACCGTTCCGGCACCGATCTCACCGCTCGCTCCGGCACGTGTGTCGGTACCGACGATCAAATAGGTTTCGTCGCCGAGCTGGCCGAGTGCGTCGACGATGTCGTCGGAGTTGGTATCGAGTGCTGCGATCTGTTCGAACTTGCCGTCGGTCGCGTGCTGGTAACCCCAGACGACGCCTGTCAAGGTCAAGGACATCACGGCCAGGAACGCGACGGCTGATCTGCTGATCACCTTGAGGCGCTGACGACGCTTGATCTTGTTCAGCGCGAGCCTGCTACCGCCGGTTGCGTTGACGACTCGAGGAGACGCGGACGTGGGCGGCTCGCTGGAGATCCATTCGGCTGCAGCCGGTGCTATCGGGGGTGTCGGAACGGGTCCACTGTGCAGATTCGAATCGGTCGGTGCGTCGCCTACTCGGGCGACGAGTTCCGCAACCGAAATGCTGTCTTCGGTATTGGGGGAGTCGCGTCGACCGAACAGGCCGGCGATTCGACGTTCTGTTCCCGGCGCTTTCGGCTCGGATTCAGGTGTCGGTTTCGGGCGCTCCGAACGGCGGTTGCGGTATCGCTGATCGGCGAGTGGCCGTTCCCACGGTGCCCGGCTTTCGGGCGAAGGCGGGCCCGAGTCGTGATCATCACCCACCGATGCAACCTGTCCCGTCGTCGACTGCCGATTCGGACAGTTCGTTCTGTTTTCCGCTGTACAACAACACCTTTTGGCGAAGCTGCAGCCATATTACTGGTGAATCCTGAGTTATCCACTCAGAAAGCCGACGAATCGACCGAATTCACATTGAAAGCTATCCGCCCGAGTGCATCATGTCTGCGCCGACAGGCACCACATCGTCCTCGGGATCGTCGAGCCAACCGTCAGGCAAAGCAACCTGACCAGGGGAGCCCTGGCGACCGCGGGGGCCCTCGGCGTCCTTGGGGAACGGCACGTCGTGGTCGAGCTGTCCGAGAAGATCGTCGAGTTCGGTCAGTGTGCTGACCAATGCCATCGAGACCCGCAGATCTGATCCGACCGGGAAGCCGCGCATGTACCAGGAAACGTGCTTACGAAGCTCACGCAGTCCCTTCATCTCACCGTGGTGCGCGGCCAGAAGTTGCGCGTGGCGGGCGATGATCTTGGTGACCTCACCGAGCGTCGGAGGAGTGGCGATGGTCTGGCCGTTGAGGGCAGCGCTGAGTTCGGCGAACAACCAGGGGCGTCCGAGGCATCCACGGCCCACGACGACGCCGTCGCATCCGGTTTCGTCCATCATCCGGGCCGCGTCGGAGGCGTCGAAAATATCGCCGTTGCCGAGGATCGGAACGTCGGTGACGTGTTCTTTGAGGCGTGCGATTTCGTTCCAGTCCGCAGTTCCGGAGTATCGCTGCGACGCGGTGCGGGCGTGAAGAGCAATCGCGGCAGCACCTTCAGCTGCAGCGATGCGTCCGGCGTCGAGATGCGTGTGGTGGTCGGCGTCGATACCGACGCGCATCTTCACCGTGACCGGGATTTTGGTGCCTTCGGTGGCGCGGACTGCAGCCGCGACGATCTGACCGAACAGACGGCGCTTGTACGGCAGCGCTGAGCCGCCGCCCTTACGTGTCACCTTGGGGACCGGACAGCCGAAGTTCATATCGATGTGATCGGCCATGTTCTCGTCGACGATCATCTTGGCTGCGGCGTACGTCGTGTCCGGATCGACGGTGTACAGCTGCAGGGATCGTGGAGTTTCGGTGGGGCCGAAGGTTGTCATGTGCAAGGTGGCCGGCTGGCGCTCGACGAGAGCGCGTGCCGTGACCATCTCGCAGACGTAAAGACCGGAGGTGCTGCCGGCCCGTTCGAGTTCGAGTTCACGGCAGAGCGTGCGGAAGGCGACGTTGGTGACGCCTGCCATAGGTGCGAGGACCACGGGGCTGTGCAGCTCGAGTGAACCGATGCGAAGGGATGACATGACTACCTCTGAACAAATATTTCTGACAATTGAAAGTGCCCGGTACCGAATCCGGTACCGGGCACAGAATAGCTGGTGAAATTAAGAAGCCTGCTGTTCGCGCTTTGCTGCTTCGCGGGCGAGCATGCGATCGCGCTGCTCCTCGAACTTGGTTGCCTGACCGTCAAGTTTCTCGAGGTATGCCGCCAACTCCTCGCGCGTGTTCTCACCTTCGGCGCTGAAATCGTTGCGTTCGAAGATGTTCCACTTGCGCAGGACGGGCCAGATAACTTCGTCGATGTGCTGGCGAAGATCGTAGATTCCGTGCTTCGCCATGAGGACCCCGTTGCGACGGAAATTCGGCATTCCGCTGCCGGGCATCTCGAAGTTCTGCACGATATTCGCTACCGACCTCAGGGTCTGGTCGGGAGCGAGGTCGAGTGCTGCGGCACAGATGTTGCGGTAGAAGATCATGTGCAGGTTCTCGTCGGCAGCGATGCGCTGAAGCATCTTGTCTGCGACGGGTTCGTTGCAGGCCTTGCCGGTGTTGCGGTGGCTGACGCGCGTCGCGAGTTCCTGGAACGTCACGTAGGCCACGGAGTGCAGCACGCCGGCTCCGTCGTCCGGGACGGCCGGGTTGTAGCCGGTGACCATATGTTCCATGCGGAGGCGTTCGAGTTCGACGGGGTCGACGGCACGGGTCACGACGAGGTAGTCGCGCATCACGATGCCGTGACGGTTCTCCTCGGCGGTCCAACGACCGACCCAGGTGCCCCAAGCGCCGTCCTGCGAGAAGTTCTCGGCGATCTCACGGTGGTACGACGGCAGGTTGTCTTCGGTGAGGAGATTGGTGATCATCGCGGCGCGAGCTACTTCACCGAGCTGCGACTGTTCGAGGCTCCAGTCTTCGCCGCCCATGGCTGCGAAGTTGCGACCTTCGTCCCACGGGACGTAGTCGTGGGGATGCCATTCTTTTGCCATGGAGATGTGGCGGTTGACGTTCTCTTCCGCGACCGGCTGCAGTTCCTGTAGCAGCTCGAGCTGCGTCAGATTCCTCGTCATTGATTGCCTCCGTGTTGAGTGAATGCCCGACTTCGCCCCAGCCTACGGCACCGTAGGTTTGAAGAGAATGGCATGAATTTTCCCCCAGGACCGAATGTTACCGACCCGTAGCTAGATGCTGATTGATCAGTTTCGTCGATCGACCGAATTGTCTGATCCGTTCTGATCGCATGTGATCGGAATCATACCTGCTGGTGAGGTTGTGTGTGTGAATTTCAGGACCAAGTATTTCCCCGCACGAAGTCACGGAATTCGAGTGCAGGCCGGGGCAATGCCCGGTCGTCAGCCCAGATGAGGCCGATTTTGCGCTGGGCGTCGGCGATGGGGACATAGACAATTCCTTCCGCCCAGATGGGCGGATCCTGGATCGGCATGACCGCGACTCCCAATGACGCCGAGACCAGACCGCCGACGGTGGCGAGTTCGCTGCTCTCGAATACGAATTCGGGAGTGAAACCGGCAGCGGCGCACATTTCGTCGAGAATTCTTCGTATGCCGAAGTCGGATTGCATCCCGATGAACTGTTCGTCCGCAGCCTGTGAGAGTTCGACCTGCTGCAGTTGGGCAAATCGATGCCCGACCGGCACGGCAAGAGCGAGTCTTTGCTGCGCAATCTGTGTCCACGCGAGCGCAGGGTTGTCCGGTTGTGGGGAGACGATGGCGAGGTCGGTCTCGCCGGACGAGATGCGATCGGTCAGGAATTGTGCGCGGTCCTGGTGCAGTTCGAACCGCACATCGGGATGTGCGACCCGATAGCTCCGCAGCATCCGCGGAACCAGCCAGGTGCCGAAGGAATGGAGAAAGTCGAGCCGAACGGTGCCGATGTCGGGACTGTGAAGCGTGTCGATCCGACGCTGCGCATCTTGGAGATTTTTCAGTGCACTACCGGCGTGTTCGTAGAGAATTCGGCCGTAGCGGTTGAGGGTGAGCCGGCGCCCGTGGCGGTCGAACAGCGGCACGCCGATCTGTTGTTCGAGTCGTGCGAGTTTGCGCGACAGTGTGGGCTGCGACAGATGGGTGAGGTCCGACGTGGCGGTCACCTGCTGGGTTTCGGCAAGCACAACAAACCATTCGAGATCTTCGGTCAGCATCACTCCGTGAATCTATATGCGTCTGAGGCATATATAAGCCGACATTGATGCATTTTCATTTGTTGTGGTGGGGCGGGAGGATTTGCGACGGAGGTAATTCGATGAGTGTTTCGACAGAAGTTGCCGCGAATGTCGTGCCGCACCGGCGCGGGTCGCGCGGATACCGGGCCGTCACCTCCTGTGTGATCGGCCTACTCTTGCCGCTCAGTCCGACGATCGAGGTTCTCCTGGTAGGTCGGGCGTTCCAAGGTGCTGCACTGGCCGGCATTCCCGCAGTCGCGATGGCCTACCTGGCAGAAGAGATCGACCCGAAGGATTTGGGCGCTGCGATGGGTCGATACGTCGCGGGCACCACGATCGGGGGATTGATCGGCAGGCTGATCCCGTCGGCGGTTATCGATGTGAGTACGTGGCACTGGGCCTTGTTTGCGGTCGCAATGGTCTCGACGGTGTTTGCGCTCATCATGATTCGTACCTTGCCGACATCACAGTTCTTCCGGCCCCAGCCGGTCTCTCTGAGAAGGTTGGTCACGAATCTTCGTGTTCACCTTGAAGATTCATCGTTACGGACGCTCTTCATCTTGGGTTTCATCGTGATGGGTGCATTTGTGTCGGTCTATAATTTTCTCGGATTTCGTTTTTCCAGTGCACCTTTCGGACTTTCCGAGACTGTTGTGGGCTTGGTGTTCCTGTTCTACCTCGCCGGGACATTCACTTCGACGGTAGCCGGCATCGCCGCGGACAAGTTGGGGCGGAAGTGGGTACTGCTGGGCTCCGTGTCAGTGACGGCATTGGGTCTGGCACTAACCGTTCCAGACAATCTAGTTCTGGTTCTGGCGGGAATGTTGCTCTTCACCGGCGGATTCTTTGCGGCACACTCGGTGGCAAGCGGGTGGGTGGGACGGCTTGCCCAGCTTCATCGGGCGGAGGCGTCGGCGCTCTATCTGTTTGCCTACTACGGGGGCTCGTCGGTGGCCGGTGTCGTGGCGGGTGCCGCCTACGCCGCAGGCGGGTGGAATGGGGTCAGTACCTTTGTCGGTTGCTTGCTGCTCGTCGCAATGGCGTTGTCGCTGAAGATGTTCAGATCCGTGCCGGTGGGCTGAAGTCAGTGCGGCGACTCCGGTTCGGGAGTCGCCGCACTGTGAGATTACTTCTTGCCGCCGCCGAGAAGCCCGCCCAGTAGATCGCCGATACCGCCTCCGCCGGAGCCTCCCAGGAGGCCACCCAGTGCGCCGCCGATGCCGCCGCCGGAATTACCGCCGCCGAGCAATCCGCCCAATAGATCGCCGAGGCCGCCGCCGCCACCGGTTGAAGCCTGAGTCTGCGTTGCATTGCCGCCGCCACCGCCTGTGAACTGCTTGGCGAGGTAAGCCAGGACGATCGGTGCCAGAATCGGGAGAAGTTGCTTCACCAGATCGTTGCCACCGCCGACTCCGCCGAGCGTGCTGGCGACCTGATCAGTGTTGTTGCCGAAGATATTCGCGACAATTTTCTGTCCGTCTTCGGTGTCGACCTTGCTGATGTCGATGCCGTCGTCGAGAATTGTGGTGTTCGCGTGCGCCTGCAATGCGCTCTCGAGTGAAGCCGCTCCGGCCTCGTCTTGTGCGTTGGCGCCGAGGCCACCGACAAGCGTCGGAAGTGCTGATTTCACTGCGGTTTCCGCAGTTGCACGATCTACGCCCAGCTGCTGCGCAATCTGGTCGATCGGGATCTGTGACAGAAGGTCGTCGAGCGAAGCCATTGATGCCTACCTCTTCTGGGGTGTTTCCTTGGTCCGCACCCGGTTGGTGCAGACACTAGTCAATGTTCAACCCTCGAGTAACCCTGAGGTTGCTCTGTGGTCAGGATCCGGCCTTCTCGCGAGGAACAAGGCAGGCAAGAAGCGCGAGAATCAGACCACCGGCGGTCAAAATGAATCCTGTCTGATTTGTCAGGACTGTGGAGTAGTTTTCCCTGATGACGTTGCCGAATTGGTCGTTCACGCGGTAATAAAACGTGCCCAGTGTCCCCAAACCGACAACGATTCCCAGCCAGGCCGCGATGCGCGAGCCGAACAGCGCGGCAATGAGAATCAGCACTGCGGCAGCAAGGAGCAGGATCATCATCGATCGATAGAACGTCACGGATTGTTCGCCGATCTGCTCGATCACCCAGCCCACCGGAAACCCGTCTCTCAAATCCTCGAGGCGGACGTTGATGGGTTTCACGCCGGCCAATATCGACATGAATGAGCCGACTGCAATGGCAATGCCGCAGATCAGCAGCACCACATGAACAAACGTACGCATGCCACTCTCCCGAAGGATTGGGGTCGTCTAACGCGGTCGAACGGAGCCTAACGCGATTGCGGGTGGGATGCGCCGAGAACTAGGTGCACAATCTTCTGTCATGACGGACAACATGGTTCGGCTCGAGGAGATCTCGCTGAGTCTTCCCGAGGCTCAGCGCGTCGACATCGAGGCATGGGACGGGCATCCCACATTTCGGGTGCGGGGCAAGAACTTCGTGTTCTGCAATGTCGAAGCGACGTCTCTGACGGTGAAGCTGAGCAAGGAAGAGGCCGAAGCTGTTGTGGCTACGGAGTCTTTTGTCAGTCCGGCGAGCTACGGGCTGGGGAGGCACGGTTGGGTCGTTCTGGACATCGGTGCCGACGTCCCCGAAGAACTGTGGGATCAACTCGAAGAATGGATCTACACCTCCTACACGCTGGTGGCACCCCAGCGGCTTGCCCGAATTGTGTTCGATGCAGATACCCGCGGCGGCCAGCAGTTAGATTCGTGACAACAACAGTGCCGAACCAAAACGAGGATTTGTCATGACGACACCGGAAACATCACCGGCTACAACTGCACCCGGAATGCCGCCGTGGGCGAAGAAGGCCATAACCATCGCGGTGGCGGCAGTAGTACTGGTCATCACGTATTTGATTCTCGCCGCGTACCTCCCGCGCTGGTGGTCTCAGCGGATTGCGTCGCTCGCCGACGGCAGTTTCAGTGGAGGCATTGCGTGGGGCGTGATGTTCGGGCTCGTATGCACGTTGGTTCCGCTGCTCTTCTTCCGTGCGATCTGGCAGGTACGCAAGCGCAAGCATGCTCGTGTCATGCAGATCAGTGCATTGGTGCTCGGCGTGATCTTTGCTTTGCCCAACCTGCTGACGCTGAGCATCGTTCTCGGCAACAGCAGTGCCGCGCACGCCGGCGAACGTGTCCTCGATGTCGACGGCCCCGGCTTCCGCGGTGCTTCGGTGCTGGGCGCTGTAATTGGTGTGGCGTTGTTCATCGGCATCGTATTTCTGGGGTACATGTACAACAAGCGAGGCAAGGAACTCGCGAAGATGCGCGGCGACGGCAAGAAGGGCGACAACAAGAAAGTTGCGCCCGAGGCCAATGTCGAGAGTCCGAATCTCGAAAAGTGAACCGGCGCTTGGTTCACCACAACAGGACGGGTTTGATCACCTTTCCCGAGGCTTGATCGGCGACAGCTTGGTTGATGTCGGAGAACGCATAGGGCGTTACCAGACGATCAATCGGGAAGCTGCCGGCGTTGAAGAGTTCGACGAGTCGGGGAATGAAAGTTGTGACGTCCGAGTCGCCTTCGATGCACCCCCGAACTGTCTTCCCGTTCAGCATGATGTCTGCCATGTTCAGAGCGACTTCGCGTGCACCAAGTCCGACCACGGCCAGCGTTCCACGTGCACGCAGTGATGCGACACCTTGATTGATAACTGCGCCAATTCCGGTGGTGTCCAATGCATGCGTGGATCCGCCGTCGGTGGCAGCGCGCACAGCATCGACGACGTTGTCGGTTGCCGGGTCGATCGTGACTGCGCCGAACTCTTCGGCAAGTTTTCGACGTTCCGTTACCGGGTCGACTGCGACGATGGTGGTGACCCCGGCTGTTCTTGCGGCCAACAGGGCAGCGAACCCGACGCTGCCGGCTCCGAAGATGACAAACGTCGAGTCAGGTTTGGGCCGAAGCATATTGAGTACAGTGCCGGCGCCCGTCTGAAACCCGCAACCCAGCGGAGCGACAACCGTGAGGTCGACGGCCGGATCGATGACAACGGTGTTGTCGGCTGTTGTGATCGCGTATTGCGCGAAGCTGGACTGCCCGAAGTAGGCGGCTCTGATCGGTGCACCGTTCTGTTGGATCGGAGACGAACCGTCGGTGCGAACACCCGAGCTGTTGAGTTGGTGGGAGCGTTCACAATACGCTCGGTGTCCGTCGACGCATTGGCGGCAGGTACCGCAACTACGGACGCTCAGGAGTACGTGATCACCGGGAGCGATGTGTGTGATTTCGGAGCCCACGGCCTCGACGATTCCCGCACCCTCGTGCCCGAACAGGCAGGCACCAACCTTTTCCGGCAGTAAGGATTTGGTGAACAGGTCTGTGTGGCACAGTCCGGTCGCGACAACACGTACCAATATCTCGTCTGCACGCGGGGCATCGATCTGGACGGTTTCGAGTGTGAACGGCGATTCGGGACCGCGAGACAGTGCCGCTGTCATCTGCATGGCGTAGGTCGAGTTCTGTTCGGCGTGAATCAAACTCGCTCGAGCAGGAAGTAGTAGTGCTGACCGTTGTCGAACACCAACTTCGACTTGCCGTTCATGATTCCCATGAGTGTCTGTTCGTCGACCTTCTTGAAATGGTCGAAGATCGATACTCCGTCGTAGACCATCGTTGCGGTCACTTCGCCGCGAAATTCGATGTTCCACAGGCTCGCTTCTCCGTTGCCGCCCTTGATGTCGGAGTAGAGGTTGCCGTCTTCGTCGCGGCAGATCAGCGGCTTGGCGTCGTTGAGCGAGTTGAATGTCTTGCCGTACCAGCGGGTCGCGGCCAGTGCGTCGTGCAGTCGGTGGCCGGTAGCGAAGTCGTCGCCCTTCCATTCGCCGAGGATGTCTGCTGCTGCGACGGTGTCGAGTGCTGCCCAGATCTTGTCGAGTTCCGTCGGTGACACACCGCTCTCAGTCGCTCGGAGCCGTGTGAATGCAGTGCGGGCCTCGTCGAGATTCATGGGGATCCTTGCGGTCGTCGTTCAAGTTTGCGAACCAAACTGTTCGCCAACTCTGGACGCTACGCCGAACCAGATGGTTCGGCAACGGGTAATTCGATCTAAGCTGTCCACATGCGTTCAGCCGGGGAAGCCACCAGAGATCGCATTCTTGCGGCCGCGAAGGAAGAATTTGCCCGGTACGGTCTGGCCGGCGCTCGGATCAATCGGATCGCCACAGACGCGCGCGCCAGCAAGGATCGTCTGTACGCGTACTTCGCGAGCAAGGAAGAGTTGTTTGCTGCCGTCACGGCGCAGTGGACCCTCGAAACCACATCAGAAACGGCACTACGCGGCGACGACCTGCCCGGATACATGGGGCGGCTTTTCGACAATTACGTGGCTCATCCCGAGAATGCTCGTCTGCAGGAGTGGGCAGATCTCGAAGCGCCGGATGTTATGAGCGACAACGACATACGTAGTAGGACTTTCCGGCCCAAGATCGAGGAAATTCGTCGGGGACAGGCGGAGGGTCACATCGATCCCGCATGGAATGCGTCGGAACTGCTGTTCGTGATTACCGAGATCGCCAGGACTTTGTCTCGCCCCGGTGCTGGGAAGGTCTCTCGAACTTCAGCTCAGCGCCGGCTGACGGCAGTCGAATCAGTCCGGCGATTGATCGCGAGTTCCTGACTGTGATGCTGCATGTGTTTCGACAGATTCTTGTGCGCGCTGACAATGCTGTTTTCGGTAGAAACTGCAGCTAGCGCACCGGTTGAAACGCACATCGAGATGTACCCCTAGTGGCCCGGCGCGGTTCGCTGCGCCGGGCCGGCGCATCTACGTGTGGGATGGGGCCGAGGCATCGACGGGCTGGGACGGTTCGATGTCACGGCGTTTGACAAGCAGAATGATTGCCAGGATCGGGTAGGCAAGAATGGGAGCGAAGGCCCCGACATAGCCCTGCTGGTCCAGCAGGATCGCGGAACCGCTGAGCAGTGCAAAGTCGAAGAGTCCGTGCAGTACGGAGTTCAGCGCGTTACTGCCCGAGACCCGGCGAGTGAGATAGAAGAAGTACCCGGCGAGACTGACCATGATCGCCTGAGGGACCGTGGAAGCGCCATTTCCGAAGACGTTCGTTAGGTGGACAGCGCCGAAGATGAGGCTGGACCACAGGGCAACCTGGCCCTCGCGGAGGCCGTGGTTGCGCAACACAGTCACACCGATGCCGCGGAACATTCCTTCCTCACCCCATCCGACAAACTGTGTGGCGATGAGGAGGACGATGATGAATAGCCAACCCTTCTCGGCGAGCGCACTGTAATCGATGCCCACCACGATGGCGACAAGCAGAATGATGGGCACGACCCATACCCAGCGGTTGACCGGGCGGTCATCCTTGATTACCGGTCGCCACCATCCCAAAGCTGTGATGACCCCGTATACGAAGACCAGGGCGAGCCCGAGTGGGATCAGCAGGGTGAAGACGACCCCGTGGGTGGTCAGGGTGTTGTCCTCGTTACCCCATCCAGCAATGAGGCGGCCGCCGAACTGGATTATCACTAGGTACGCAATGACCACAATGGCGAAGGCAAGGTAGGAAAGCTGGCGCCCGGTGATGCGTCGGGCAGCCTCGTGCTTTTGTGTGTTCACTGCGAAATATTAACGCCGCGATCCAGTGAATTCGCGCAGCGCCCTGAAATATCGCAAATCGGATACTTGCACTGGATCCAATGCAAAGCTGAGCCAGAGGATGAGGGCTAGATCGCAAACCGCCGCAGATGACCGACAAGGTCATCTGCGGCGGTTTCTGTTCGATAGGGGTCAGGCTTTGATCGAAGGCTGACCGCTTCTGATCCGACTTACCTCGGATCGAGTGAATTCGACTCGACCGGTGTCGGTTCCGCGTGAATCTGCCAGAGCGTCGGCGAGATCTGCAGCGGCCTCGAGCACGTACCCGTTGCGCTTGCGGGCTGCCTGGGTTCCAGCAGATTTACGGAAGGCCTTGCGGGCCTTACGGTCGCCGCACAATGCTGTGAGCTCGTCACCAGTGATGACGCCGTGTTCGGCCTCAGGGGCCAGGATGTCCCGAAGGAACTGACGCTCACGAGGAACCGTCATCCGGAACACTCGGACCACGAGGGTAAGCGCAGCCGCGATCATGATGATGAACAGTGGGAAGATGAGTGCGTTCTTGCCCTGCACGAGTGCGCCCGCAGAGTCCCAGAGCCCATGGAGCAGCATGGCTGCTGCCATGAATGCGAGACCGCGGCCCACACGGCGTGGCTCGGCCGGGCGGCCGAGGAAATAGACGAGACCGGCGCAGAAGATCGCGCTGTAGAGGGTATGAGCAGCTACACCGAAGACCATGCGCAGCATGATGGTCGACATTGCCGCGCCCACCGGATCGGCACCGAACTGCGATGCGGCGGAGTTCAGTGCGTAGAGAACGTCTTCGAAGATCTGGAAGCCCAGTCCGATGAATGCTCCGAGGATGAACCCGTCGAATGCTGTGCGCACCAAGCGTGATGCCAGTGCGATGAGCAACAGCATGCCGACGCCCTTGGCGATTTCTTCGGTGAAGGGTGCCGCCAGGCCGGCGCCCCAGTCGGACGCCCAGGCTTGTCCGAACACCTTGGCGTAGAGGGAGAGGATCGCGTCATTCGCGTTGGCCGCCATCACCCACGTTGCAGCGAAGCTTCCCCACAGAAAGGCGACCACGATCAGTTTGACGGGCTGGCGTGCATAGCGGTCGATGTGGTGTGTGAACCACCAGAAAATTGCGCCGTACACACTGAACAACACCACGGAGAGCACGATCGCATCTGCGTAGGCAGCCGCCGAGGCGGACAGTATCGAGAAGAGTTTGAAGGCTCCGCTGACGACCAGCATCAGATAGACCCAGAATGCGGCGTTACGTGGTTGGTAGAACGTGAACGACCGACCCCATCCGGAGTCTTCGATCGCGCCGGTGCGGGCGGCGGTGAGGTCGCTTGCTGTCGAGACGGTGGATGCGCTCATCGTGAGTCCTCTCCGGTTTGATGGCTGATGCTCACGATCATGCGAGCGACGTCGTCGGTGATCGTGGGGTCCACGTCGATCGGGCCGGTGGAGACCACTTCGATGCCCTTGCCGTCGACGACAAATGCTGCGATCACGCCGTCGGCGTTCGAGTTCGAATAACTGGTCAGCACGCCGCGAAGCCCGTCGACTGTAGTGATCGCAGTGGAATCGTCGCTTACTCGCAATGATTTCTCGGTTGCGAGGGCGTCCGATGTCTTCTTGATCTGTTCGAGGAGGGCGTTCGCCTCGCCGGCAAACGGCGCTGTGTACACCGTGAACATTGCACCGCCGTTGACCAAGGTCGCGCGCGGGGGGAACGAACCAGCAGTCGGAAGGTCGGTTGCGCGAACGCCAGCGGTGATTCCCCACCCGAGCGCCGGGATGAATGTCACGCCGCCTTCGATTTCCATGACGTCACCGGCCACGACCCCGTCGTCGTAGGGAACCGAGTCGTTGATCGCCGGAATGACAATGCTCATCACAATCGCGATGGCGAGCACTATCGCAGCCGGTACAAGCGTTTCGCGGTCGAGGCCGAACCATCGTCGGTCCACCGGAACCCAGCGGTCGTCGGGTTCGTACGGTACCGGTGGTGGTGCCACTGGCATACGAGTGTCTATGTCGGACATTGTTGCCTCTGGCTTTCGCGACGTAATTCGTTACGGCATTCGCGCACAAGAAGTTCCGTGAGGAATCACTGAACTGTGGTGCTGGGTCGAGCGAATCCGAGGGGTGACCCTCACTCGCATAAAAGTAGCAAACCGAACAATTCTGAAACGATGCGAATCGCAATCAAGGGCGGAAATCGAGAGCCCGCGGCGTGCCGACGGCAACGCGGATACCGAAACAAAAACAGCCTGACACTCTCTGGAGAGAAGTGCCAGGCTGCTGTTGGTGCCCCCAGTAGGACTCGAACCTACGACCTGCGGATTAAAAGTCCGTAGCTCTACCAACTGAGCTATAGGGGCGCGGCGCAGAGTCTAACCAGAACGAAGAGAGCGTGAAAACACCACCCCCACTAATAGGGTGATTCCGATGATCGTGATGACTCCTCCGGTGCGGTGTAAACCGGCATCGTCGATAGTTCCGCGCATGGTCAGTTCGATGACGACGGCCGCGAGGTTGGCTCCGATGTACTGGATCGTCCGGTAGAGGCCGATAGCCATTCCGACGTCGGCGGAGGTGGTTACGGAGTTGACGAGATTTTGATTCCCCATGTTGTTGAAGCCGTTCGGGATGCCGAGGATCGCGGCGACGACAAGTAGGACAACGAGGGGAGTGCTGCTCGATTCCACGAAAGCGACGAGAAGTCCTCCGACGGCCAGTGCTGCAGTCCCGATCAGCAAGGTGATTCTCGCGCCGTAGAGGCCGTAGGTCCGGGATGCGGCCATGGTGGAAACGATTCCCACGGCGGCGATGGGAAGCATGAACAGACCGGCGGTGGTGGGCGACATGCCACGCCCGACCTGCAGCCACTGGGGGAGTCCGAAGAATATGCAGTAGAAGGCGGTGTAGGTCAGGAGGGCGCGGCCGAGGGTCATGCTCAATGCATGGTTGGCCGCGACTGCGCGGACGTCGATGAACGGTGCGTCCGTTCGACGTTCCCACAGTGTGAACAAAATTCCGGATACGGCGATTGCCGGCAGCAGATACCAGGACGGGCCGTCGGAGAGAGACAGAAGGAAAAGCATCGTCGTCGTGACAAGGACCAGGAAGAGTGTGATGCCGAGTGGATCCAACGAGCGGACGAAGGCGGTAGTGCTCGATTTGTTCGGTCGTGGTGGATCGGCGGGGGTGGCGAACGAGACCCAGAGGCCGGTGACGACTACGAGCGGCAGGTTGATCCACATGATGGACTGCCATCCGAGTGTTCCGACCAGTAAGCCGCCCAGAGTTGGTCCCAGCGCGACGACGGATTGTGCGCAGATCGTGAGTGTCGCTACTGCGGAACGTGTCTGAGCTTTGTGCTGATCGGCGTACCGGCGGACGACGGTCATGGCGTTGGGATATTGCGTGGCCGTGCCGATTCCGAGGAGTATTCGTGCGGCGATGAGCCAGCCCAACGACGGGGCGAGTGATCCGAGGATCGCGCCGGCGGCGATCAGGCCGAGGCCGGCGAGGTAGGTGCGCTTGGCTCCGAGGATTGAGCCCAGGCGCCCGGCAGTCGGAGCGGCGACTGCCGTAGCGATGTAGAGCGCGGAGATCACCCACGCTGTGCCGGAACTCGAACCGAAATGTATTGCGATGGGAACGATCGCCACGGCAATCATCGATGAGTTCAGTGGCTGCAGGATCGTGCCGGATCCCAGGGCGAGGCTCAGTCGAAGCGGGACGGACGCCCGTGGTGCCGATGCCGTGTTGGCGTCCGTCATGGTTTGGAGGCAGTTCGAGGTTGGGCTGAAGGGGATGGGGAGGGTGTGGAATGGCCGAGTCTGCGCAGGATTCTTCCGGCGATCAGGAGAAGATCGCGCTCGGCGTCGGTGCACTCGACGTCGAGCGTGTCAGTGAGCCACCGTGTCATGTGCACTCGGTCGTCGCGGAGTGTCGATGTCCCTAAATCCGTGAGGTCGATCAGATTGGCGCGGCCGTCCGACGGGTCTGATCGACGGGTCACCATCCGCTGTTTCTCGAGCGTCATGATCGTTTTAGCGATCGATTGGGGCGTGACACGCTCGAGTTGCGCGAGATCTTTTGCGGTCATCGGCCCGCTCCGGTTGAGATGTCCGAGGGCTTGGATATGGGTGAGGCTGAGGCCGCGTTCACCGCGTTCGGTGCGTAGGCGTCGTGTGAACACGCCGAGGTCTTCCCACAGGATGTCGATCTCTTCTTGGGTCATTGTCAACTCCTCAACCGCCCTTAAATTAGGCAGCCTAACTGTGTAATTTATCCAAAAATCCTGGATTTCCGGATGTTCTACCGGAATAAATAGTACCTTTGGTTGTTCAAGTAGGTGGGCCTGCGTTGAGATCCGTGCAATGTGAGTGATCCATTGTCGGCCTTGGGGAATAAGAAAGCTCGGATGCGCACCCCCTGCGCCGCACCCGAGCGAGCAAAACAATACCACTCGGTGTGTTATGTGAACCGGCCGTCTTTTCGGTGTCATCTGACTGACTGACACCCACTAGTACTTTTGGTGGGTGTCACGTGATGACTTACGGGACGTATGTCGAGAAGATATTGTGAACTTTCGGGGGATTGTGGGTGCCGCAGGCGGCATCTTTCGGAGACCGACTCGTCGAGAGGTATGACACCGCCAATGGCACGTCAACAAGAGCGTGCGCGGCGTACCCGCGCCTCCCTGGTCGAAGCGGCTGCAAGTGAGTTCGCCAAGCGGGGATACGCGGCCGCCTCGGTCAACGCGATTCTTGATGGCTCTCAAGCCACCAAGGGCGCCATGTACTTCCATTTCCAGTCGAAGGAAGAGCTGGCGAGGGCGATCCTTACCGGCGCAATCGAGCTATTTACCGACGTCACCGATCAATGGGCGAAGCGCACTGATCTTGACCCGTTTCAGCTTCTGCACGGTCTGGTGCGTGACGTCGCGACGCTGTTCCGCACCAATGTGATCGTGCGGGCGGAGTTCAGGCTGATCATCGAGCCTGAGTTCTACGCCGATGTTCAGGCCGGTGCCGGTCAGGTGTGGGGGCGCTCAGCGCATCAGTTCGCGACACTGGCGCAGGATGCAGGGCTCTTCCGTGAAGGCGCGGATACCGAGAAGTTCACACGTGTCCTTGCTGCAAGTCTTGCCGGCCAGCGCTACATGGCGGACCTGACTTCGCAGAACGGTGATCTCGCGGACTGGTTCGAAGAGTCCCTCGAAGTAGTGCTCGAAGCGATGGCCAGTGCGGAATGGCTCGAGAAGTTTCATCGCGAGGGATGGGCTCCGGTTGAGTCCTACGTGCAGCAATAGTGCGATTTCCGCTGCCTGACCTGGCGATTTGGGTTTTTCCAGCTACGTGTCTTAAGCTATCCAAGCTCCCAACGGAATGCCGTTGGGGAACTAGTTCGGAGTGATCCGACGGGCCCCCTTCGTCTAGCGGCCTAGGACGCCGCCCTTTCAAGGCGGTAGCGCGGGTTCGAATCCCGTAGGGGGTACGTTTTGCGAAAGCGAAACGATGCAGTATGGTTTGACCGGCAAGACCCGCACGACAAGCTTTGAGTTGCAGAAATGCCCAGCTAGGACAGTGGTTTGGGAGCAGCGAGAAGATGTAGTACGGTTTCACAGCAAGGAAAAAGCAAGGCCCTGTGGCGCAGTTGGTTAGCGCGCCGCCCTGTCACGGCGGAGGTCGCGGGTTCGAGTCCCGTCAGGGTCGCAAAGCGTTGTTCTCAGTCATTTGACTGAGAACAACGCAATGCGTAGGCATTCGGTTCGGGTGCCGTCCGGCCAGGTAGCTCAGTTGGTACGAGCGTCCGCCTGAAAAGCGGAAGGTCGCCGGTTCGATCCCGGCCCTGGCCACCAAAACTCGATATATCAAGCTTCAGTTTCGACGTTCTCAGAACGCGAATCTGGAGCTTTTTTTATTGCGTTCTATCGTTTCGCCTTCGAGACCGATCGGACTGTAAGTTTCCTGAGAGATTCCGGTCAGCGGGAACGTGCCGTGCGTCACTTGCCTTCCGTTAGCAGTATTGGCCACTGCGCCCCATTCCATGGCGGCGCGTGGTCCGACCGTCTCTCGATGGTCGGCCCTTCTTTACTGCACAAGAGGGAAGTGAACGTGTCGAACTCGAGATCCAGACGCATCGGGAAAATCAGCCGTGTGGCGGTTGCGTTGTCAGCTGCGGGCATATTGCTCGTGGGCTGCGCCAGCACCGACAATGACACCAGTTCTGCCGGCGGTGACTCCACGGCCTCAGCTGCATTGACCGGGATGGTCAACCCGCAGGCTGACCCCGGCCCCGCCGTGGCCGGCGGAACACTGACTTACGGTGTGCAGGTCCTGGCGGCAACTCTGGATCCGACGAAGACAGCAGCACGTGGCGGATCGGGCGGCGAGGCGCTGGCTGCCGTGTACGACGTTCTGGTGAACTACGACACGACGAGCGGCGATTTTCAGCCGAAACTCGCCAAGTCACTCGAAACCAGCGACGGTGGCACGACGTGGACCTTGAAGCTCCGCGACGGAGCGAAGTTCAGCGACGGAACCCCGGTCGATGCAAATGCAGTCGTTGCGAGCATCAATCGGTACAACGCCGGTAAGGGCAACGGAGCGGAACTGTGGGTCGCTTCCGTCACATCAATGGACGCCGTCGACGCCTCCACCGCTGTCTTCCACCTCAAAGCACCGTGGATGCGTTTCCCCTCGATGCTTGCTCTCGGCCACGGTATGATCGTCGCTCCCTCATCGCAGCAGGGTGACAAGTTCACCGCTATCGGTGCCGGACCGTTCACCGAAGATCTGTTCACCCCGAGCGTCGAGCGAGTTTTCAAGGCCAACCCCGCGTACTACGGTGGCGCTCCGAAGCTTGAGAAGTTGCGCATGGTGGCGCTCAACGGGCCGCAGGCCAACCTCGAATCCCTCAACAGCGGCCAGTTGGACGTTGCATACATTCGTGGTCTCACATCAGCCATCAACTCTGCGAAGTCTGCCGGATACCCCGGATACATGGACGTTCTCAACGCCGGTAGCGCAGAAATCATCAACAACCGCGAGGGTCGCCCGGGTTCGGATGTTCGGGTCCGCCAGGCCATCGGCTATGCACTGGATCCCGAGCTGATCGATCAGCGCGCCGAGAACGGCGAAGGACTGCCCGGATCCGAGCTCTTCGGTAAGACGTCGCAGTGGCACGTCGACACCCCGGGCATCGCCTACGATTCGGCCAAGGCCAAGGAACTTCTGACCCAGGCCAAGGCCGATGGATACAACGGAAAGCTCAATTACATCGTTCTCAGTGAGCCCAAGGACCACGCGATCGGCCTGGCCGTGCAGTCACTTCTGCAGGCCGTCGGCTTCGAGGTCAACTTGATTCTCGCCAACAACGCCGGTGACATCGTTCAGAACGTCTACGTCAAGAACGATTTCGACCTCGCACACGCCGGCATCGGCCTCTACGAGTCGATTCCGGACCTCGGACTGTTCTCGACCACCAACAGCACCTCGAAGTCCAACACCGCGGGTTACGCCAATCCCGCGATGGACCAGTTGATCGCAGAACTGCAGCAGACCAAGGACAACGCTTCCGCGTTGGCAGTGATCAGCAAGATCCAGACCTTGTGGAACGAGACGGTGCCGTCGGCGCCGGTCGGTGGTTTGTCCTCGTTCTGGGCATGGCAGAAGAACGTGCACGGTGTGGTTCCGACCGCGACCGGCATCATGCTGTTCGATCAGGCATGGATGGGCGCGAAGTAACTTTCCGCCACCCCGACAAGCCCCGTCCGACGCGAGTCGGGCGGGGTTTGTGCTGTGCGGGGTGTGGCCCGTGAGACCAGTGTTACCCACGAGTTAGAAGTCGTGGGACGATATTGAAGTGGTGACGGATCGGAGCGACGACAAAGGCAAAGCGCGCAGGGGCGAGCCGATGACTTTCCGTGCCCGTGCAGCGATGTGGACCAATCGTCCGTTGTTCGACTTCAACATGATGGTCGGCTTGGTCATCCTGATCGTGGCCTTCGGTTTGTTGATGGTGCTCTCGTCGTCGAGCATCGAATCGTATGTCCTCTCCGGCACGTCGTATGCCCGGTTCTGGCCGCAGTGTATGTTCGCGGCGATCGGCCTGGTGTTGTTCGTAGTTGTCGTACGAGTGCCTACGGAACTGATGCGTAAATACTCGCCGTGGCTGTTGATCGTGTGTCTCGTCCTACTCGTGCTGGTTCTGATTCCGGGTATCGGATCGGAACAGATGGGCGCCCGAAGCTGGTTCGTCGTCGCCGGAATCTCGTTTCAGCCGTCGGAACTTGCCAAACTTGCGCTGGCCATTTGGTCGGCGGCGACGGTGGCGTCGTTCATGAATGCACGACTCGACGTCAATCGAGCCCTGCCGGTCATCGGTGGCACCACACTTCTTGTTCTCGTTCTCGTCGTGTTGGAGAAGGACCTCGGCACGACGATCACGATCGGCATCATCTTCATGTCGGTCCTATGGTTCGGATTGTTCCGGATCAAGACGTTCATCATTCTCACATTGGGGTCCGGCGTCGCCTTCCTCGTTCTCGGGCTTACCGCCGGCTACCGCTCGGATCGAATCAAGGCATATCTGAATCCTGATCTGGATCCGCAGGGCCTGAATTTTCAAAGCACTCAAGCCAAGTACGCGTTGGCGAACGGCGGAATTTTCGGACGCGGCCTCGGACAGTCCGACGCCAAATGGAGTTATCTTCCTCAGGCACACAACGACTTCATCTTCGCGGTGATCGGTGAAGAACTCGGACTGATCGGTGCGCTGATCGTGGTAGCGCTTTTTGTCGCAGTCCTTCTGGTCGGTCTGAGAATCGCAACGCGTTCGACCGATCCGTTCCTCAAAGTCATGACAGCGACCGCAACGACGTTGATCGTGATGCAGGCCTTCATCAATATCGCGTACGTGGTTGGACTGATCCCTGTGACGGGTTTGCAGTTGCCGCTCATCTCGGCCGGTGGAACGTCGATGATCACGACGCTGTTGATGTTCGGCTTGATCGCACACGCAGCGTTCCGTGAACCGGAGGCCGTAGCGTCGCTCGAAAGTAGTGGCCGCGGATGGATTCCATTTGTTTTCGGTAAGCCGCGCTTCGGTGAGGCGAAGAAGCCGCCGCCGAAGCCGCGGGAACGTCAGCAAGCTCGGCGGGCACCTGCTCGGGCGCCGCAGCGGGATCGGCAGCGGGCACCGCAGCGAGCGCAACAGCCGGATCGACGGCGTTCCGTGCGACGCGACGGCGACGACGATCCGCGATATCGCAGCGGTGGAACCCGTCCTCGACGTGCTTCCTGATCTGTCCAGTCCGCGTCGGGATCTCTGGTGGGCGGCTACATTGGACACTGAAATCGGCGTCAGAGAAGGTTGTGGGCATGTCAGGTGGCGATAAGCCAGATCAGTCTGTAGTGGAAAGAAGCTCGGTCACGGGGCGTCGTACGACGCCCTCGCAGCGTGCGCGTTTCAGCAGAATCATCGACGCGGCAATGGAATCCGCATCCGAGGGTGGGTACGACGCAGTTCAGATGAGATCGGTTGCCGAACGTGCGGGCGTCGCGATCGGGACCGTATACCGCTATTTCCCCTCCAAGAACCACATGCTCATTGTGGCGTTGTTGTGGATGTTCGAGGGGTTGCGCGACAGATTTCAGGATTTCACGGTTCCGGGCGAGACGCCGTCGGACCGAATTCTGTTCGTGTTGAGGAAGAACACCGATATTCTCGAGACTAATCATCAACTCTATGAAGCTTTGGTCCGCGCGTACATGTTTGCGGATGCATCGGCTACGCCGGAACTGAACGCACTGGGCAACGTGGTGACGGAGATGTTCGCGAAGGCGATCGGTGTCGAGGAAGTGTCGCAGCCGCAGATGGACGCGGTCAAGGTGATCGACGACGTCTGGATGTCTTCTCTGGTCTCGTGGGTGGCGGGTCGGATGACCGCCGATCAGGTGATGGCGCACCTGGAATTTACGGTGCGTTTGGTGTTTCGCAGACTGGGTGGTTAGCCACTCAGACTGTGTATCCGCCATCGACGTTCAGTTTCTGGCCACTGATGAAACCTGCTGCGTCGCTGGCGAGGAAGCAGACAGCTTCGGCGATGTCGACGGCTGATCCGAATCGTTTGAGTGGGATCCGGCTCATGGTGACGTCGAGGGCGTGTGGGTCGAGATCGGCTGAAGCGATGAGTCTTTCGGCCATACCATCGGTGAGCATCCCGGGGCCGACGGCGTTGAAGCGCACGCCGTAGCGTCCTTCTTCAGCGGCAAATCCCCGGATGAGTTGTTCGACAGCACCTTTGGTGCCGGCCGAGAGCCCGTCGCGGACCGGGAAGCGGTCGGTTGCCGCTGTGGTGACGGCAACGGTAGAGCCGGAGGATTCGCGCAGCGCTGGTAGTGCGGTGTGTACGAGGGTGAAAAACGCTGCGGCTTCTTCGTTTAACTGTTCACTGAAGACAGCCGGCGTCACACGCGAGAGGTGTGTCATCGGGACGTGAGGACCCGCCGCGTGGACGAGCGTTGTCAGGGATCCGAGGTCGTTGATCGCGGCGCTCGCGGCAGCGGTGATGGAGGATTCGCGATCGAGATTCATTTGATACGAGTGTGCCGAGACCCCGAATGAGCGGATCTTCTCGCTCAACTGTGCTGCTGCGGCGGCATTGTTTCGGTAGGTGAAGGCCACGTCGTGTCCGCGTTCGGCAAGCATGAGAGCGATTGCCGAACCGATGCCGCCGGTTCCGCCGCTGATCAGTGCGGTGCGCGTTGCAGTCATGTCTACTCCTGGCTGTGCGTGGCTGAACCTTCTGACGCACTTAACCTAGCAAGTGCTTGGTTGGTATGGTGACGTGGGTCTCCTGAGGGCAGCCTCAGATTGCTATCGCAGACTGCGGCGGAACCCTAATCTGAGGGGTATGTCCGATAGTGTGCAGGTCACCGGTGACGTTCCCAGCGAGGGATCGCGGCCGAGTACTCCTAGCTTGAACAATCGTTTGAACTGGCTCCGGGCGGGTGTTCTGGGCGCAAATGACGGCATCGTGTCCACCGCCGGCCTGGTGGTCGGTGTTGCGGCGGCAACAACGGAACGTTCGGCGATCTTCACCGCAGGATTTGCGGGATTGGTTGCGGGTGCGGTGTCTATGGCGCTCGGCGAGTACGTCTCGGTCAGCGCGCAACGCGATACCGAGCGTGCGCTGCTCAAGAAGGAAAAGCGAGAACTTCAAGAGACTCCCGAGGAGGAATTTGCCGAACTCGTCGGGATTTACGAGGACAAGGGATTGAGTCCGGCGACGGCTCGGAAAGTTGCCGAGGAACTTACCGAACACGACGCCTTCGCAGCACATGTCGAAGTCGAGTTGGGCATCGATCCGAATGACCTGACCAATCCCTGGCATGCTGCAATCTCGTCGGCGGTGTCGTTCACCATCGGTGCGGCAATTCCGTTGATCGCAATTCTCTTGCCGGCAACCGGAAGTCGGGTGCCGATTGCGTTCTTCGCTGTGCTGATCGCCCTGGCTTTGACCGGGACGATCAGCGCGACGCTCGGCGGTGCCCGTAAGTCCCGAGCGGTCATGCGAGTGGTTCTCGGTGGAGCCTTGGCGATGGCGGTGACGTACGGGGTCGGTCAGCTTGTCGGTACGGGCCTGGGCTGACAGCAGGTTTAGCCGCGAGCGATCATCACCGGACACGGTGCGTGGTGCAAGAGGTTCTGACTCGTGGAACCCATTACGGCACCAGCCATAGCGCTCCGGCCGTGACTGCCGACAACCAGGAGTTGGGCGTCGTCGGCATATTTGAGCATTACGGGTGCGGCAGCACCGGGTTCGCTGATGCGAGTGACCGCAACATCCGGATACTGATCCGACATGCCGGCAAGGTTTTCGGCCAACAACGCGGACTCTTCCTGTTCGACGGCTTCCCAATCGATGAGGATTCCGGCGCCTCCCTCACGGAAGGTCGACGCACCTTGCCACGTGTGAACGGCAAAGAGTGGTGCCTCGAACTGATCCGCATACTGGAATGCGTATTCGACGGCCTTCTCGCTCAAAGTACTTCCGTCGACGCCGACGACCACCGGGCGTTGATCCGGCCCGGGATGCTGGGCAGTCCCACGCCAGACCGTCACGGGGCAGGGGGCATGGTTGGCAACCTTCAGTGCGGTGGAGCCGAGCAGACGTGAACGCAGGGCGCCGGAACCCGTCGAACCCATCACGATCAGCCGTGCGGTCTCGGCGCATTCGAGGATGTGTGTCATCGGTGGTCCCGGTGCGATCTCGGATTCGATGACAAGGGAGGGGAACTCGTCTGCGAGTAGATCCGTGACGACGCCGGTGATGGCTTCGCCGTCTTCTCTGATCTGGTTGAGGAATTGCGACTGCAGCATGACGGCGGCCGGGCTGTAAATCGGACCCTCCTGCGGCAAGGCGTGCGCCAGAATCAGTCGCGCATTGACTGCCTGTGCAATTGACCCGGCCCATCGAGCGGCCGCCGTCGAGGCTTCGGATCCGTCGATACCGACAACGATGTCCTGGTGTCCGGCAAGTGTGGTCATGTCTACTCCCTCAATAGGTTCGAGATCCGTCGACTGCCGCGGTGGCGGCTACCGCCACAGCGCTTCTGATGACTTCGCAGCTTCCTTCCATGTCTTCTTCAGCAATGTCGCCTGCGCATCGGCGATGTCGAGTTCGTGTCGGTACACAATTCCGAGACTGAAACTGGTGAGCGAGGTGTGCTCGTGTTCCGACGCCATTTCCAGTAAATGGTGCTGTGCCACAACGGAATCCTGGTGTTCGCCGAGAACATCCTGGAAATGGGTGAAGTGCTTGAGTGCACGTTTAGCGTGACGCTTACTCGACGGCTCCATCACTTCGATCGCATATTTCATTCGCTTGGCGCCCTTGCGTGCTCGGTGCATTCTCTCGTCGCGTTCCGCGCGTGAGTGCGCCTTGGCCACATCGTCGACACGTCCACCGACCTTGTGTGACAGATGGCGCAGGGTGCGAGCCAACTCTTTTGCCGAAACCTTCTTGTCTGCGCGGCGGCCGACGGTATCGAATTCCAGATCGCTGATGTAGGCGTCCAATTGCTCGAGCAGCGACAGGTAGCGCTCGGAGTTCAGTGCGCCGAGTGCATTGTCCAGGGCGGTTTCTCCTCGGGCCGAGAAGTATTCATCGATCCGGGCGCGCACGGCTTCTTGTTCCGGAATGTCGATTTCACCGAGGCTGTCGACGAGACGCTGCCACTGCACCTCGACGTCACGGGCGTCGCCGAATTTGCCGCCCAACCATCGAAGATCAGCGATGAGACTGTCGATGCGCGGTGAATCTCCGGCATACGATTGCAAGGCGCTGCGGATTCTGCGCGCCGCGACGCGGAAGTCGTGAACAGCTTCTTCATTGCGTCGGCGGGTTCCGAGATCGGCGTCGGTGAGAGCGCGAATCTGCTCGATAATGTAATTGCGCAGCAGGATTCGTGAGCTCGGCGACTTGGTTGCGGTGCCTGCTGCTGCGGAGTACGGGGTGACGGAAGTGCCCAATGCTCGCTTGAGTTTGGACGGACTTGCCGACCGTTCGAGTCCGGCCTCGAACAGGACTGCTTCGATAGCGTCGGCCAGGGGCTGGCCGCCGGCGCCCTGCTCGACCTCCACCTCTTGCCAGCTTGATTCTTCGGAACCGTCGGCCTTGCAGGCGATTACGGTATCGGATACCACCTCGGCCAGCAGGGTGCCGTCGGCGTCGTTCAGCCGGGTGCGCTCGCGGTCGGTGATGATCAGTGCGATGGGGGTCAGTTCGTTGCCGCGAGTGATTGCCCGAACCAGGCTCGACAGTGCCGCGGGCACTTCGGTTCCGTCGTCGGGAGGAAGTTGAATCTCGGTTCGAGCATCCCCTTCGCCGGGGAGTTTCATGTGCCAGCCCGCGTCGTCGCCACCTTCACGCTTGCGCAGCGTTATCTTCTCGGCGAGCAATCGATAGTCGACCGTGTCGTAATACGTGGCGGAGAGCTGAATCGAGTCGTGGACCGGCGAGCCCACGACTCCCGGCAGGTTGTCGAGTGCCGGAACTTCCTGCTCTGCAGGTGCTTCGTACTTTCGCTCGACTTCCGACACGGCTCCGGGTACGGCAGCGGTCTTGCTCATCTGTTCTCCTTCTGCGGTGCAATGCGGTGCGGCGTGTCTGCGCCTCCATCCTTCCGGTAACGGAGGCGAAGGGGAAGAGTTGCAGGTCTCAGGTCGGCCACGAGAGTGTCAGTTTGCTTTCGAATCGGCGATTCTCGCCACTGACCGGGTCCTTGAACTCGAGCACTTTCGACAGTAGTCGTAGCGGATTCGAATAGTCTTCTGCGGCAACATCGTAGAAAGTGGGATAGAAGTTGTCGCCGTGGATGGGTAGGCCCACAGACGTCATATGTAGGCGCAACTGGTGCGTCTTGCCGGTGTGCGGAATGAGCCGGTATCGCGCGTATTCGCCGTGCGTTTCGACGAGTTCGATCCGGGATTCGCTGTTGGGATCGCCCTCGATCTCTTGGGCTTTCAGGACTCCACGTTCTTTCACGATCCGGCTCCGAACAACGGCAGGTGTCACGACATCGGCGTCGTAACGCGCGATTGCTTCGTACTCCTTGGACACGAGACGATCAGCGAACATCGTCTGGTATCCGCGTCTGGCCTGCTGATGGACGGTGAACAGCAGTAGACCTGCCGTCACACGGTCGAGTCGGTGCGCCGGACTTAGTTCGGGCAGGTCGAGGTCTCGGCGCAGGCGAACCAGAGCGGATTCGGCGATGTAGCGTCCGCGAGGCGTGCTCGCCAGAAAGTGAGGCTTGTCGACGACGAGGATGTTGTCGTCGCGGTGCAGGATGTCGATTTCGAAGGGCACCCGGGTTTCGACGGGCGGATCGCGATAGAGGTAGACGAAGCGGCGGGGTGCAAACGCCGTCTGCTCGTCGATGCCGATGCCCTTTTCGTCCACGACCTCGCGGGCGGCGACCTTCTCACGCAGCCGCTCCGCGTCTTGGGGGAACCGCTCGAGCAGGTATTCCAGCGTGGTTTCCCACAGCCCGGAGTCGGGCTGACGGATGCGACTGGGGTTGAGGCCGTCGCGGACAGGTAGCGGAGATCGAGACACATCTTCGACGGTAGCGGTAGGGGACGGGCAATCGGGCATCCGTGACACTGCGGGCACCAATTATTGGAAATATGTGCTTGTGAGGTCCACCACCGGCGCGTTTTCTGCGAAGATTGTCTGATGGCTGAGCATCGTCTTCCCGCTACCGTCCACGACAGACTGGCACAGTTGCTTGATCCGGTCGACGCGAGACTCGAAAGTCAGTACCCGGGCAATCGGGACGAGATCCAACCCGTGCACACGGTATATGTCAGCGCGGCCGACGCGAGCGTCGATACGCCTCGGCTGTGGGGTGAGCAGGCAATACAGCTGCTCGACGCCCATGCGCATGTCATTGCCGGTCTTGATACCGAGAATGCGCTCGGTGATGTTCGGGTTCTGTTGGGCCGCAATCCCGTCCAAGACCTACGAATCGATTTCGAGGACGGCTACGGGCGACGCGAGGATCAGGAAGAGGATGCCGCAGCGCGCAATGCCGGCCGGACGTTGGCAGCGATCAGTCAAGACCCGCGGGGTCCGAGCTGGTGCGGCATCAGGTTCAAGGGGTTGCCCGCCAGTGAACGTCGACGTTCTATTCGCACTCTCGAAATTGTTCTCGACGCGGCCGGGGGAGTGCCGGCGGGATTTGTATTCACGGTACCCAAACTGCGTGCTGTAGAGCAGGTTACAGCGACAGTGATGCTCTGTGAGGAGTTGGAGAAGGCTCATGGTCTGGCGGCTGGGTCTCTTCGATTCGAATTGCAGATCGAGAGCCCGCAGGCAGTGATTGCCGCTGACGGAACCGTCGCGGTTGCGCCGGCTATCCATCGCGCCGAGGGGCGCCTTACCGGCTTGCATTACGGCACTTACGATTACAGCGCTGCCTGCGGTATCGCATCGCAGTTTCAATCCCTCGAACATCCCGTCGCAGATCACGCGAAGGCTGTCATGCTTGCCGCGGCCGCACAGACGGGAGTGTGGGTGTGTGACGGTTCCACTCAAATCGCCCCGGTCGGAACCTCCGATGCAATTCACGACGCGATCCGGCGGCACCACCGTCTGGTCAGGCGTTCCCTCGAACGTGGCTACTACCAGGGCTGGGACATGCACCCGGGCCATCTGGTCACTCGGTGGCTCGCGACTTTCGGTTTCTATCGCTCGGCCTTGGCTGCTGCCGCGCCGCGAGTCCAGGCTTACCTCGATCGCCGCGGTGGGAGTGTGATGGATGAACCGGCAACGGCGCAGGCACTGGCCGCTGTGATCCTCCGCGGCGTGGATGCAGGAGCATTCGCCGAATCCGACATTCTTGCGCTCGCACCGGCTGCAGACGTCGCGGTGCTACGAAAATTGGTGGGACGGACTACCGCGACGAATGGAGTGAACTGATGGTTGGCACTGATTTCACTACCTTTCCCGATCTGGCGTTGCGGACGCTCGGCGGCGCCGTGATCTGGGCTAACGACGAAGCATTTGCCGAGCGTGAGGCGCTGATCCGGCCGGGGAAGGCTGGGTACCAACCGGCTACGTTCGGACACAAAGGTCAGGTCTACGACGGTTGGGAAACTCGCCGACGTCGCGTTGCCGGGCACGACGAGGCAATTGTTCGACTCGGTGTTCCCGGTGTGGTCCGCGGTGTGGTGGTCGATACCGCGTGGTTCAAGGGCAACTATCCGCCCGAGATTTCGGTGGAAGCGATCAGTGTGGACGGCTACCCGGACCCGCAAGAGTTGGCGACGTCCAGGGATTGGCAGACCATTGTGGAGCGTTCACCTGTGTCCGGTGACTCGGAGAATCCGTTCGCGGTGATGTCCGATCAGAGGTGGACGCACGTCAAGCTCACCATTTACCCGGACGGTGGTGTGGCACGATTCCGCGTCCACGGCGAGGCGCGGCCGGATCCACGCTTCCTCGACGCCGGCCCCCTCGACCTTGCCGCGTTGGAGAACGGCGGACGAGTGACGGACTGCTCCAACATGTTCTTCAGCTCGCCCCAGAACATCCTGTTCCCGGGTCGTGCCGCGTCGATGGGTGACGGATGGGAAACAGCCCGTCGCCGAGATGACGGAAACGATTGGGTGCAGATACAACTCGCGGGCGAGGGTTCGTTGAGTTTTGTCGAGGTCGACACGTCGTACTTCCTCGGCAATGCTCCCGGTGCCGGTTCACTATCCGGGCGCACGTCGAGCGGCGAGTGGATCGAACTGTTGCCGCGCACCGTATTCCGACCTGATACGCGCCATCGATTCCTGATCGAGCGTGATGTTCCGGTCACGGATGTGCGGTTGGACATCTTTCCGGATGGCGGGCTTGCGCGCTTGCGCGTTTTCGGTACTTTGACGGCGGCGGCTCGCGCTGCGATTTCCGGCCAGTGACGGTAAAGGTGTTGTCATGAACAGCTATCCGCGTGACATGGTGGGGTACGGCAAGAATCCTCCCCACCCACAGTGGCCGAGCGGCGCGAACATAGCCGTTCAGTTTGTCCTCAACTACGAAGAGGGCGGGGAGCGGAATGTTCTCGACGGTGATGACGCGTCGGAGACATTCTTGTCGGAAATGACTCCGGCCGAGGCATTTCCGAACCGTCATATGAGTATGGAATCGATCTACGAGTACGGATCGCGGGCCGGGTTGTGGCGAGTCCTCGGTATTTTCGAAAAGCGGCGGCTACCGCTCACGATATTTGCCGTCGCCCGCGCTATGGAGCGTAATCCCGAAGCAGTCAGCGCTTTTCGCGACCTGGGCCACGAGATCGCGTGTCATGGACTGCGATGGGCGTCGTATCAATCGGTCAACATCGAGCGTGAGCGCGCGGATATGGCCGAGGCCGTCTCGATCCTGCGCGACCTCACCGGATCCGCGCCGCTCGGTTGGTACACCGGACGCGATTCACCGAACACCCGTGAGTTGGTGGTCGAGCACGGCGGGTTTGTCTACGACTCGGATTCCTACGCCGATGATCTCCCGTACTGGGTCGACGTGCCGCGCGGTGGCGAGACGGTCAAGCATCTGGTTGTTCCGTATACCCTCGATACCAATGACATGCGGTTCGCTTCTCCGGCAGGTTTTCCCAGCGGCGATCAATTCTTCGCTCATCTGCGGGATGCATTTGACGTTCTGTATGCCGAAGGCGCGGCGGGGGCACCGAAGATGCTTTCGGTCGGATTGCATTGCCGCATTGTCGGACGGCCCGCCCGCGCGGCGGCCCTCGAACGCTTCCTCGATCACGTTCAATCACATGAGAAGGTGTGGGTCACGCGTCGGATCGACATCGCGCAGCACTGGAAGTCGGTGCATCCTGCTTAGTCGTCGTTTCGTGAGTTCACAGCGAAAATGGTGCAAGCATTCCGGTGTAAACCTTGGGCAGTGGACGGGCGAACTCGTTGTGGGCACTTGTGGATAGGCCGAGGGTTACCAATGACTGAACCATCGTGACGCCCGCAGTGACTCCGTCGACAACCGGCACTCCCAGTTCCTCGGACAGGTCGCGACACAAGTCGGCCATTCCTGCACATCCCAAGACGATCACGTCGGAGTGGTCGCGGTCCAAGGCATCGAAACAGGCTTCCGTGATGACCTTTCGGGCATCAGGATTGTTGTCGAGATCGAGAACCGGAATCTCACAGGAGTGAATTCCTCGGCAATGTCTCTGCATTCCGTATCGCTCCACAAGATCAGCTGCGCGACCACAGGTTCGGCCGAGTGTCGTGACGATACTGAATCCGCGGCCGAGGAATGCCGCATAGTGCATGGCAGCTTCGGCAATGGCGACGACCGGGCCCGCAGCCAGTTCGCGGGCCGCATCCAAACCGGGATCACCGAAGCACGCAATGACATATCCATCGGCACCGTCCCTTTCGCCGGCCATGATTTCGGCGAGAATTCCTGGAACGCTGAGTGCTTCATCGTAGTGACTTTCGATGGATGAGGGTCCCATCGCTGGGCTGACGGCCTCGATGAATGCGCCCGGGCCGCAGGCGGCCCGGGCGCATTCTTCGATCTCGGCGGTCATTGCCCATGTGGTGTTGGGGTTGATCACCTTGATCTTCATGATGGTCAGCTCACTCCTGCCCGGTCCTCCGCGGGAATGTTCTTGACCGCGAGGGCAGTGCGGGTGGCGAGCAGATAGTAGACGGCAAATCCGAGTCCACAGCCGATGAACCAGCTGTACTGTGCTGCGGTGTACATTCCCGTGAGATCTTTGCCGAGCACGGGAATCATGGCGACGACGGCTCCGATAGCGGTGGAAATTACAGCAGCGGGATTGTAACCCTTTCTGTACCAGTATGTTCCGGTGGTCGACATATTGAAAAGTTCGTCAACGACAACCTTTTGTTTGCGAATCAAGTAGTAATCGGCGATCAGGATGCCGAACAGTGGCCCGATGAATGCGCCGAGGGTCTCCAGCGTGTAGTGGATGACATCGGGATTGCTGTAGAGGTTCCACGGCGTGATGAGAATAGAGCCGATCGCCGCGATCATGCCGCCGGCGCGCCAGCTGATCTTCTGCGGGCTGACGTTGGAGAAATCGAATGCCGGTGAGATGAAGTTGGCGACGATGTTGATACCGATGGTTGCGATTGCGAAGGTGAGTGCACCGAGGACTATCGCAAAGGTGCTGTCGATCCGCGCCACAGTGGCAACCGGGTCGGTGATCAGTTCGCCGTAGACCGGGAGGGTCAACGAGGCTGTGACTACTACGAGTACGGAGAACACGAGGAAGTTAACCGGCAAGCCGAGAAAGTTTCCCTTCTTCACAGCAGTGAATGACTTTCCGTAGCGCGAGAAGTCGCCGAAGTTGAGCATCGGGCCGGAGAAATACGAGACCACGAGAGCGATGGCACCGAGCATTACCGGAACTGCGTCGAAGCCGGTGTACTTGACATCGCCGAGGGTGAGATCGATTGCGCTCCAACCAGCCTTGTAGATGAGATAGCCGCACAACATGAACATGACGAAGTAGACGGCCGGCCCGCAGAAGTCGATGAACTTGCGGATCGATTCCATTCCGCGCCAGAACACACAAGCCTGCAGTACCCAAAGGAGCATGAAACTGCCCCAACCCAAGGTGGATAGTCCGGCAAAACCGTGGTCTTCGACAACAGCATAAGGGGCCAGTGAGGGAAAGAGTTTGATCAGTACCACATCGAGGGCTGCTGAGGCCAGGAACGTTTGGATTCCGTACCAGGCCACTGCGATCAGGCCGCGAATGATGGCGGGGATGTTCGCTCCGAGAACGCCGAACACGCTGCGGCAGATCACCGGGTAGGGAACGCCGGTTGCCTGACTTGGTTTGGCTACGAGATTGCAGAAGAAGTAGACGATCGTGATGCCGACCAGCAACGCGACAAGTACCTGCCAGCTGGCCAACCCGAGTGCGAAAAGGCTACCAGCAGTTACATATCCACCAACGCTGTGCACATCGGACATCCAGAAGGCGAAGATGTTGTACGACGACCAGGTCTGCTTCCTCAGAGGAGCTAGATCCTCGTTGGTCAACCGTGGGTCGTAGCCGGGCTTGACCAGGCCGCTACCCGTGGGATGGCCGGCAGCCTCGACCAGGTCGCTGTGGCCGGACTCGGTAGGCATTGATGGAGCTGAGGTGGTAGGAGACGGAAGTGTATTGGTCATGACAGCTCCTGTGCATCAGGGCAGGAAGGTGGTGGAAGTGACAAGCTCTCAGCGTCGTCGGTGAAAACTGTGGTGAGAGAAAGGTATCCACGTTTTGTTGCGCAGCTATTGCGTGATCGGTATATCTTTTTCGGCCAGCAGGCCGGTGTCGGCCGGAAGCGTCGCAATCACGGAGTTGAGTCGATTGTGGTGGATTTCGGATGCGGCCAACAGCGCGGACGCGTCTCTGAGCAGAAAGGCGTCGAGCATTGCGGTGTGATCGGCGTGGAGGACTTGTCTGTCGACGTCGGCAACGTGGACCATCGGCTGGACCGGTTCGGTGATGTTCCAGGCGGCTTCGAACATGTGCAGTAGTCGATACATGCGCGAGGGTCGTGTCAGCGCCATATGGAAGTTCCGGCTCTCACAGTGATACGAATGCGAGTCGTCGTAGCGCAGAGCGATTTCGAGTCGAGAGTTCACCTCGACGGCGTAGGCGTGGTCGTCGGCGGTTGCCAGCTCGACCGCCAGTGTCAGTGCAGCTGATTCCAACGTCTCGCGGACTATGTACATCTCGCGTAGTTCTGCGTGAGTCAATTGGGCGACGGTGTAGCCGAATTGGTGGCGGTGATCGACCAGTGATTCACCGATCAGTGTTTTGAGCGACTCCCGTACCGGTATCCGGCTGACACCGAAGAGCGCAGCAACTTCACTGAGTGGAATGGGTGTGCCCGGAGGAGCTGAACCAGAGAGGATGACCCGGCGCAATTCGTCGAGGATCGCTTGCTGAGAACCTCCGGGAGCATCGATCACCAGTTGCGTCAGCAGCACTGATCTCCGGCGAGGCGGCATGGTGCTCTCCTTTCCGACGAATATCAGAGTAGAAAAGTGTTGTTGCGCCGGCGTGACATTGCAATGACGAAGGAAGTTCACGCGGAGTGATTTTTTCTCGCAGAACAATCGTGTACGTTCGATTCCATGAATCAGCAGGGAGCGAGCACGGTGACGCGGTCACTGTTGCTACTTCTGCTTCCGTTCATCGCGTTGCTTGCCGCTCCACCGCTCAGTTCCTCGGGCAGTGCTGCCGTATTGGGAACCGCGATCGCGGTGTTTGTCGTCGCGGCGTTGTCGGCGTCGCCGATGTACGAAGCACTCCAACTGCGCGCGGTGTCGTCCCAGGGTCCGTCCGGCGATGAACGCTGCTTGCGTGGTGCCTTCCGTCGGCAGAGCAGCCCGGACGCACCGGGACGTCCGCAACCTCGAGCACCGGGAATTGGTCGCTAGATCGACGTAGTGCGGGGTTGAACCCGTCGTAGGTCGGTCTCTCTGGCTCAGTCCACGACCATTCCCGCGTTCGGATTCTCCGAACGTCCCTCTTGGCGAGGTTCATTCATCATGCTCGATTTTATCTATTACCCCGTGTCCGCAATTCTGTGGTTTTGGCACAAGGTCTTTTCTTTTGTTTCCGGATCGCCGGACAACGGCATCGTGTGGGCGCTGTCGGTGGTATTCCTGGTGTTCACGCTCAGGGCGATTCTGTTCAAACCTTTTGTCAAGCAGGTTCGCACTCAACTGGTGATGCAGAAGCTGCAACCGCAGATCAAGGTGATGCAGAAGAAGTACGCCGGCGACCGGCAGAAACTTGCCGTGGAGATGAGCAAGTTGCAGAAGGAGCACAACTACAGCCCGTTGCTCGGGTGTCTGCCGATGCTTGTTCAGGCACCTGTTTTCATCGGGCTCTATCACGTCCTCCGCTCGTTCAATCGGACCGGAGCGGCCTCCCACCTCCCGTTTCTCAGCCCGACCGAGCCAATGTCGATCGCGGACAATGCGAATACGGCCAACTATTTCTTCAGCGCTTCCGACGTGCAGTCATTTCTTGACGCGAAGTTGTTCGGGGCGCCGCTGTCGGCCATGATTTCGAGTCCGGCCGCCCAATTGGAAGCGTTCGGCGACGTCACCAGATTGTCCATCGTCCTGGTCGCTGTTCCCCTGATGGTCTTTGCGGCCGTGGCGACACATTTCACGTCGAGAGCATCGGTCGCGCGGCAGGTTGATTCCGGGATTGCCAACCCGCAAACGGCAATTATGAACAAACTCGCATTGTGGGTGTTTCCGGTCGGCGTGATCGCGTTCGGTTCCTTCGCGCCGGTCGCAATCCTGATCTACTTCGTCAGCAACAACTGCTGGACCTTGGCTCAACAGCATTTTGTGTACGGCAAAATTGCCGCGGAGAAACGCGAAGCCGACGTGGAACCCGCGCCGAAGCCGGCACCCACAGCGCCGGCGCCGGGTGCCAAGCCGATCAAAGCCAAACGGAAACAGTGATCAGAAGTTCAGCCATTCCTACCGCTGGGTAGCGCACGTACGCTGGATTTCATGACCAAGTGGACTGCAGATGACGTTGTCGATCAGACCGGACGAAAATTTGTCGTGACGGGCGCGAACAGTGGGTTGGGGGAAGTGGTCGCGCGGGCGCTGGGTAAAGCCGGCGCCGACGTCGTGCTGGCGTGTCGGAACACATCGAAAGCGGATGTAGTCGCTGCTGAAATCGGCTCGAATGCCGTGGTGCGCAAACTTGATCTCTCCGATCTGTCGTCGGTACGCGAGTTCGCCGATGCCACCGATGCCGTTGACGTCCTGGTGAACAACGCCGGGGTGATGGCGGTGCCGTTCCGACGAACGGTGGACGGCTTCGAAATGCAGATCGGTACCAACCATCTCGGCCACTTCGCACTGACCGGACTGTTGAAGGACAAGCTGACCGACCGCGTCGTCACGATGTCCAGCATGATGCATCAGTTGGGCACTATCGATCTCGACGATCTCAATTTCGAGCACCGCAAGTACAACCGGTGGCGCGCCTACGGGCAGTCCAAGCTCGCGAATCTTCTGTTCACGTATGAACTTCAACGCAGGCTGGCGGCTTCCGGTTCGACGCTGAAGGCATTGGCGTCGCACCCCGGTTATGCGGCGACGAACCTGCAGGGGCACACCGAGTCGATCCACGACAAGCTGATGGGCATCGGCAATCTGGTCGCGCAGTCCGCGCAGATGGGTGCCTTGCCGGAGTTGTGGGCGGCTACGGCGCCCGACGCGTTCGGTGGCAGCTACATCGGGCCCGACGGACCGTTCGAGCAGCGGGGATATCCGAAAGTTGTTGGCTCGAACAAGAAGTCACATGACAAGAAGACCGCAGCCGGCCTGTGGACTTTGTCCGAGAAGTTGACCGGAGTGTCGTTCGGAATCTGATCCACGACGACGATGGCCGCGAATCCCAGTGATTCGCGGCCATCGCCGGTCATGAAAGATGTACCTGTGAAAGCTACAGCGTGACAACCATCTTGCCGGTGTTCGCGCCGCGCATCAGATCGATGAAGGCTTGCGGAGCGTTCTCCAGTCCTTCGACGATCGTCTCGTCCCACTCGATCTTGTTGTCGGCAAGCCAGCTTGCCATGTGGGTGCGGAATTCGGGTCCGAGGTGGCGGTAGCCGCCGACCAGGAACCCGCGCAGCGTGAGACCCTTGCCGATAACTGCCGCCAAGTTGTGGGGAGCCGTGGGCTTCTCGGTGGTGTTGTACTGAGCAATGGCTCCGCACAGGGCAATTCGGCCACCCTGGTTCATGGAGTTGATCGCTGCCTCGAGGTGTTCGCCGCCGACGTTGTCGAAGTAGACGTCGATGCCCTCCGGTGCGGCTGCTGCAAGGAGTTCGGTGACCGAGCCGTCGTGGTAGTTGAACGCCGCATCGAAGCCAAGCTCGAGCAGACGTGCAACCTTGGCCGGTGAACCCGCGCTACCGATAACGCGCTTGGCGCCCAACAGCTTTGCGATCTGGCCCACGAGCGAACCGACAGCTCCGGCTGCGCCGGACACGAAAACGGTATCGCCTTCTTTGAACTCGGCCACAGCAGTGAGACCGGCGTAGGCGGTCAGGCCGGTCATGCCGAGCGCGCCCAGGTAGGCCGTGGCGGGAGCGATGGACGTATCGGCAGGCCCAGCCGTCGCAGCGTCGACAACGGCATATTCGCGCCATCCGAGACCGTGGACGACGACGTCGCCGACAGCCCGGTCAGGAGACTTGGATGCAATAACTTCGCCAACAGCGCCGCCGTCGAGCGGAGCTCCGATCTGGAACGGCGGCAGGTACGACTTCACGTCGTTCATGCGTCCACGCATGTACGGATCAACCGAAATTGCGATGTTACGCACCAGGATCTGGCCGTCTTCGAGTTCGGGGAGCGCAGCCTCTTCCAGCGAGAAGTTCTCGGCGGTGGGCCACCCGTTGGGGCGTGATGCGAGTCGGATTTCGCGGCTGACAGTGGGGTTGGTGGTGCTCATTAGTCGTCTTCCTTGGTTACTTCGAGGGTGACCTCGATATTGCCGCGAGTTGCGTTGGAGTACGGGCACACCTGGTGTGCCTTCTCCGTCAGCTCGACGGCCTGGTCATGGGACAAGTGTGGGAGTGAAACTTCAAGCGTCACAGCGAGACCGAAGCCTCCGGCTCCGTTGGGGCCGATGCCGACGCGGGCGCCTACAGCAGAATCTGCGACGTTTGCCTTCTCGGCGCGGGCGACCATCTGCAGCGCAGAGTGGAAGCAGGCTGCGTACCCGGCCGCAAAAAGCTGCTCGGGGTTGGTGCCGTCGCCGCTACCACCCATTTCCTTGGGGATCGCCAGATTGAGATCGAGGCGTCCGTCGGAGGTGCGAGCATGACCGTTGCGTCCTTCGCCCGTGGCGAGCGCTTCTGCGGTGTACACGATGTTCATGGCTTCTTCTTTCCGTCGGAGTGTGCGTTCGATGATTGAAGTGTTTTGCCGAGTCGGACCAGAACCTCGCGGAGTTCGCCGAGTTCACTCAGGCTCAGACCGGTAGCTTCTGCGAGCCTGGCCGGGATGTCTTCCGCCTTGGAACGCAGCGTTGCGCCGGCCTCGGTCAGGTGGATTTCGACGCGCCGCTCGTCGGTGGAGAGGCGTCGACGCTCGATCAGTCCTGAACCTTCGAGCCGCTTGAGAAGCGGCGAGAGGGTGCCGGTGTCGAGATCGAGTGCTTCGCAAATGTCGCGAACTCCCCGGCCGTCGCGTTCCCAGAGCGTCAGCAGGACGAGGTACTGGGGGTAGGTGATTCCCAGGTCGTCGAGCATGGCTCGGTAAGCGGCGGTGGTGGCACGCGACGCCGAGTAGAGGGCGAAGCACACCTGGTGGTCGAGGGCGAGCGGGTTGGTCACAAGGAAGACTGTAGCGCAATGTTTAGTTGTGCACAACCTAGTTGTGCAAAATTGACTTGCTGGGTTCCGGGGGAGTGTGCAGTAATCAGACAAATTTCAGGGCAAGGTGCGGCAGAGTGGACATGATGACGGACGATGTCGGACCTCACCTTGGGTTATCGTGCTGATCGGCCTGATCGCGGCCTTGGTTGCCTGCGTGGGCTACGGCGTCGCGTCGGTGATGCAGGCCTACGGTGCGCGGAAGTCTGCCGCCGCCGCGGAACTTCGCGGGGACGATCGCCATGTGACGGCGTCGGGTGGACCGACGATGCGTTCGACGTTTGCGGCCGTACTGACGGTGTCCTTCATCGTCGGAACGCTTCTCGACGTAGTCGGTTTCGCCGGCAGCGCCGTGTCCGCGCGACTCATTCCACTTTTCTTGTCGCAGACCGTCATCAGTGCCAACTTGGTCATCACTGCGGTCCTGGGCACCGTGGTGCTCGGAATTCAACTTCACCGACGCGACTGGTTCGCTATCAGTGCCGTGATCGTGTCGCTGCTACTTCTCGGGGTCTCGGCCGGTGATGCCGGCGGAGGCAGTTCGAATGCCGCAGTGCATTGGGGAGTTCTCGCCGGATCGACTGCGGTTCTGCTGATCGGCGTGGGCCTGATCCGATGGCTCGGGTCCCGAGCTGCCGTCGTCTCCGGATTGATCTCCGGAGTCCTGTTCGGTGGTCTGGCTATTGCAGTTCGAGTTGTCGAAGGGATCGACCCTTTCGATGTTGCTGTGCTGCTGCGAGATCCGGCGGCCTGGGCGATCGCGGTCACCGGTCTCGGTGGCTTTTATCTTCACACCGTTGCGTTGCAACTCGGCTCGGTGAACGGTGCGACGGCGGCTCTTGTCGTCGGCGAAACCGTGGTGCCGGGGATCGTGGGTGTGATGATTCTCGGTGACGCGTCACGGCCCGGCCTGGAATGGTTGGCAGTCGTGGGATTTGTGGGTGCCATCGCCGGCGCGGTCGCGGTCGCGGTATTCGGCGCTGCCAGCCATGATCCGGAGGACAAGGCCTCCGTGGAGGTTTCTGTTTAACGGTTTGTTGCGGTCCGGGCGTCGTCAGTTCTCGGGATCCGGGCATCATAAGGAAATTGCGCCAGGTCAGATGGTATTTCGACAAAATGGTCGCGATAAGTGACGGAGTGCACAGGATGAGACAAAACGGGCATATTTTGGCGCGGCGCAGTCTCGCGATGCCATTCGGATATGTCTATTGTCGTTACCATGCGCGGATCTGTGGGGACTTCTTGCCTTGACGCGAGATCTGTTTCCGATCGACACGAGGTGTCAGGTACATCGTGATATCCGGATCAAAATCGGCTCGCGTCGGACAGGGTTTTCGCAGTCACGTTTCCTTGCGGCGCAGGCTCGTGGGAACAACATCGACGACGCTTCGGGCGCGACTCATCGAGAGGATGCAGGCACCCGCCGGGTTGACGGTGCTCGATGCGCCACAGGGTTTCGGAAAAACCGAACTTGCCGGATTGTGGTTGTCCGCGATGGGTCCGGTGCCGACCCGTCCGGTGGTGTGGGTGCCGGCGCCGACGGAGCGGATGGATCGGATCGACTACTGGAACAACGCGCTCGCCGTAATTCAGGATTCCTGCGTGGCGTTGAGTGGGCCGGCCGAGCATGAAGATCCCGAACGTGCAGTCCGCGAGTACCTTCTATCGTCGAGTATCCCGTTTGTTGTCGTGTTCAACCGAATCGATTTGGTGGACGGGGTCGGCCTCGGAATCCAGCTCGCTTCCTTGCTGGCGGAGGTATCGGGTCTAAAAGTGATTGTGACGCTCCAGGATCGATCGATCAGCGACATTTTTGACTGCGTCGCTATCGACGAGTATCTGTCCGTAGACGATTTGAGGTACACCCTCGAAGAGTCGGTTGCGTTGTTCTCGAGCGCCGGAATCGCACTGTCCTCCAATATTGTTCATTCAATCTGTGAGCAACTCGCAGGCGTACCGGCGTTGATGAAGCTGGCATCGAATGTCGTGAACGCGCTGCCGGTGCGATTGCGTAGTCACGAGAAAATTCAGCAACGCATCGATCAGGCGCTGTATGTGTACATGAAGCGACAGACCCTCCGAGAATCGAAACCGACTGAGCTATCGAACTTTGCGCTGACACTGTCCGTTGCACGGACCGTGACCCCCGAGATAGCTCGGTTGGTCACCGGGAACGACGACGCGGCGACTCTGGTCGGCAGACTCGAATCGGTCGGCCTTCTCTTCCGGATGGCAGACGAGAGTCCGGCGCGGTGGTACTTTGCGCCGGCAGTTCGAGAAGCACTGATGAGGATCGGCGACGATATCGGCGGTGATTCTCCCGCTCGATTGGTTCAGCTCTCCGAGCATTGCCTTGAATCGGCTGACATTGCCGGTGCGGTGCGCTACGCACTCGATGCACAAGCATGGTCGACGGTGGCCGAGATCCTCGATAGGTATTGGGCAGATCTCCTGGTAGATCATGGCAGATTGGCCCGAAAAGCTTTGTGGTCCATGCCTGATCACATCATGTCGTTATATCCCGCCATGCAGATCGGACGCGACCTACTGGAGCGCCGATTGCGTACACAGTCGACAGGCAACAACACATTGCCGTCGGACGTCTCGAAATTGCGAGCTCTGGGCGGCGGTGCGGACGCACTCGCCCTACTGAACAGCGGAACCGTTCAGATCGTGATTCTGCGGGCCTCCGGTGAGTACCTACGCTCTGCCGGGATCGCTCGTAAGCTTTCCCATGTGGCCGCTGGATTGAGCGGCGAGCAGAAAAAGGATTTCGGGGTTCAGCTACCGGCGCTGCAACTGATCTGGGGTGTTTCGCACCAACTGGTCGGCAACTTCGACGAGGCGCAGGACGTGTTGTCGATTGCGTACCGGGGTGGGCTCGAGTACGGCCCGTGCTTTGTGGCACGACATGCGGCCGGAAATTCCGCACTCAACGAAACCTTGCGCGGCAACTTTTCGGAGGCGTCGCGGTGGCTCGACGAAGAAAGTACCCATCCCAATGTTCGGGGATGGCTAGGACCTCCGTCCCATATCGGCGCTGCAATCGCCCGGGTGTGGGTTGCCCTGGACGCGTTGGATTTTCGAGGCGCCGCTTCGGCGATCGAGATTCTCGACAGCATCTCGCCGGCGGGGGATCTCTGGGCATTCGCAGCGTATGCCCGGGCGCGCTGGGCACTGGCAACCCGAGATGATTTCGGGGGACTCGTCACTCTTCAGCGGGCGGTCGCTACCAACGAACCGCCCGTCATCTGCCCCGGTTCGATCGGTACTGCGATGCTCGCCGCAGCACGAGTCGACCTGTTGCTTGCAGCGGGGGAAGGGGAGAAGGCGCTTGACGAGGTCAGTGCCTTCGACAGCCCGCCGCCGATAGTTGCCATATCGGCGGCACGCGCACAGTTGCTGACCGGAAACCCCGAGCAGGCGCTACGTGTGTGCAGTGAAATCGACTGGAGTGAAAACCATTTCGCCAGGGTTCGAGTCGAAGCGCACTTGATCGAAGCAATGGCGCATCAGAGCGTGGGGAGGCAACCGGAGGCGTCCGCTTCGTGGGCGTCGGCTCGCGCCTCGATTGCTGCTTCGGGCGCATTGTCGGCGTTGGCCACGGTTCCGCGGGACCTGATCACGCAACTCGACGCTCAGGATCCTGACGGTGGTGTGCTGGTTGCAGAATTTCTGGATTCCGAAGTGGCCGAGATCTACCCGTCCGCTATCGAACGTGTCACGCTTACAAGTCGCGAAGCAGATGTATTGCGGGAACTGGCCGACAATCTCTCCCGCGCGGACATCGCGCAAAAGTTGTTTGTCTCGCCCAACACTCTGAAGAGCCACATCCGAAGTCTCTACCAAAAGCTCGGGGTTCATTCTCGCGACGAAGCGATTGCCGCTGCCCACCGGCTTTCGCTTCTCAGTTGACGGTTGGTCGGGCAGATTCAGCGTAAGTGGTTCTCGGCGTAGACCTCCATCGCATCGCGGATCAACTCCGCTGTCCCGCCGCCGTGAGCGTCGTAGTTGGCTCTGAACCGTGGATCTTCGACATACATTCGACCTAGCCCGATGAATGCGTCGGCTCTCGGTGTTCTTCCCTGCCAACCGATTTTGATCCACTCGAACTGTCGATGAGTGATCTCTTGAACAGTGGGGTCGGTGGGTCCGAGGCCCCGGACTGCGGCGTCGCCGAAGGCTGCGGCAATGTCCTGCTGTGCGCTGTGGTGCGATTTCTTGTCTTTCTCGGTCATCGAGCGCCACCATGTGTCGCCGCGGCTGTACGCGTCCTTACCCCAACGTTCGATCACCTCGTCCTTGTATTGGTTGTTGTCGAAACCGTCGAAAATTTCCTCGGGCATGAGTGCCTGGCCTCTCTGTGTTTTTTTCAATGTCGTTGTCACGGATTCGATCTGGCGTTCGATGCGAGATCTCTCTTGCTCGAGCAGGTCCAGATGAGTAAGCAGCGCGCTTGTCGTATCTCTTTCACCGGCAAGGATTTCCGCGATGGCCGGTAGCCCCAGTCCGAGTTCTCGCAGCAGCAGGATCCGTTGCAGGCGGATGAGTGCGTGCTCGTTGTAGAAGCGGTACCCGTTGGTGCCGGTTCGGCTGGGTTCGAGAAGTCCGAGTTCGCCGTAGTGGCGAAGGGTTCTGCTGGTGGTTCCCGCGGCCTTCGCGAGCTCTTGGATGGACCATTCGTTCACCACGCTGCCTTCCTTTCTTGCCCTGATTCCTGAGTTCAGTATGTAAGTTGACGTTGCGTCAAGGTCAAGCCGAATTCGGGACTGATTTCTGTTGTGGCCACGAATGCGTCTCCAACTGGCAGTTTCGATGAACTAAGCAACGTGATCCAGCTCACAAATGAGCGAAATGAATAGTTCCAGTCCCTAGTGTTGACGCTTTTTCATACCTGGATAACGATCATCTGAACAGATCGAAATATGGGGTGTGTTCAGGTGCGCTTCAGATGGGAACGGTGGTCACGATGACTGAACTGGTGTCGGGCGTAGCCCAGACCAAGCCCTACGACCTCGATGATCGGTACCGGTCGGGATCGGGCCCGGTGTTGCTCACCGGTGTTCAGGCAATTGCACGCGGGTTCGTCGAACAGCACGTCCGCGACATCCGTGCGGGTAAGCGCATCGCTACCTTCGTCTCCGGATATCAAGGCAGCCCGTTGGGTGGCGTCGACAAGATGCTTCACGGAATGCCCAAGGTCCTGGCGGAACACGACATCACGTTTGTTCCCGGATTCAACGAGGAACTCGCTGCCACTGCGGTCTGGGGAAGCCAGACCGATCTGCCAGTGGGCACAGCAACACACGACGGTGTCACAGGAATTTGGTACGGCAAGGGGCCCGGCGTCGACCGCGCGACCGACGCCATCCGCCACGCAAACATGTACGGCGTCAACCCCAAAGGGGGAGTGGTGCTGCTGGTCGGTGACGACCCGGCATCCAAGTCGTCGACGGTTCCCGCAGTGAGTGAACGCTCTCTCGCCGCAATGGGAGTGCCGGTTCTGTTCCCCCGCAATGCCGAAGAGATCATCACGATGGGCATGCATGCAGTTGCGCTCTCCCGTGTCTCGGGTTGTGTTGTGGCACTGAAGATTGTCGCGGACGTCGCAGACGGAGCCTGGACGGTGGACGGCAGCATCGCGGACTTCGACATCGTGGTCCCCGAGGTTCAGTTCGAGGGTAAGCCGTTTGTGTACAAGCAGCGGCAGATGGCAGCCCCGCCGGACAGTGTGATTGCCGAAGCCGATTTGTACGGCCCGCGTTGGGATCTGGTTCACGCGTACGGCGCCGCCAACAATCTCGACGTCATCGAGGTTGATCCCTCCGGTGCAAAGATCGGTATCGCGGCCACCGGAACCACATTCGATTCCGTGCGTCAGGCTCTCGCAGACCTGGGCGTCGACGATGAAGCTTTGCACCGCGCCGGAATTCGTTTGTTCCGTATCGGCATGCCGTACCCGGTCGTCGGAGACACGGTGCGCGAGTTCGCCGCCGGACTCGAACAGATCATCGTGGTCGAAGACAAAACTGCGTTCATCGAGGCGCAGATCCGCGAAATCCTGTACGGCGTCGACGACGCTCCCCGGATTATCGGCAAGCGCGATGGTCAAGGTCGCCTTCTCATGCCTGCCAGCGGCGAACTTACCGCCGGCCGGCTACTGGCCCCGCTGCGCCGGGTGCTGAAGCCGCACGTCGAACTCAAGCGCACCCTTCCCGCTCCCTTGTCGCTGAATGTCCTCTCCGCCAAGCGAACCGCGTACTTCTGCAGCGGGTGCCCCCATAACCGATCCACCGCGATCCCCGAGGGTTCCATCGGCGGTGGCGGAATCGGTTGCCATACCTTGGTCACGATGTCCGGACGTGAGGACAGTGCAGTCACCGGGCTGACCCAGATGGGCGGCGAGGGTAGTCAGTGGATCGGTCAGGCCCCTTTCACCGACGTACCGCACCTGTTTCAGAATGTCGGCGACGGAACCTTCTTCCACTCGGGCCAGTTGGCGGTCCAGGCGTGCATTGCTGCCGGTGTGAACATCACCTACAAGTTGCTCTACAACGAGGTAGTGGCAATGACCGGCGCGCAGGATGCGGAAGGTGCGCTCTCCGTTGCACAGCTCAGCCACAAGTTGACCACCGAAGGTGTCAAAGCGATCATCATCTGCGCCGACGATCCCGCGCGGCACAGCAAACGGGCTTTGGCCAAGGGCACCAAGCTCTGGCATCGTGATCGTCTCGACGAGGCGCAGAAGGAACTCCGCGAGATCAAGGGCGTCACGGTTCTGATCTACGACCAGCACTGTGCAGCCGACGCGCGTCGTCAGCGTAAGCGCGGCACTCTGCCGACGCGCAACACCCGTGTTGTCATCAACGAAGCAGTGTGTGAAGGCTGTGGCGACTGCGGCGTCAAGTCCAACTGCCTGTCGGTTCAGCCGGTGGACACGGAATTCGGCCGCAAGACGAAGATCGATCAGACATCCTGCAACACCGACTACACGTGCCTCGACGGCGATTGCCCGTCCTTCGTGACCGTGGAGTTGGTTCCGGGCAAGAAGGCGCCCAAGGTAGTTCGCCCGCAGCCGCCGGTTGTCCTCGACCCGGAGTTCGGTCCACTCACGGCTACGCAGAACGTGTTTCTCGCGGGTATCGGCGGCACGGGCATCGTGACCGTCAACCAGGTATTGGCAACGGCGGCACTGCGCGCCGGACTCGAGGTTGAAAGTTTGGACCAGATCGGACTGAGTCAGAAGGCCGGACCCGTTGTCTCCCACCTACGTTTCAGTGAGGGAGCACTCGAACCGTCCAACCGACTTACTCCCGGCAGTGCCAACTGCATCGTTGCGTTCGATCTACTGACCGCGACGGACAACAAGAACCTCGAATACGGAAACCACGAATCGACCATCTCCATCGCGTCGACGTCGCAGACTCCCACCGGCGACATGGTGTACGACAAGGCTGTTCGCTACCCCGAAGAGACATCTCTTCTGGCTCGCCTGGACAAGGTATCGCGGACCCTGCGCTCCTTCGACGCATTGGCCGCGGCGCAGGAGTTGTTCGGTAACACCGCTGCTGCCAACTTCTTGTTGATCGGCGCGGCCTACCAGAGCGGTGGACTCCGTCTGCCAGCCGAGTCGATCGAAGAAGCAATCGGAATCAATGGTGTTGCGGTGGAGTCGAATATCGCAGCGTTCCGCTGGGGCCGCGTCGCAATCGCCGACCCCGCTGCATTCGAAGCCGTCATCACGCCGGCCAAGTCCGTTCGGGCACCGGTTGTCGTACCGGCACATGTATTCGCCGGAACAAGCCTCACGGGAGAAACACTTCGATTGGTGGAACTGCGTGCAGCACAGTTGATCGAGTTCCAGTCCGTCAAGGTTGCGAAGCGTTACATCGACCAAGTTCAAGCCGTCTGGACTGCTGAGCGCGCTGCAACCGAGCGAACCGACTTCAGTGAAGCGGTCGCCCGCGGTCTGTTCAAGTTCACTGCCTACAAGGACGAGTACGAAGTTGCTCGGATGCTGGTTGACCCCGCCTTCATCGAGGACGTCAAGTCGCAGGTTCCGGCCGGGGAGAACCTGACCTACAAGCTCCACCCGCCGATTCTCAAGGTGATGGGACGCAAGAAGAAGATCGGCCTCGGACCCAAGTCGCATGTGGCACTGAAAGTTCTGGCAAAGGGCAAGAAGCTTCGCGGCACCAAGCTCGATCCCTTCGGCTACATGCATGTCCGCAAGATCGAGCGTGAACTGCTGGCTCAGTACGAGTGCCTGATCGGTGACCTGTCCAGCACACTTGCTGCCGACGGGTACGCCCGCGCAGTGGAAATCGCAGGGCTGCCCGACATGGTTCGCGGCTACGAGGACGTCAAGCTCGGAAACATCGAGCTGTACAAGGAGCGTCTGCGTGAACTCGGTATCACCGCCTAGTTCGATGTAAGGAACGACTGTGCCCCAGCGACTATCTTCGCTGGGGCACAGCTCTGTTCACTGTCATTCTTGACCTTGACGCAGCGTCATGGTTCAGACTGTGGGCATGCGTATAGGTCAGCTTGCCGATGCTGCACAGACCACACCGAGAACCGTGCGGCACTACCACCGACTCGGGCTACTGCGAGAAGCGGATCGACGTGCGAACGGGTACCGCGAGTACACGATGGACGACGTCGTACGTCTGGTTCGAATCCGGTGGCTGGCTGAGCGCGGGGTGCCGCTGGGCTCGATAGCGGCACTGTTTTCCGCCGATGAGTTGGACGAAGGTATGAGCGATACCGTTGCCGACCTGCGTGCATTGATCGGGTCGGTGGAAGCTGAACAGGCGAAGTTGGCGCGGCGCCACGGCGGGCTCACTGCGATGCTCGCCGATGCGGAGAACGGCCGACCCATTTCCGCGTTGCCCGCAGAGGTTGCGCGTGCTCTCACACATGCAATCGACACTGCCCAGTCAACCGCGGTTCATGTTGCGCTCGAACGTGAACGAGACCTCCTGGAAGTGCTGGCAATGACCGGCAACCTTCCCGAGGAATTTCTGCTGTCCTACACGTCGGCAATTGCGGACGACAAGGCGCGACCGATTTATCTTGCGCTCCTGTCCGATTGGTCGAATCTGGAAGGGTGCGAATTGGATTTGGTCGAGGAGGAAATCGAAGGACTTTCGCGGAGACTTCTCGACCAATTCGATGAACAGGCGGTTTCAAACCTGAAGGCTGATACTGCCGGCTTCGGATCACAGATGCCCGTCTTGCTCGAAGATGTCATTCCCGATCCGGCGCAACGCGAGGAGGTGCTGCGAGTTCAACGCGCTCTTCTCGCGAGAATGACTGTGACGGGAGATCGTAAATGAAACCTCTGAGCACCAAAGCTTTTCATCGAAGAATGCAATTAGTAACCGCTCTGGTCTTCCTTATCAACGGGGCATTCGTCGTGACTGGCATTCTCACGGCAGGGCAGGCGGTACTGCTCTTTCTCGCTGTCGAAGCGCCGTTGGCGTTGTTTGTCCTCCTCGGGTTCGTGAGAGCGTATGTGGAGTGCCGCCGTCGTGGACTGGGAGCTACCGCCTCGGTATCCGAGGTGCTCGGCGATTCCCCGTTCTGGCGGCCGATTCGGACGGAACTCCTTGCCTACCAGTCGTTGTGGTTCTGGTTGCGTGGACGAGACAAAGGTGTCGAGTCCGGCGGTATTCCCATTCGGGCCAGTGGGGGATCACTGGTTCTCCCCGTAGCTTTCGGTATTGCCACTGTCGTCGAAATTGCAGTTCTGCATCTCCTGATTCCGTGGATGTGGCTCAGTGCGATTCTCGCAGTGGTATCGGTGTGGTCGTTACTCGCGTTGTTCGGCTACCTCGCCGTTCATCGTGTGCACCCGCACTTTGTGACCGATTCTCGTTTTGTGGTGCGGCAATCGGGCAAGGTTGTCATCTCGATCGATCGCGCACTCATTGCGTCGGCCCGCTGTAGTCGCCGATACGGCGATACGGCACCAGCGTTGGAAGGTGGTCGACTGGTGCTGCCGAACCTGGACGGTACCAACATCGATGTTGTTCTGAAACAACCGATTCCCGCTGGATTACCGTCGATGATTCCGCGCTATCGCCGCAGTGGATCCGTCGACAGAGTCAGTTTGTACATCGACGAACCCGCGGATCTGGTGACGGCGTTATCGAATGTCGTAAATGTCGAGAAGTAGTCAGAGACCTGCGGGTTTCGTTTGTGGCGCTTATGCTTCCGCGATGGCAGAGACTGCAGAACGGACACGTTACTTCGAACGGTACGTCACCTTCATCGATGCAATTGCGGCAATCGCGATCACCCTGCTGGTGCTTCCGCTGGTCGAATTGACCAGCGATCACGACGGTACGACAGCGGAACTACTTCGGGAGCATGCGGCTCAGTTCTATGCCTTCGGACTCAGTTTTCTGGTCATCTTTCGGTTTTGGTGGTCTCAGCATCGGTTACTTCGCTTCGTGATCGACGGCGACGCAGCCGTGGTTCGGAGCTTGGCGCTCTGGGCGCTGACAATCGTCTTCCTGCCGTTTCCCACAGCTTTGGTGGCTACGGCATCCGTGGAGACGACAACGAGGGCGCTGTATATCGGGACGATGGCGGTCAGCGCGGGATGTCTCGCGGTGATGGCTTGGGGCCTGGATCGGAAGCCGGAGCTGAGTGAAGGCGATGCGTCGTCAAGCGTTGCAGCGACGACAGTCACGACGTTGATCCTCGTTGTGGCGCTGCTGATCAGCGTGCTGATTCCCGCCACGACTTACTACCCGTTGCTGTTGCTCCTGGTTTCGACGCCACTCGAGAAGCTCTGGAAACGATTGGCTTCGGGTGCACAACGCGATTGAGACGTGGCACGATCGATCAGGTGACCAGCACAACCGCCGAAGCACAACGACTGCTCGATCTCGCGCTGCTGCGCCGCGTTCGTGACCGGATCGACCGTGAGTACGCGAAGCCGCTGGATGTCGAGGCGCTCGCGCGCGGCGTGAACATGTCGGCCGGGCACCTCAGCCGCCAATTCCGTCTTGCCTACGGAGAGCCTCCGTACGCCTATCTGATGACGCGGCGCATCGAGCGCGCGATGGCGTTGCTGCGTCGCGGCGACCTCAGCGTCACGGAGGTCTGTTTCGAGGTCGGTTGCAGCTCGCTCGGTACCTTCAGTAGTCGTTTCACCGAGTTGGTGGGAGTTCCTCCCAGCGTCTATCGACGGGATGCTGCGCAAACGACGGTGGGATTGCCGTCGTGCGTCTCGAAACAGGTGACAAGACCGGTCAGGAATCGAGAAGCGCCGACGCCCGAATCGCAACTATCGTGACTGCATCCGAGAATTGCGCTGAGCTATCCAGCCGTCACGGCTAAGTATTTGTATAGACGGACACGACTGACAGATGGAGACCAGAGTGAGCACTGCCGCGCGGACTGCCACGAGCACAGCCAAGCGAGGGAAGGTGGACGCGTCGACCACGCAGCATCTTGCCGACAGTCACGACCTCATCCGCGTGCAGGGCGCGCGAGTGAACAACCTCCAGGACATCAGTGTCGAAATCCCGAAGCGACGGTTGACAGTGTTCACCGGCGTTTCGGGTTCGGGAAAGAGTTCACTGGTCTTCAGCACGATCGCTGCGGAGTCGCAGCGGATGATCAACGAGACGTACAGCGCGTTTGTCCAGGGCTTCATGCCGACGTTGGCTCGGCCCGACGTCGATGTTCTCGACGGGCTGACAACCGCGATCATCGTCGACCAGCAGCGGATGGGCGTCGACCCCCGTTCGACGGTCGGAACCGCTACCGATGCCAACGCGATGCTTCGCATCCTTTTCAGCCGACTCGGAAAGCCGCACATCGGCTCGTCTCAGGCGTTCTCTTTCAATGTCGCGTCGGCCTCCGGCGCCGGTGCGATCACCATCGAGCGCGCCGGCCGTGAGACCAAGGAGCGTCGGAGCTTCAGCATCACCGGCGGTATGTGTCCGCGATGTGAGGGCCGTGGTTCGGTCAGCGATTTCGACCTGACGGCGCTGTACGACGACAGTAAGTCGCTCAACGAGAACGCACTCACCATTCCCGGCTACAGCATGGACGGCTGGTACGGCCGTATCTACCGCGGCTGCGGTTTCTTCGATCCCGACAAGCCGATCAAGAAGTACACCAAGAGGGAACTGAACGATCTCCTCTACAAGGAGCCAACCAAGATCAAGGTCGAAGGAATCAACCTGACGTACACGGGCCTGATTCCGCAGATCCAGAAGTCGTTCCTGTCCAAGGACGTGGATGCGATGCAGCCGCATATCCGCGCGTTCGTGGAGCGGGCAATCACCTTCGCCACTTGTCCGGAGTGCGACGGCACCCGTCTCAGTGAGGCGGCCCGGTCGTCGAAGATCAAGGGCATCAGCATTGCCGACGCCTGTGCAATGCAGATCAGTGACCTCGCCGTGTGGGTCGCTGGGGTGAAGGAACCCTCGGTGGCTCCGTTGTTGGAGACGCTTTCGGACACCCTCAATTCTTTTGTCGAAATCGGGTTGGGATACCTGAGCCTGGACCGGCCTTCCGGGACGCTGTCGGGTGGTGAAGCGCAGCGTACCAAGATGATTCGACATCTCGGATCATCGCTCACGGACATCACCTATGTCTTCGACGAGCCCACTACCGGTCTGCATCCCCACGACATCCAACGGATGAACGACCTGTTGCTTCGCCTGCGAGACAAGGGCAACACGGTGCTCGTCGTCGAGCACAAGCCGGAGACGATTGTGATCGCCGACCACATTGTCGATCTTGGCCCCGGCGCCGGTAGTGGCGGTGGCACAGTCTGTTTCGAGGGGAGTGTCGAAGGGTTGCGGGCCAGTGACACCATCACCGGCCGACATTTCGACGACCGGGCTGTGATCAAGGAAAGTGTGCGTGAATCCAACGGCGCGATGGAGATTCGCGGCGCCACGTCGCACAACTTGCAGAACGTCGATGTCGATGTGCCACTTGGTGTTTTGGTTGTGGTGACCGGCGTGGCAGGGTCGGGTAAGAGCTCGCTGATCCACGGTTCGCTGTCGAAACGCGATGGTGTGGTTGCCATCGATCAGGGCGCGATCAGGGGCTCGCGGCGCAGTAACCCCGCGACGTACACCGGATTGCTCGACCCGATTCGTAAGGCATTCGCGAAGGCCAACTCTGTGAAGCCCGCGCTGTTCAGTGCCAACTCCGAGGGTGCCTGCCCGACGTGCAACGGCAACGGCGTTATCTACAGTGACTTGGCAATGATGGCCGGGGTTGCGACCATCTGCGAGGAGTGCGAAGGCAAGCGATTCCAGGCCGACGTTCTGGAGTACAAGTTCGGTGGGAAGGACATCAGCGAGGTGCTCGCGATGTCGGTGGCCGAGGCTGAGGAGTTCTTCGGCGCCGGCGAGGCAAAGCTGTTGCCGGCCCACAAAATTCTGGTTCGACTCGTCGACGTCGGGCTGGGCTACCTCCGTATCGGCCAGCCGCTCACGACACTGTCCGGCGGCGAGCGGCAGCGAATCAAGTTGGCTACCCACCTCGGTGAGAAGGGTGGCGTCTACGTCCTTGACGAGCCGACGACAGGTCTCCACCTTGCAGACGTCGAACAGCTTCTCGGCCTGCTCGACAAACTTGTCGACTCCGGTAAGTCGGTCATCGTCATCGAGCATCATCAGGCAGTCATGGCACACGCCGACTGGATTATCGATCTAGGCCCCGGCGCCGGCCATGACGGCGGAAAAATCGTCTTCGAGGGAACGCCCGCCGACCTCGTTGCCGACGGTTCCACCCTCACCGGAAAGCATCTCGCGGCGTACGTCGGCGGCTGAGCGAGCCCGTTACGTGGGCCGTCTGGGCGATTTGAGCGATTTTTCGAATACCGGGCGGCCCACGTGATTCACTTTTTTATGAGAAAAGCACTGCTGATTGCACTCATGGCTGTCGGGTTGGTCGCTGGAATTGTGCCGGCGGGAGCGGCGCAGCCGTCCTGGTCCGGCGACTACTCACTCAAACGCTTTGCGGCGTCGAAGTACGGTACGAGTCTGGCGGCGAGTCAGTGGGAACCTGACTTCTCCGACACATACACGTTCGAGACGGATTGTTCTGGCGGTCCCTGCGTTGCCACCGTGATCGGCGGGCCGCCGCCCGCCAATCACACCCTGCCGCAACCCGCGACCTACACGTGGGACGGGACGCGTTGGGTTCATCCGTACGACTGGCAATGGGACTGCTACATGGGTGAGGGCGTCCCGAAGGAATGGGCACCGGCGCACTCGTTCGCGTATTACACACCGCAAAGTGATGGCACCCTGACAGGCTCGTGGACCACCACGATCGACAGTGGTCCGTGCGAAGGCACTGTAATCATGGACGTTGCTGCTTATCCTGTACGCCCGACTCCTCCGGCGTTCGGCAGTGCTAGTTGAACTGCATTATGCAGCAAAGGTTTTCGATCCTGTATCCGGTGATTTGAGGAGTTCTTCGGAGGTGGCGTGATGCGTGGGGTGATTCCCGACGAGCAGCGACGGACTTTGGCGCAACTCGACGAACGCCTCGACCTTTCGGTCGGGGACAGTGAGGCCAAACGTTCCGCGTTCTGGGTCATGCTGACGTTGTCGGCGGTGATCGCCGTGGCCGGCGTGGTGAGCGATTCCACCGCCACCGTGATCGGCGCGATGATCGTCGCGCCCTTGTCGACGCCCATCCTCGGCGTGGGCCTGGGCATAACCACCGGCCGCGGCGCGTTGGTCGGTCGGAGTCTGATGTACGTCGTTGGTGGCATCTGCGTCGTCGTCGTATTGGGCATTGTGTTTGCGCAGATACTGCCGAATCCGACCAATGTTCTGGCCAATTCGCAAGTGCTCGGACGCACCTCGCCGACGTTGATGGACTTGACCGCCGCCTTGGCGACCGGTTTGGTCGGTGCTATCGCTGTTGCGCGTAAAGACGTCGGCGACGTACTTCCCGGCGTCGCCATCGCCATTTCGCTGGTCCCTCCCTTGGCCGTGGTGGGTGTGTGTCTGGGATCCGGGTCTCCGGCTCTGGCTCTGGGAGCGTTCGTACTGTTCGCCTCCAATGTCGTCGCCATGATCATCACTGGGACAGCCGTATTCGTCGTCGCGGGGTACACACGCGACGCCGGGATATCGAAGACATCGCACCGCCGGGCATACGCCTTGCTGACTGCCCTGTTGATCGTGGTTGCAATTCCGATGGTCGGCAATTCCCTGTCGTCGTTGTGGGCGACGCAGATCGCGACCGCAGCCGAACAGTGGCTCGACGGCACTCCCGGAGCAGAAGTCACCGGTGTCACGTGGCAGGGCAGTACCGCCACCGTAGCGGTGCTCGGACCTGAGACACTGCCGCCATTGGACGAGCTCGAGAAATCCGTCGACGCGCTGATTCCGTGGAATCCCGACGTGCAGGTCGTTCACACGGTCGGGGCGCGGATCGTCGTCGAATGACGATGGTGACAGGCAGGGAATAGCCGGCTGACCTCCATTGCTGAAAGTAGTCCGAGCTCGTGGGAATTGATTACGCCTCGGGCATGTTACTTGAGTGAGTAACGCTCAACTTTCTGCAAGGAGGCTTCGGAATGCCAGCATTCTTCGGGCCGGAGGGTCCCGGTCGTATCGATATTTCCCGGCTCATGAGCAGGGCCACCCAGCAACTCATGGCTGAAGCTGCACGCACAGCATCTGCTCGCGGTGATTCGGATCTCGATGCACTGCACGTTCTCCGCGTCATGGCGGAGCAGGACCCGGTCCGCACGCTAATGCAGCGCGCCGGGGCTGACCCGAAAGCCGTAGTCGACGCCGTCGATTTGCGGCTCCCACAAGGCCGTGAGCAGGTCGGATTCACCGCACCCGCGCTCAGTAGTGCCGTCAAAACTGCTTTACTCGAGGCGCATCAACTGGCCCGAGCCCTCGGATCGACGTACATCGATCCGGAACACCTCTTCATTGCACTCGCCGGCGATCTCGATCACGCGCCCGGTCGTCTGCTCGCTTCTGCCGGCGTTACGCCGGAGAAGCTGCAGAATGCCGTTCGTAACCCGGATGTTCCTGCAGAAGAAGAGGAGTCCACTACGCCGATGCTCGACAAGTTCGGCGTGGACCTCACCGACCGCGCACGCAACGGTGGTGTCGATCCGGTGATCGGCCGCGCTGATGAGATCGAGCAGACTATCGAGATCCTCTCGCGTCGTACCAAGAACAACCCTGTTCTGGTGGGCGAGGCGGGCGTCGGTAAGACTGCGATCGTCGAAGGCTTGGCTCAGCGCATCGTCGACGGCGAAGTGCCGGATTCCTTGGTGGGCAAGAGAATTGTTCAACTCGAGCTCTCCAACATGGTCTCGGGTACTCGCTACCGCGGTGATTTCGAAGAACGACTCACCAAAGTCATCGACGAGATCACGGAGCATAAAGACGAACTGATCGTCTTCATCGACGAGATGCACACCATCGCCGGTGCCGGCGGCGGAGCCGAAGGTGCGATGGATGCCGGAAACATCCTCAAGCCCAAGCTCGCTCGCGGTGAACTCCACATCGTCGGGGCCACCACGCTCGACGAATACCGCAAGCACATCGAGAAGGACCCAGCACTCGAGCGACGTTTCCAGCCTGTTCAGGTGGGGGAGCCGTCGATCGAGGACGCGATCGCGATCTTGAGTGGTTTGCGCAGTCGCTACGAGGATCACCACAAGGTGCACTACACCGACGAGGCGATCACCGCTGCGGTTGAACTGTCCGCTCGCTACATCGGCGATCGATTCCTGCCGGACAAGGCAATTGACCTCATCGACCAGGCGGGCGCACGATTGCGGTTGAAGACCGCGACCGTCGATACCGCAGCACTGCAGCAGCGTCTCGAGCAGCTCGAATCCGACAAGGAGAAAGCCGTCGCCGACGAGTTGTACGAGAAGGCTTCCACTGTGCGTGACGAGATCAACGTCGTGACGCAGCGCCTCGAGAAGGCGGGAACTGCGGCTCCGGCCGAAGAGACACCTGACGTGACTGCCGAGCAGATCGCCGAAATTGTCGCCCGCGCAACGGGTATCCCGGCCAGCCAGATGACTCAGGCAGAGAAGGATCGCCTGCGCCGTCTGGAAGAGGAACTCCACGGTCGTGTCGTCGGACAGGACGACGCTGTTCGCGCGATTGCGCGGGCAGTGCGTCGTAGCCGCACCGGCATGAGTGACCCGAATCGTCCGGTGGGTAGCTTCTTGTTCCTGGGTCCGACCGGTGTCGGTAAGACAGAGCTCGCAAAAGCTTTGGCTGCCACACTCTTCGGCGACGAGAACAAGATGCTGCGATTCGACATGAGTGAATTCGGCGAAAGGCACACGGTCAGCAGGTTGGTCGGTGCACCTCCCGGATACGTCGGATACGGCGAGGCCGGACAGCTCACGGAACAAGTGCGTCGTAACCCGTACTCGGTGATCCTGCTCGACGAGATCGAGAAGGCGCACCCGGACGTGTTCAACACCTTGCTTCAGGTGCTCGACGACGGCCGTCTGACCGACGGTCAGGGTCGCACGGTGGACTTCAAGAATGCCGTAGTGATCATGACCAGTAACCTCGGCTCGGACATCATCTCGAGCAAGTCCGGTGGGCTCGGCTTCATTACCGGCGACGCGGAATCGGCTGAAAAGCCATTGCGTGATCGTGTGATGGCGCGACTGCGTGAGTCGATGCGGCCGGAGTTCCTGAACCGGATCGACGAGATCGTGATCTTCCGCAAGCTCGATACCGAGCAGTTGCACCGGATTACGGACTTGCTGCTCGACGACAGCCGTAAGAGGCTGCAGTCCAAGGGCATCGAGATCGAGTTCACGGCTGACGCCGTGGATTGGATCGCCGAACATGGTCATCAGCCGGAGTTCGGGGCGCGTCCGTTGCGTCGTTCGATCCAGAGGGTAGTCGACGACAAGATCGCCGACATGCTGCTCGACGATCTCCTCGAAGAAGGCGGCAGTATCACTGTCGGCGTCGACGAGGGTGAGTTGGTGTTCAGCTAGTTAGGCACACAGAATCCGAGCGAACGTACCTTTCGGCGCCTTAGATGCGACGGAAGGTACGTTCGCTCGGTTGGGGGTGGTGAAAAACCGTCCGCGAGTGCTCAGGGGACCCGCGTGTACACCGGGTCCTCGAAGGATCGCCGTGATGTGACCCAGCTCTGCGGGAGCACGTTCTCGACCAACTCTTCACGCGATTCGTCGAAAACCACGATGCGATCGGCGATTCGCCATTCACCGCGTCGTCGCTCGAACCGGTCGACGTAACGACATTTGATCGTGGCAAGTGTCTGCGCGGTGTTCGTGCCTGAGCGTTCTTGGCGCAGGTAGCACAGGCAGTATGACTCCGCTTGCGCGACATCGCCGTTGACGTCGATCAAGATGTTGGAAATGACATGCATCGACGAGTCGATCGTCTTGTGGCGGATCTTCATATCTTCGATCAGCCCGTCGACGGTTCCGATGTAGCCACCGTGGTTGTCGATCGCGTCGTCGAAGTAGCAGCGGCCGACGCTGTCGAAGTCCTTTCGATCGACCGCTCGGGCATACCGGTACAGAACTTCGGTGATCGCTTGCTTGTCGGCGAAGGTCACAGTGAAATCTCCTGTCCTGGAATCGGTGTGGTCAGTCGACCTGCAGGGCGATGCCCTTGGTTTCCTTGATGAAGAACACGGTGACGAAGGTGATCACGGCGCAGAATACGAAGTATCCGGCCGGGGCGAGCGAATTTCCGGTCAGGGTGATGAGGTACGTCGCGATGAAAGGTGCAGTGCCGCCGAGGAACATGTTGGTGACATTGTTGCCCAGTGCCAGACCGCTGTATCGCACAGAGGCTTTCAACATTTCCACGTAGGTCACGTACGACGCACCGTTCACGACGGAGACACAGATGAACAGAACGGACTGCCCGACCACGGCCTGCCAGACACTTCCGCCGGCCATCATCATGAACATCGGGATTCCGAGCAGTACTGCTGCGGCGCTACCGGCGAACAACACCGGACGGCGTCCGTACTTGTCGGCCAGGTATCCGGAGGTGGGCAGCGTAATGACGCCGAGTACCAGTGCAAGAGAAGTCGAAAGGAATGCGACTCGCGAGGAGTGACCGCCGGTGGTCTGGAGGTAAGTAGCCGCGTAGACGGATGCGATGTAGTAGCCGCCGGTGATGAGTGCGCCGAGCAGAATGATCTTGACGACGCTGCCGCCGGAGGTGCTGAGCAGTTCCCGGATGGGGAGCTTCTTCGTCTCGCCCTTGTCCTGGAGCTCGGTGAACTGCGGGGTGTCTTCCATCTGGCTACGGATCCAGATACCGATGCCACCGATCAGGAGGCTGAGCAGGAACGGAATTCGCCAGGCCCATTCGAGGATCTGCTCGTGGGTGAAGGCCGAGGTCAGGCCCAATGCCATCAGTGATGCTGCCAACGAACCCAGGTAGGTTCCGGTATTGACCATCGAGGTTTGCGTGGCGCGCCAGCGGGCCGGTGCAGATTCGGAAACGAAAGCGTTGGCGCCACCGAGTTCTCCACCCGCGGCAAAGCCTTGGAGGCAGCGAGCGAGCACCAAAATCGAAGTCGCCCAGACACCCAACGTGGCGTAGGTCGGCAGTAGACCCATGCCTGCGGTGGCCAGCACCATCAGCAGAATGGTCCACGACAAGGCGTTCTTTCGCCCGTACTTGTCACCGATGTGGCCGAAGAAGATGCCACCGGGAACGCGTAGGAAGAATGCGACGGCAAATGCCGCGAACGTGCCGAGGAGCGCAGCGTTCGGGTCGTGCGACACGAAGAACAGTGCCGCAATGGTTGTCGCCATGTATCCGTAGATACCGAAGTCGTAGTACTCGACGACGGTACCGACCACAGCCGCGCGAATGACCTTCGTGGTCGACTGACCCTGCGGTGTCACTTCGCTGATCTCGCTGTCCTCGGCTCGCGCCATGGTCTCATTCTCTAACATTTTGGTCCCTACTGACTTGGTTCGGTGCTGCGCAGACGATGGACGTCAGGCGTGAGCAAAGGAATGGACTGCTGCGTCGGAAACGCTGGTCCGGGTGAATTTCGCCGCATTACGTCCTGCGATGCGGCCCATGGTCAGAGCGTTGGCAACGGCGTTGCCTCCGCCTACATATCGCAATCCGAGGATTCCGGCGCCGGCCTCACCGGCTGCATAGAGACCCTCGACGGGGTTTCCCTCGCGGCCGAGTACGGCCGCAGTGGAGTCGATTTCCATACCGGCGTGGGTGCAGACCAGCTCTGAGGGAAGGATTTTCGCCGCGTAGAACGGTGCTGTCCCGATGCTGTCGGGATTGCCGACAGCACCCTTGTTGCGCAGCGTCCGATGACGAAGGTAGTCGTCGTCACGGCCGTTCGGTAGTTGTTCGTTCCACTTGTTCACCGTCGCTTGAAGAGTTGCGACGGGGACGTCGATGAGTGTTGCAAGTTCTTCGACGGTGTCGGCGCGATGAGTGTTGCCGGCGGCAACTTCCTCTTCGACACGCTCCGGGTTCCAATCCGCGTATCCGGGAGCAAGACCGACGCGAGCATTCTCATCGAAGATCATCCAGCCGTAGCCGCCCTGTTGATCGATGATTCCGGTGGAGACCGCATACGATGCGTCCTCGTCCATGAACCGGCGACCGCTCTGGTTGACGTAGATGCGCGACTTCGGCGGGAAACCGGACTGCCAGTGATGGAACCGCTGGAAATACACGGTGGGCATGATCAGGCCCCAGCCGTCACCGATGATGGGCATATCCAGTTCATGTGCGAACCGAATGTGGTCTCCGCGACTGCCTTCGGCTGCAACGACGAACAAATCGTCGCCCGCCTTGTTAGCGACGGGGAAGTACTGATCGACAAGTTCCGGGTTCTGTGCGAATCCACCGGTGGCTACCACGACGGCTCCGGCGCGAACTTCGATGTCGTCGGCAACAACACCGACAACCCGACCGTCTTCCTTGATCAGCTTCTGTACCCGTGTGCCGAGGATTGCTTCGATACCGTGCTTACGACGCGCCTTGTCCAGAGTCTGAACAAGACCATAGCCTTGGTCTTTCGGGACGTGGCCGCGCCAGACATCTTCGACGCCGGCTTGCGCAAGCCCAGGTTGGTGAGCATTGCCGGAGATCGACGTGGGGATTTCGACGCCCAGTTCGATGAGCCATTCCAGTGTCGGACCGGCATTTTCGCAGAAGGCGCGGATCAACCCGGGTGCGAGCAGCCATTGGTTGAGGTCCATGTAGTGCTGGAAAAACTTCTCCGCAGAGTCTTCGATGCCGAGACCGGCCTGCACACTCGTGCCTGCTGCGGTGAAAATTCCGGCAGAAAGTTGGGTGGAGCCGCCGAGTTCGGTTTCGGACTCGAACAGCAGCACCGACGCGCCTTCTTCGGCAGCCGATACGGCAGCCGCCAGCCCGGCTCCACCGCCTCCGATGACAATGACGTCCCAGTCGTCACTCATGAAAGTTCTCCAGTCTCCGCAATGACGCGGTGGTACAAGCCGTTCGAGACCAGTCCGCCGTCCACCGTCATTTCCGTACCGGTGGTGTACGTCGACTTGTCCGACAGCAGAAAGAGCACGGCTTCGGTAATTTCATTCAGAGTTCCCATGCGCGCGAGGGGAACTGACTTCAGAGACGCGTCGATGAAGTCGCTCGTGGTACCGAGCAGGGCAGTTCCGACCATTCCCGGATGCACCGAGTTGACGCGGATGCCCCACTGGGCGAAGTTGCCGGCAGCCGACTTCGACAGGCCGGTGAGGCCCCACTTGCTCGAGGAGTACGCGGGTGAAAAGTAACCGATCTGACCGGCGATGGACGAGATGTTGACGATGGAACCGCCACCACTTTCACGCATCAACGGCGCCACGGCCTTCATTCCGTAGAACGGCCCGAACAGGTTGATCTTCATGGTCAGTTCCCAGATCTCGTCCGGGGTGTCCATGAATTCGAGTCGACGCGAGATGCCGGCATTGTTGACCAGGCCGCCGAGTTCGCCATGGGCGGTGCGGATGTCGTCGACCAGACTCGTCCAGGCTGCGGCATCGGTGACGTCGAGAGTGTGCCCCGAAGCCGATCCGCCGGCGGCGGTGATCTCTTCGATCAGTTCCGAAGAATCGGCAACATCGGCAACACAGACGTGCGACCCACGCGCTGCGAGGGTGCGCGCATGATGTGCACCCATACCGGCAGCGCCGCCGGTGACGAGAACAACTCCGGGGTATGACGTTTGATCAGACATGCCGTGACCCGCCGTCGACTGCGATGCTGTGGCCGGTGACGTAGCGCGAGCTGTCCGAGAGCAGGAACAGCAGCGGGCCGAAGACCTCCTCGGGTGACCCCAGGCGGTGCAGCGGCACTGCATCGAGTGCGTTGGCGAGTGCGATCGGGTCTTCCTGCACCCACTTCGTCATGGCGGTGTCGATGTAGCCGGGAGCGATGGAATTGACACGAATTCCCTTGTCGCCGAACTCTACTGCCAGCGATTCGGTGAGGTGGGCGACAGCAGCCTTGGAAGTGCAGTACGCCCCGCGGCCCTTACGCACGCGCAGAGCGGACACGGAAGACATGTTCACGATGGCGCCGCCAGGCTTGATGTGGCGGGCCGCAGCCTGAGCGCCGTACAGCACGCCTTCGACGTTGACGCTCAGTGTCGCGCCGATTTGTTCGGGAGTGATCTCCTCGGCGAGTGCAAACGGGAAGATGCCCGCATTGTTGATCCAGAAGTCCACCTGGCCGAATTCCTTCAAGGCAAGCTGGGCGAGCAATTCATGCTCGTCGGGCTTGGTGACGTCGACGCGGGCACCGATTACACGGCCCGGCTTGTCTGCCAAGGACATCGAGGCCAGTGCCGAATTGATGGTTTCAGCGGTGGCGAGCATCTGCTCTTCGTTGATATCGGCGCCCACTACGTTGATGCCGCGCGTCGCCAAGCCTTCGGTGAACGTCGCACCCATTCCTTGCGCCGCACCGGTCACGACGGCGACCTTGCCGGCCAACTCCGGGTACAGCGCCAACAGTTGGGTGGCGACGGTACGGCCGGGATTGGACTGGTCAGCAACTGCGGTCATGATTGTATCTCCTACTGAAAATGGTCAGGTACTAAAAAGTTTTGGTTGCTCAGGCGTGGTTCGAAGAGAGGGGTGCGTCGTCGCGGGAGACGATGCGCTGGGCGATTCGCCATCCTTCGCCGGTTCGAACCACCCGGTCGGTGATCGTCGTCATCCGCACCAGTCGCGATTCGCCGCCGATGACGGTTGCCACGATCTGCAAGTAGCCCCGAACGGTGACGACGCCGGGTTCGTGCGCCTCGATCACCAGGTTGGTCAGCACGTGGCGGTGAACTTCACCCGCTGCTGATGCTCCTGAGCAGAAGCGGTCGGCAAAGGCCGTCAGCTCCGCGAATCCGACGACAGGTTCCGGATAGCTGGGTGAATGGAACTCGCCGTCGATTGTAAAAGTCTTTGCCCAGGAATCGGACTGACCGGTATCGATGAGGTGGCTCTGCATTCCGTAGAGCTGGTGAATCGAGGTAATGACCTCTGGCGCCAAGGAGCAGGGATCACTCATCAGAACAACTTCTTTCCGGACACGATTCGATGCGTTTGCCGAAACATGTGCAACTCGTTCGTTTGTGTGCGATAATCGCACGTGGTGTGCGATATAAACAAAGCGTAGGTGGCACACCTCACATACGTCAAGAAGGGGAGTCCATGTCGGAACTCAACGAGGAGCATCGACCGCGCAAAAGCGCAGTTCAGGTGGACACGAGCATGTCAAAAACGCTGCATCACGGACTTGCAGTTCTGGAGCTCTTGACGTCGTATCCGCATGGTCTCTCGGTCACTGACATCGCGGACGGCATCGGTGTTCACCGCACTGTGGCGCACCGGCTGATTCGCACGCTCGAGGCTCATCACCTGTGCCGCAAGGATTCCTTCAAGCGCGTCACGCTAGGTGCCGGGCTGGTCACTCTGGCTGAGCCTGTCGAGCAGGATCTGCGGACATTGGCCCGCCCCATCCTCGAAGCGCTCGCCGACGCTACCGGGGCCACCGCTCACCTCGTAGTCCGCGAGAGTGAGAGTGAGGTGCGCGCACTGATGGTTGTCGAACCACGCAGCGCCAAAGTCCATGTGGCGTTCCACCCGGGTCAGGTCGACCCGATTAATCGGGGATCGGCAGGCCTGTCGATCCTTGCCTCGCTGCCACCCGTCGGAGGGGAGCGTGAAGAGATTACCGCGGCGCGTGCTCGCGGCTACGCAATGACCGACGGAGAGCTCATTCCCTCCGTGCTCGGCATCTCGGCCGTCATTCCCGGTCGGCGCGGAGACGCTCTCGCCAGCCTCGGAATCTCGGTGTTCGACACGGATGACCGCGACGCTTTGGGTGCGGAGGTCGTCGCGGCGGCGCGCAACCTCGGCAGCATGTTGCGCTGATGTCGTTGTATGTCAACGATTTCGAGTCGTTCTGATCTGGGCATGACGAAACGGACCAACGCCCTCATCGCGTTGGTCCGTGTTCGCATGTAGGCCCTGCAGGTGCCTCAGTGAGACGCTGAGAACCTTGCGGGCAGGATGCCGGCCGTAACCTCGCCGAACCCGATACGCGATCCACCGATGCCCGGTGCGGTCGCCGAGATGGAAATGGTGTCGCCGTCTTCGAGGAAGGTGCGCGTCTCGCTGCCTACGGCGACGGGTTCCTTGCCACCCCAGGTCAATTCGATGAAGGCACCGCGCTGGTTCTTCTCGGGGCCGGAAATCGTTCCCGAAGCGAAGAGATCGCCGGTGCTGGCGGTGGCTCCGTTGACGGTGGTGTGGGCAAGCATCTGTGCCGGCGACCAGTACATCTGTGCGTACGGCGGCCGTGAGACTACGTGGCCGTTCCACTCGACGGCCAAATCGATGTCCAGGCCCCACTTCTCGTCACCGCGCAGGTAGGGCAGAGGTTCCGGATCCTGGACGGGAGTATCGATCCGGGCTGCTTCGAGGGCGAGAAGCGGCACGACCCACGGGGAGATCGACGTCGCGAAACTTTTGCCGAGGTTGGGGCCGAGGGGGACGTATTCCCATGCCTGAATGTCACGGGCAGACCAGTCGTTGACGACAACTGCGCCGAAGACGTGCTCGGAGAACTCGTCCGGAGTGATGCGATCACCCATTGTCGACGGAGTTCCGACGATGAAACCCATCTCAGCTTCGATGTCCAGCCGGCGGGACGGTCCGAAGTCCGGGTTCTCCTGATCGGGAGTCTTGCGCTGACCACACGGACGGATGATGTCGGTACCGGAGACGACGATGGTGCTCGAGCGACCGTGGTATCCGACGGGGAGGTGCTTCCAGTTGGGCATCAGGGGAGCGGCATCCGGGCGGAACAGTCGACCGAGGTTGGTGGCGTGGTTTTCCGACGCGTAGAAATCGACGTAGTCGGCAACGGTGATGGGGAGATGCAGGGTCACGGTGTCGACGGAAAATACTGCTTCCGAGGGGATTTCACCCGATACGAGTTCTGTGATCTGTTCACGTACCGACACCCAGCGTCCCCGGCCCTGAGCCATGAAGGCGTTCAAGGTCGGCTCCGCGAAGACGGAATCATTCAGCGCTACAGCCAGATCGATGACCACCTCGCCAACTCGCACACCGACACGCGGCGCTCCGCCGGCCGGCGAGAACACTCCGTAGGGAAGGTTGTTGATGCCGAACAAGGAATCGGCGGGAATGTCGATAGTCGTAGTGGTCATACGAGTGTTCCTTCTGTCTTCGGGCCGGCGGAGATCAGTCCGAGGCTTTCGAGTTCGGTCAAGGGGTCGGTGATGCTGCAAGTTCCGAACGAGAGGAACCGTCGACGAACATCTGCAGCTGCCTTGTCCGTCATGCCGCTCAAGGCGCGCGCGATCGCGGAGCCATCACGCTCGGCAAGTGCTGCAACAACATCGGATCGATCGCCGTCCGCGGCCGCGACGGTGACAGCTGTCAGGATGTTGAGGAAGCCGTGTTGCTCGAATCCTGTTTCGGGATCCGTATTGCGCACGGCATGGTGTAGTCCGGCAGTTGCCTTGAACGGAATGCCTGCGCGAACAACAAAAATAATGGCGTCGGCAAGCTCGTCCTCATCCGGATACGCTTCGGCGACGATGCCTCCGGTCCGAAACTTCGCGGAGTATCCGGCCGCTGTCAGCGCAGCAAGGTAGTCACCGCGCCGGCCGTCACGGGGAACTTCCACAAAAATTTCGATGTCGGGATACGTGGAACGAATGCGCGCGAGTTCGTCGAAGGCCTCGTCAGCGGTAACCCCGGCGGGTGTTCCCACCTCGACGGCGATGACACGAACCCCCGGGAGATCGACGGCGCTCGCCAGCGCGGCCGCTGTGTCAGCCGGACCCGTCGGAACCGTGAGACTCAATGACAGGGAACTGTCACCGGACAGGTGAGCAGCCAGTTCGCCCAATCGCGGAGCCGGAAAGATGAACGGCCCGACAAGTGCAGCGTAGTCAGCGCGACGATAGGCATGGTGGGCCGGAATCGCCTTGGCAAGAGGCGCATTGCCTGGCGGGAACAGGGCGGCGTCGTCGCAGAGCCCTTGTAGGAGTGGCGAGATCACCGTCATTTCTGCGGCCCCCGTCCGGCCCAGCTCCAGGCGTAGGAGTCGTCTTCGCACGCGAGTGCGCCTTCACCGAGCTCGAGCGGTCTGAACGTATCGACCATCACGGCCAGTTCGTCGAAGAACTCGGCCCCGATGCTGCGTTCGTAGGCACCCGGCTGCGGGCCGTGCGCGTGGCCACCCGGGTGAACCGAGATGGAACCCTGACCGATACCGGATCCCTTGCGCGCCTCGTAGTCTCCACCGCAGTAGAACATGATCTCGTCGGAATCGACGTTGGAGTGGTAGTACGGAACCGGGATCGACAGCGGGTGGTAGTCGACCTTGCGGGGGACGAAGTTGCAGATCACGAAGTTGTTGCCCTCGAACGCCTGATGCGCCGGCGGCGGCTGGTGAACGCGGCCTGTGATGGGCTCGTAATCGGAGATGTTGAACGTGTACGGGTACAGGCATCCGTCCCAGCCGACGACGTCGAAAGGATGCGTGGGATAGACCATTCGAGTCCCGACGATGCCGTGCGAGGTGCGGTGCTTCACCAGCACCTCGACGTCGGTGCCCTCGGCAATCATCGGCGCCGTGGGTCCGTGAAGGTCTCGTTCGCAGAACGGCGCATTCTCGAGAAGTTGACCGAATCGTGAGAGGTACCGCTTGGGCGGAACGATGTGGCTGTTGGCTTCGATCGCGTATGCCCGCAACGGCTTGTCGCCCTTGGGGATCCAACGATGGGTGGTGGACATCGGAATGAGGACGTAGTCGCCTTCACGTGCTTCGAGTGCGCCGAAGACGGTTTCGACGGTGGCCTCACCGGATTCGATGTAGACCATTTCGTCGCCGATTGCATTGCGGTACAGGGGAGATGCGGCGGCTGCGACGACGTAGGAGAGTCGAACGTCGGCATTACCGAGAATCAGCCGACGACCGGTCACGACATCGGTGTGTCCCCAGGTGCTTTCGGGAAACAAGGTGTGCAGTTTCAGATGCCGCGGCTTGAGCGGGTGATTGGGAGTGGTGCTCTGGTCGCGCAGTTCCCAGACTGTGGCGTCCACGATCGACGACGGAATCTCGCGGTGGTAGAGCAGTGACGAGTCCGAGGAGAATCCCTCTTCGCCCATCAGTTCTTCGTAGTAGAGGTTGCCCGTCTCGTCACGGTGCTGCGTGTGACGCTTCGGTGGGATATTGCCGAGTTGTCGGTAGAACGCCATGACTGGGCTCCTTCTGAGGTGTTTCCGTCTGACTCACATCAAGTAGATAGTAAATACATTAACTAAAATGATGTGACAGGCGCAACCCTTGAACGTGATCGGATCTAGGTCAGTTGCGTCCGCGGACGTCGAACTGGCTGCGATTGGTGATCAGTTTGTCCAGGAGCATGACAAGGATGCGCTGCTCAGCCTCGCTGAGGACGCTGACCCAGGCGTGTTCGCGTTCGTTCTGCTCTCGAAACGCCTCGACCATGGCTTCTCGGCCCTTGTCGGTCAGATAGAGCTGGACGGATCGGCCGTCGTTCTCGGTAGGGCGTCGGTCGATCAGGCCGTCGGCGACCAGTGACTTGGACAGGTTGGAGACCGCGGCCCGGCTCATTCCGGTGAGCTCAGCAGCGGCTTTCGGCTCGATCGGTCCGGCCAGCCAGGTTACGAACAGCAAGCGGAAGGACGACCACGACCAGCCGCGCGGCCGATGGATCGACGACTCGAGATCGTAGGTGACCACGTTGGATGCGCGATTGAGAGTCAGTAGAACCTCGGTGGCCAGGTGATGGCGAAAGCCGTGTTCGTCAGCGAGTCGTTTGTTCGCCAACTCGATGAACGACCAAAAATTGAGTTCGCCGGTGCTCTCCTGGGCTTTCATGCCGTCACTCTATCGCGGCTGGAAGGTGATCTTTGTACATCAGTTAATTAACTTATGTACTAGTTTGTGGGTCGGTGCACCGCTTGCCCGGTGAGGGGGAACCCTTGTGTCCGGCAGTTCTGGGCGTCGGTGGCCGAGGCGACGCGTCGTCGCGCCGGTATTGGCTCGAACCAACGGTGAGCATCACGAATCGACAGTGCATCGGACGGCGAGATTGCCGCGGCGAATATCGCTGGATCGCCACCGATCCGCAACCAGGTGAATTACCGTGACTCCGTGATTGCATCTAGCGATGAACCCCCGATGAGCATGGAACTCATGAACGCCGGTCAATTAGAGCGGCGTCATCGCTTGACGTGCACCGTAATCGACATGCTGACGCAGATCCCTTCGGATCGTATTCAGATGAAGGACGTATCCGAACGATCGGGCGTGGCTCTCGGAACTCTGTACCGCTACTTTCCGAAGAAGCAACAACTGCTCGCGGCGGCAATGGTCGAGTGGAGTGGCCTTCACGTGGAACGGCGTGTGGTGCAGGAGGACCCCCGGATGTGCAACCTCAATGTCCGCGAGCGTGTACTTCACCTTCATCGCCGTGAGATGAAGGCGTTTCAACGGCGACCGAACTTTGCCCGTCTGGAGATCGAACTTCATTCGTCAGCAGACGAATTCGTGATCGAGACGCTGGATCAACGTGCGGCTGCACATCGGACCGTGATGTTCGAACTGATGGATGGTGTTCCGGCGGAGGTCGCGCGAATTACTTCCCTCGCTGTTGGCGGCACGATGGTGACTGCGCTGGCGTTGTGGAGCAGTGGGCGGATCGGATTCGCCGAGGCGCAGCGCAATGTCGAAGACGTCATCTCCCTGGTTCTCCGAGACTGACAAAAAATTTAGAATGCGATTTCATTTTTTGAGAACTTCAGTCGAGAAGATTTTCAGTCGATTCGACGGAAATTAGCTGCTGACAGCATCTTTTCGCAGTAATTACTGATGTGTCGGCCATTGGTTCAGATCTGCACGATTCGGTCAATCTCTAGAATTCGCATACAGAAACTGCGCTGGTCGTCTATCAATGGACCGATGACCAATTGGGGTGGACGGCAGTGACGAGCCGGAATCCGGGAAGCTGAAAGTAGGTTGAATGAGAAGCTCGTACGGGGTTCGTGCTCGAATCTGGATGGTTGTACTCGCGTCGGCAGCACTCGTCGTGACGTCCTGCGCCGGTGACAGTGGCGGCGAGACGACGGATGCGTCGGACGTCACGATCGGCGTCGTCGGCAATCAAGGCGACGGCGGGGATCCGAAGTCCGGCGGTGAGGTGTCGTTTGCGACCTACAACGGAATCAGTAGCCTCGATCCAGCAGATCGGCAGGACGGTGGGGCCTCCGGCGGTAGTGAAATGGCCGCAATCTACGACCTCTTGATGCGCTTCGATACCGAAGCCGGACAATATGTTCCGCAGTTGGCGCAGTCTTTGTCCGCGAATGCCGACAACACTGTGTGGACGCTGAAGCTTCGAGACGGCGCGACGTTCAGTGACGGTACCCCGGTAGACAGTGCAGCTGTTCTCTGGAGCATCGACCATTACCTGCAAAAGAAGGGCACTCACTCGCAGGTGTGGAAAACGACTGTCCGAGAGACGAATGCACCTGATTCGACCACTATCGTGTTCACTCTCGTTCAGCCGTGGGACGAGTTCCCGATCATGTTCACCACCGGTCCCGGCATGATCGTTGCGCCGTCGTCGATGGCTACCGGTACTTTTGCTCCCGTCGGAGCGGGTCCGTTCACGGTCGAGAAGTTCGCATCTCAGGACGAACTCGTTCTCGCGGCGCGTCCGACGTACTGGGATGGCGCACCGTATCTCGAAAAGCTTCGTTTCCCGGCAATTGTGAACGAGCAGGCCAAACTTGAAGGCCTGCATACGGACGGAGTTCAGGTTGCGTACCTACGGTCACCGGACTACATGCACGAAGCTCTCGAGGCCGGCGATCCTGGATTTGTGACATCGGCGAGCATGGCCGGTGTGTTGGCCATCAACCAGCGCGATGACCGCGCGGCGAAGGACGTGCGTGTCCGTCAGGCGATTGTTGCTGCAGTGGACCCGAATTCGTTCAACGAGCGAGTTCAAGGCGGATTCGGGTCGCCGGGAACCGACATGTTTGCGTCGTGGTCCAAGTGGCATGGATCCGTACCGGGCAACGGCTACGATCCCGAGGCTGCAAAGAAGTATCTGGCCGAGGCAAAAGCTGACGGTTACGACGGCAAGCTCACCTACGTCGGGATGAATGATCCCGGGACGCAACGAAGTGCGCTGGCCTTCCAGTCGATGTTGCAGGCAGTCGGTTTCACCGTCGACATCTCCTACGCCACCAGCATCAACGATTTGATCTCCCGGCAGTTCGCAAAACATGATTTCGATATCTCGTACACGGGGTTCAATGTCTTGGAGCAGTCTCCGTACACGCGGATGTACGGCAACCTGTTCAGTGAATCGCCGTCAAATATCCTGGGGTACAAGAACCCTCAGATGGACCAGTCGTTGGGCAAGTTGCAGGCAGCAGCGGGGGTCGACCAGCGTAAGGCTGTTCTCGACGACATCCAGAAGTTGGTCAACGACACTGCTCCGATGGCAGTAGTGAACTCCAGCAAGGTGTTCATTGCGTGGGGCCAGAACGTGCACGGTGTGACACCGAGCGTGGACGCCATCATGCTCTTCGGTAATACCTGGTTGAGCTGACCATCGTGCGCCTTTTCGGTAGTGAGGACTGCCGGAAAGGCGCACCGGGGGTGTCCTACGTTCGCCAGGTGTACGCGCTGGAGTCCGGTGGTACACGCGGCAAATTTTCGGATGATCGGAGATTTTCTGCCATCTCGACGAGCAGAGCCTGCGATGCGGGGGACAAATCGATGACGCGCGACGCCAGGTTACGCAGACGATCGTTGTGAAGTTGTTCCAGCAACGAGAGATCAGCATCGCCGCTGGAGATGAACGGTAATTGCTGGGATGGGCTGAAAAAATAGTCCGGGTTTACGTCGAAGAATTCGGCGAGGGCGGCAACAACTTCAGGTGACGGATTGGTTCGGACTCCGGTTCGGAGTTGTGACAGATAGGGCGTCGAAATACGGCAGCCGTGTTCGGTCATGCTTCGTACCACAAGTGCATTGGTGACGTGGCTAGGAGCGGATTCGAACAACGAATTCAATCGTTGGCTGAACCTGTGCACCACTACCCCCCGTCCCTCCTGTATCGCCCACCCCGGACCTATTGGTAACTGCATCATAACCAGACTGTGAGCCAACCCTTCCCTGGGCGGCAATGTCTTGCTAGTTCGCGGAACTACGTTGAGGATACGTGAATTTCTGGCCGTCGCTGGACGAGGGGATTGCACACCAGTCAATTGCGACGGAATTGCTCGACCAAATGAGCGTGTCTGATCAAAGCCACCCGTTCGAGTTCGCAATCCGAACGGACTCCGCGCGCGTCGTGCCACCGGTCTTGCCCATCGCCGACGACAGGTGATTGCGAACGGTGCCGGCAGTGAGAAAGAGTTCCGCAGCGATGGTGGCTACGGGCGCGCCGGTCCGGGCGGCGCGCAAGACCTGGGTCTCGCGGTCGGTCAAGGGCGACTCTCCGCTGACCAGGCTATCCGCTGCCAGCGTCGGATCGACGACGCGCAATCCCGCGTGCACCCGTCGTACCGCGTCTGCGAGTTGTCGCGCGGGAGTGTCCTTGACGACGAACCCGGCTGCCCCGGCTTGTAGTGCCTTCCGGAGGTACCCCGGGCGCCCGAAGGTGGTGACGATCAGGATGCGTGTCGTCGGTACTGCGTCGCGCAGTGCCGCAGCGGCTGCAATGCCATCCATCCCCGGCATTTCCACGTCCAGCAATGCCACATCCGGTTGGTGCTCGAGCGCTGCTGCCACCACCTCGTCGCCGCGGCCGACTTCGGCAACTACCGTCAGGTCGGATTCGAGATCGAGGAGCGCGGCAAGCGCCCCTCTCACCAGAGCTTGGTCGTCTGCGAGCAGTAGGCGGATCGTCACGTTGTCTCCTGCTCCAGCACCTGTAGCGAAAAACCTTGTGGCGACGGGCTCGTGATGATGACGCGTGCTCCGGCGGACGCTGCGCGTTCACGTAGGCCGGTCAATCCGTTGCCGATCGTCGCACGCCCCGAAGCGACACCGTTGTCGGTTACTTCAACGCTGTTCGCGTCCACTGTGATTGTGCATTGTGTTGCGGCGCTGTGGCGTACGACGTTGGTGACGCCTTCACGAATTGTCCAGGCGAACAACTCTCGGAGGTGACCGGGAACCATTTCCGTGCTGTTCGGAGTGTGATCTTCGATGCCGGCGGCGCGTAAGGCCTCGCGAGCACGGGCTATCTCCATCGGAAGCGAGATAGTGCGAAAACCGTCGACTGCTGATCTCACATCGGCCAACGCATCGCGGGAAAGGCGTTCGAGATCGTCGAGTTCACTTCGGGCCCGGTTTATGTCGATGTCGAGCAATCGGTTGGCCAGCTCGGCTTTCACGGTGATGACTGTGAGTGAGTGCCCCAGGATGTCGTGAAGATCGCGGGCCATTCTTGCCCGTTCCTCCATGACAGCGCGATGTTCCTGTTCTTCGCGTTCGTGGAGCATCGTGAAATTGCGCCGGATGAGGGACATGACGCCCCACGTGGCAAAAGCGGCGGCACACACTCCGAGTGACAGGCCGGAATAGTTTCCCCATCCGGCCGAAGCGCTGACGATTTCCACTGACGCCGCAAATATCAACGTGAGGACGCCGCCGGCCACGGTCGGCAGCATGGTCACGGCGGTGACAGCGAGGTAGGGCGCAGCGGCAAGGCCGGTCGGACCGAGGCTGATGATCATCACAGCAGCGAGCGCTGTGAGTCCCGCCAGTGTGAGAGCGGCCCAGAGAAGCGTCGGCTCGGTACTTGTGATCCGACGACGCTGCTGAGCTCGGTAGAAGGTGTGGAGATACAGCGTGCTGAATCCGAGCGTGGCGAGAATGCCCGCCCAACCACGCAGTTCGTCGCGGTGATTCCACCCTTCGATGAGCGGGCCACCGAGAAAGACCATCCAGACGGCGGCAAACAGAATGCCGAAACGATTCCATCGCGGTTGTGCGACGGAATCGGCTCGGTGGGTGGTCTCGGACAACTACACACGCTCCGTATCTCGCTGGAATCGCCAGACCGCGCCGACGGCGAAGATGGCGAACCACACCAGGATATTGGCGATCCAGGTCCAATGAAGGGAATTGCCGGTCAGTGGTGCGTGTGCCAGCGCGTTGATGCCGAACATCGGAGTGAATTGAGCGATGGTTGCCCAGACCGAACCGTCTTGCAAGGGCACGAAGAGTCCGCCGCCGAAGGCCAGCAGTGCCAGACCGGGGCCGAGAAGTTGCATGACGTTTTCACTTGGCAGCAGATAGCCCATGAACAAGCCGAAAGCGGCGAAGATGGCAGAACCTAGCCAAGCGATCAATGCTGTTGTGAACCAGAGCGATCCGTCCATCTGCGCACCGGTGAACGAACCCGCGAGATATACGACGAGAATGGAGATGAGGCCGAGAGTCATTGCCATGATCAGTTTGACGACGATATAGGCCACCGGTGTCAGTGGTGTCAGCCTCAGTTGGCGACTCCAACCCGACGCGCGCTCGATGGAGACCATTGCGCCCCCGCTGGTCGTGGCAAGCATCGCGCCGTACAGCGCCATACTGATCATGATGTAGGCAGCGACATTTCCGTGTTCGATACCGTGATCCTCGTTTCCCTGACCCAGACCGAAAACGAGATAGAACACCACCGGCATGATCAGTGTGAAATCATCGTCCGTCGATTGCGGGTCAAGCGTCGAAACTCGATGCGCAGCAAGGTTGTATTGAAACCGCCGAGCGGTGCAACGGCGCGATCTTCTCTGTAAGTGGGGGTTTCGGAAACTCGGGTCATCACAATTGTCCTTCGGTGGTGTCGGAGGTGAGCGCGATGAACGCGTCTTCGAGTCCGCGCGAGATGATTTCGAGGTCGCGTGCTTGCGTGTGTGTGAGCAGGTAGCGTGCGACGGAATCGGTGTCCCGGGAATGGGCTACGAGAGTGTCGCCGTTCAGCTCGATCGAATCGCAGTTCGGAATCGATTGCAGGGCTTGCTTATCCAGATTCGGGATGTGCGCTCGCAGCGTCCTCCCAGCGACCATCGACTTGATCTCCGATGTTGTCCCGTCCGCAACGATCCGGCCGTGCCGAACAAGAATGATTCGGTCGGCATACGCGTCGGCCTCCTCGAGGTAGTGCGTTGCAAACAGCACGGTGCGACCTTGGTCGGCGTCTGCCCGGATTGCCGACCAGAAGTCTCGTCGCCCTTCCACGTCCATTCCGGTCGTCGGTTCGTCGAGAATCAACAACCGCGGATCCGACAGAAGTGCCATTGCAAACCGGAGGCGCTGCTGCTGACCGCCGGAGCACTTTTTCACGAGTCGCCCGGAGATATCGAGGATTCCGGCCCGGTCGAGGACGTCGTCGACCGGACGCGCGTGGGCGTAGAGGCTCGCGGTCAGGGCGACGGTCTCGGCAACGGTCAACTCGGGGAGCAATCCGCCGCTCTGCATGACAGCGGAGACGAGTCCCCGCGCGATGGCGGCATGAGGTGGCATCCCGAAAACGTCGACCTTGCCCGATGTGGGCCGAGACAGCCCGAGAATCATGTCGACCGTGGTGGTCTTTCCGGCGCCGTTGGGACCGAGGAACGCAACAATCTCGCCGGGTTCGATGCTCAGGTCGATACCGTCGACGGCGACAACGGAACCGAACTCCTTGCGGACTCCGGTCAACCGGACTGCGTCACCCGCCGAGACTCTCGACTGTGTCTGTAGTGCGTGTGCTGAGGTCATAGGTTCAATCTGCCGCCTCGGGGAGAGTTGTTCCTCGGCTGTCCGTCACCTTTTACCCATGACAACTGTCATGGGTTTACGGCGAAGGTTGTCGGACGTTGGACGTACTCTGCCCGCATGACCGACCAACTCACGGCGTGGTGCTGATGCCGACCGCAGATGAACTACTCGGAACGGCTGTCGTCGCGGACTTGGCGCGTTGTCTCGAACGCGCGACGGGGCGAAAACGTCTGGACGGCGTGCGAGGCTCGGCCGCGGGATTCGAAGGATTGAGCCTGAGTGAACGCACACGGGTTGTCCGGGATGCGATGCTGAACGAGCTTCCCGACGACTATTCGGCTTTCGCGCAGATCATTCGCGCAGCCTTGGCCGAGGACGCATTCACCGGGTGGATGATCTGGCCGGTCACAGAAGCTGTCGCAGTGTCGGCAACACAAGATCCTGAGCGATTCGACGACGGAATGGCGTTACTCGCCGAGCTGACTTGCCGTTTGACCGGTGAATTCGCGATTCGTACGTTCCTCGACGCGAATCTCGAGCGAGCGTTGGAGATAGTGCTCGGATGGACTGATCACGAGGACGAGCACGTTCGACGCCTTGCCAGCGAGGGAACGCGGACACGGCTGCCGTGGGCTCGGCGAGTGAAGGCACTGACAGCGCAGCCCGAGTCCACGATTCCGATTCTCGACGCGTTGTACCGCGACGAGTCCGAGTACGTGAGGCGATCGGTCGCGAACCACCTCAACGATCTCAGTCGTGCTGATGCAGCACTGGCCGTATCGACTGCGAAGCGTTGGTTGCAGGCTTCCGATTCCAACACCCTCAAGGTCGTCAAACATGCCCTACGGACATTGGTGAAGTCCGGTGACCCAGATGCACTGTCGCTCTTGGGGTTCGCGCCGCCGGTCAATGTAGTGGTTTCGGAATTCGTGATCGATCGTGACGTCGTCGATGCAGGTGGTGAACTTAACTTCGACTTCGCCGTCACGAATAACGGCAGTGACTCGGTGACCGTGGTGATCGACTACATCGTTCATCACGTCAAGGCCAACGGGCAGACAACGCCCAAGGTCTTCAAGCTGACTACGCGAACGCTTCCACCCGGAGTCCCCGCACTCATCGCCAAGAGGCATTCCTTCAAGCCGATCAGCACACGCAAGTACTACGCCGGTGAGCACGCCGTCGAGGTGCAGATCAATGGTGTGCGTCAGGTACGCAGCGCATTTCTTCTGGAGGCGTAGCCGGGTTGGCTGAACGAGGTGAGGCCGGCGGCTTCACCCGAGATGGGCGACGCCAGCGGTTCCACGGGCGATTAACGTCGACTTGACCTGTTCGTGAGAGAAGGGACGCCCGTGGCCGACATCGTGACCCGCGACAACTTCGTCGAAGCTGAAACCGCGCACTACTTCCGGGAGCAACTCGCCAAGGCCCCAGTCAACGAGTACTTCCACTCCCGGGTACCGGTGAGCGTCGAAACCCAAGTCGTGATCCGGTCGAACGTGGACCTGATCTACTCTTTCGCGGTCGTCGACGTGACCGAGGAGGCCACTTTCTCGCTCGCGCCGTCCAGCGAATACCAGGTTGCGGAGATCATCGACGAGAACCACTACGTCGTCGGAGTGATCTACCCCGGTGAGACGTTGACGGTGCGCAATACCGACCTCTCCGCCGGCACACACGTGTATGTCGCGGGCCGCACCACGACTGTCGGTGGGCTCGAACGTGCCCACGAATTACAGGACGCGCGCCGGATCACCGCCGCGACCGCCAACCCGTATCAAGGTCGGGAGTTCGACGAGGACACCCGTAAGTCGGTCGGTGCCGAACTGGAAACCCATGCCGCTGAAGCGGACTTCTCCCAGGGCTTCGGTACCCCAGCCAGCACGGACTCCTACCAGCACCTGCTGGCCGCCCGCCTGGGCTGGGGCGGTCTGCCGCCCGAGGATGCACAGTACTTCCAGGCTGAGGCCACATCCACCGGTGCTGATGTGTGGACCTTCGATGTTCCGCCGCTGGACTACGAGCACAACGGATACTTCTCGGTGATCAAGTACGACGGGATGGGTTGGCTCGACGTTGACCGACCCGGCCTTTCCGACAGCGAACTGGTCCGCAACGACGACGGCACCATCAGCGTCTGGTTCGGCGACGATCGCGTAGCGAACAATCCGAACGTCATCTGCGCGACCGAGGGGCAGAAGTTCTACTACGGCATGCGTGTCTACCGTCCGCGGGACGCCGAGGAAACTCGTCAATTCATCGAAAAGGTTCGGTCGACGCCGATTACGCCGTCCGACTGACGCCTGCGATCTGGAATCGAGGTGCCGCACGATCGAGCTCGAACAGGTGCCCTCCGCCCCACGGTGGACTCGCGATGCGCACGACGCTCATGTCGAGCCTCTGATCGATTGGACCGCCAGGCCTACGGTGGCCATTCACACTCACGCTGAACTCGAGGTATGGTGGCCGACATGCAGCGCGTGTATTTCTGGTTTAGCAGGCCGGCCCCGGGTGGGCCTGCCAGCGTAACCATGCGCTGACAACCTCCACCCAAGAGCCGGATTACAGACCGGCTCGCTGGAGTTCATTTCACCTCTGGGGTCGGCCTGAGAACAGGAAACCGAAACCCCATGACTGTCACCATCAACACCACAGCCACATCGGACAGCCTCGATGATCAGCGCACTGTCAGTATCAGTCCGCTCGTCTCACCGGCGACTATCCGTGCTCAGCACGCTCCCGACGAGGTCGCGGCTGCAACTGTGCGTACCGGTCGCGCCGACACCATCAACATCCTCAACGGCGATGACGACCGACTCATCGTCGTCGTCGGACCGTGCTCGGTGCATGATCCCGAAGCTGCCATGGATTACGCCCGTCGACTGGCCGCCAAGGCCGAAGAATTGCGCGATGACCTGCACATCGTCATGCGCGTCTACTTCGAAAAGCCGCGTACGACGCTGGGCTGGAAGGGTCTGCTCAACGACCCGCACCTCGACGGCACGTACGACGTCAATACCGGTCTCGGTATCGGCCGCAAGCTGCTTCTCGACGTGTCCGGTCTCGGATTGCCGGTCGGCTGCGAATTCCTCGACCCGATCATGCCTCAGTACATCGCAGACCTCGTCAGCTACGGAGCTATCGGTGCCCGCACTGCGGCCAGCCAGGTGCATCGCCAGCTGTGCAGCGCATTGTCCATGCCCGTTGGCATCAAGAACTCCACCGAAGGTGATGTGCAGGTAGCCGTCGACGGAACCCGCGCTGCGGCAGCAAGTCACGTCTTCCCCGGCACCGATCTCGATGGTCAGGCCGCACTGATCCGCACCGCCGGAAACCCGGATTGTCACGTTATCCTTCGCGGCGGCAGCGACGGTCCGAACTACGATGCCGAGACCGTCGCCGATACCCTTGCGCGACTGCGTAAGTCGAATCTGCCGGAGCGCGTGGTCATCGACGCGAGCCACGGCAACAGCAGCAAGGACCACGAGCGTCAGGTCATCGTGCTCGACGACATCGCCCGTCGTCTCACCGAAGGCGAGCAGGGAATTGCCGGCGTCATGCTGGAGAGCTTCATCGAAGCCGGTCGTCAGGACCTGACCTTGGGCAAGGCCGACGAGCTCACCTACGGACAGTCCATCACCGACGCGTGCATCGACTGGTCCACCACTGCAGCGCAATTGGATCGTCTGGCGCAGGCTGTTGCAGCTCGGCGGGCCTGACTCACAACCGTCAGAGCTGTAGTAGTGACCACCACAATTCGCGTGAGGCGACCTGATACTCGAGCATGTGAGTGATCAGGTCCCTCAGCGGCTGTTGGGGTTCGAGTTCCTCGGGTAAGAGTGGATTTCGGATGATCACCGCTATCACGGCGCTGCCGAGGAGCAACGATTCGCGAGCGGCTTCTTCGCGGCTGACCGAGAATCGGCGTTTTTCGGCGGTGGTCAGTGACTCGCGGGCATCGGCGATTTCGGCGAGCAAGGTGTCTGAATCCCACAAACCGCGCACGGCCGCGTCGTCGTCGTCGGTCAGGGAGTCGACGCGCATGACCATGGACTCGGGTGATGCGCCGAGCCTGTGCAGTGCCGATCGAGCGTTGCCGACGCCGCCGTCGAGATTATTCGGACGTACTGACAGCGTCGGCGTCCATTCTGCGTAGCCCGCCAGGCGAAGTGCTTGGTCGTGTCGGCGAGCGGCCGTACGGTCGCTTCGCTTCAATGCAGATTGTTCGACAGCGATCCATGACCCATCCCAGGTCCGGAGTCGATCCACACGTGTACGCCACCCTTCTACCTCGCCGTAGGTCGGAAATCCCTCTGGGTTGAGGATGTAGGTTCCGCGGGCTGTGCGACGTAGCTTTCCTTCTTTGCACAGGCGCCCGGCCGCCACCCGGATGCTTGACGCGGTGACGCCGATCAATTCGCCTGCTCGGGTCAGCATTGTCGTGCTGAATTCGGTCTCCGGGCTTGCCGTCGCCAGATCCAGGACAACTCGTCCGGCGGACAACGCTCGATCAATTTGTAACAACTTTTCGACAACTCCTGACAAATCTTGTTACAAGTGGCATGGTGGGTATTGGGAAACCTTAACCGTGAGAAGTGAGGAAGTATCGTGACCGACTCCGATCAGCCGGGCAGAGATGTCTACGTCGAGCGAGACAACGGCGTCACCACCATCGTCATGAACCGTCCGGATCGCAAGAATGCAGTGGACGGACCGATGGCAGCACAACTGCGGGATGCGTTCCTCGAGTTCGAGGCCGACGACACCCAGCGAGTCGCGATTCTCTGGGGTTCGGGTGGAACATTTTGCGCCGGAGCGGATTTGACTGCTGTCTCGGATCCTGCCCGCGTGCATGAACTGCACCCCGAAGGTGGCGGCACCGGCCCGATGGGCCCCACCCGGTTGGCGCTGTCCAAGCCTCTGATCGCTGCGGTCAGTGGATACGCGGTGGCTGGGGGATTGGAGCTGTCCTTGCTTGCAGATCTACGAGTGTGCGAGGAAGACTCGGTTTTCGGAGTTTTCTGCCGACGTTGGGGAGTGCCACTGATCGATGGTGGGACGGTGCGACTGCCCCGGATCGTCGGGCAAGGCCGCGCACTTGACATGATCTTGACCGGCCGCCCGGTTGATGCGAGGGAAGCGCAGTCCTTCGGACTCGTGAATCGTGTTGTTCCGGTTGGTGAGTCCTTGGCTGCGGCACAGGAACTCGCGCGTCAGTTGACGGCATTTCCTCAGCTCTGCATGCTGGCTGACCGCGAGTCGGCCTATCGATCTTTCGATCTTCCCCTCGCCGAGGCACTTCGAGCAGAAGGTGTTGCCGGCAATCCGATTGTTGCCGCCGAAGGCGCACGCGGCGCCGCTGAATTTGCTGCTGGTGCCGGACGCCACGGCCGCTTCGAAAACAACGATCCGAACGAGGAGAACGCCACATGATGCCCATCACCCGAGATTTGATCGTTCGAGGCGCCCGTCAGCATGGACCGCGCACGGCAGTCGTGTTCGGCGATCAGTCGATGACCTTCACCGAAGTGGATGAACTCAGTAGCCGGTTGGCGCACGCGTTGATTGCGCTGGGAGTTGGGCGCGGATCGCGAGTTGCACTGTTGGTCAACAACTCTCTCGCCAGTGTGCCGACAGATTTTGCGTGCGTGAAGGCCGGAATCAACCGGGTGCCTTTGAACTCGAGACTCTCACTCGACGAGCATTCGAGGATGCTCGAGGACACGGACAGTGCCTATATCGTATTCGGCCCCGACCTCGCAGACCGTGCATCTGACCTCGCCGAGCGATTCCCGGATCGGACGTTCATCGGGCTCGAAACACCGAGTGGCGGAATGGATTCTCTGCTGGACCAGGCTCGGACTATGCCCGCGACCATTCCGGACGTCGAGGTCGAGGCAGAGGACGTCATCCTTACGCTGTTCACCTCCGGGACTACCGGAACTCTCAAGGCGGCGCAGCACACGCAGAGTAGTTACGCCGGAATCTGCCGAAACGTGTTGCTCAACCTCGTGCCGGTGACACCGGACGATACGATGCTGCATGCGGCATCACTGATTCACGCGAGCGGAGTCTTCGTCCTTCCGTTCTGGCTGCGCGGCGGCAAGACTGTGATTCTCCCGGGATTCGATCCGTCGACGTTCATGACGTCGATAACCGAGCATCGGGCCACCACAATCAACTTGGTGCCGACCATGATTCAAATGCTCGTCGAACGGCCGGATTTCACCACGGCCGATATCTCCAGCCTGAAAGCGGTGATCTACGGTGCATCGCCGATGCCGCTCGCGACCATCGAACGAGCGATGGACGCCTGGGGGCAGCATCGATTCCTGCAGTACTACGGACAGACCGAAGCACCCCTGTGCATTGCCGTTCTGCGGCCTGAAGATCACACCCCGGAACGGTTGCTGTCCTGCGGTCAGCCGGCCATCGACGTCGAGATTCGACTGCTCGATTCCAAGGGCAACGAAGTGCCACAAGGGGAACCGGGTGAAATCGTCATCCGTTCGACGTCCGCGATTTCCGGCTACTTCAACGCGCCCGAGCTCAATGCGGAGACATTCACGGACGACGGCTGGGTACACACCCGCGACATCGGTGAATTCGACGCCGAAGGTTTCCTGTTCCTCAAGGATCGTGCGTCGGACATGATCATCAGCGGCGGATACAACGTCTACCCGCGTGAGGTCGAGGATGCGCTACTGACACATCCGTCAGTGCGCGAAGTGGCAGTGGTCGGTACGGCGGATGCAAAATGGGTGGAAGCTGTGACGGCCGTGGTGGTGCTGAAGGAAGGGATTGCGGAGGATGACGCACTGCAGGCGGAATTGGTAGCTCACGTCGGCGAGCGGTTGGCGTCGTACAAAAAGCCGCGACGCGTGGTCTTTGCCGAATCGGTTCCGAAAACGGCTGTGGGCAAGCTCAACCGAAAAGCGCTGCGGGACAGCCTCAACGACGCATGACCTGCGGAGAGTCGCCCTACGTTCGGTGGCGGCTCTCCGCAGTGTGTCAGCTGAGGCGTTCGAACACTGCCGCCAGCCCCTGGCCGCCGCCGATGCACATCGTTTCGAGGCCGTAGCGGGCTTCGCGACGGTCCATCTCGCGAAGCAAGGTCGCCAGGATTCGTCCACCGGTTGCGCCGACCGGATGGCCGAGCGAGATGCCGGAACCGTTGGGGTTGATCCGCGCGTCGTTGGGTTCGAGCTTCCAGGTGCGGAGAACTGCAAGTGCCTGTGCGGCAAAGGCTTCGTTGAGTTCGATGACGTCCATATCGGCCAAGGTCAGTCCGAGGCGACCCAGTGCTTTCTCCGAGGCTGGGACGGGGCCGATACCCATGGTGCGGGGAGGAACACCGGCGACGCTCCAGCTCGCCAGGCGGGCAAGGGGGCGTAGGCCCAGCGCACGTGCCTTCTCTGCTGTGGTGACGATTGCCAGTGCGGCACCGTCGTTCTGGCCACTCGCATTTCCGGCGGTGACGGTCGCGTCGGGGTCGATCTTGCCGCGCATGGGGCGAAGGCGGGCAAGCGATTCCATCGAGGTATCAGCACGCGGATGCTCATCGGTGTCGATGAGAAGGGCGTCGCCCTTGCGCTGTGGAACGGCGACCGGAACGATTTCTTCGGCAAAGATGCCGTTCTTCTGGGCGGCTACGGCGCGCTGATGCGACTGCACTGCCAGTGCATCCTGATCCTCACGACTGATGGCGAACTCGGCACGCAGGTTCTCGGCGGTTTCGATCATGCCACCGGGAACCGGGAAGTCGCGGCCACCGGCAGTGACGCGGGCGCGGGCCAACCGGTCGCTGAGCGCAACGGCTTCTCCCTTGACGCCCCAACGCATTCCGGTGGCGTAAAACTCGGCTTGGCTCATCGATTCGGCGCCGCCGGCGAGAACCAGATCGCTGCCGCCGGACTGAACCTGCATGACTGCCTGGATAATTGCCTGCAATCCGGATCCACAGCGGCGATCCACCTGCATACCCGGAACGTCAATGCCCAGTCCGCTGTTGAGCGCGGCGATGCGTCCGATCGCGGGAGCCTCTCCTCCCGGAGAGGCTTGTCCCAGAATGACGTCGTCTACATCAGCGCCGGAAATGCCAGTGCGCGTGATGAGTTCGGCGATCAGGGTCGAGGCAAGATCTTCTGGCGCGATGTCACGGAAGACGCCGCCGAAGCGGCCTACCGGGGTTCGGAGGGGTTCACAGATAACTACGTCAGGCACGATGGTTCCTTGTGGTGTGTCTCGATCAGCGAGTCGCGGTCGAGGGATTGTTCGAGGACTGGGTGCGGCCGAGGTCGACGGAAATGGCATCCGCCGTCGCGAGGGCTGCCGGCACCAATTCGGTGAGAACGGCTTCGGCGGAGTATCGAGCGGCCTGGGTCGAGATGTTCACTGCCGCAACCACGTCGCCGGTTGCATCTCGAATGGGAGCGGCGAGCGAACGCAATCCTTCTTCGAGTTCCTGGTCAACTACGGCGAAGCCGTCGGCACGGATCTTCTGCAGCTCGGCGCGCAGGCCTACAGCAGTGGAGACAGTCTTACCGGTGAGCCGTGTAAAGGAAACCCGAGTCAGGTACGCATCGAGTGCGGCGTCGGATAGCCCGGCGAGCAATACGCGACCCATGGACGTGGCGTAGGCGGGGAAGCGAGTGCCGATGGTGATCGAGACTGTCATGATGCGACTGACCGGAACACGAGCCACATACACGACGTCGTCGCCGTCGAGGATGGACACGGAGGTCGATTCACGGACCTTGGCAGACAACGCTTCCAGATGTGGGCCCGCGATTTCGGGCAGGGACAAACTGGAGAGGTAGCTGTAGCCGAGTTCGAGTACGCGCGGTGTCAGCCAGAACACCGAACCATCCGTACGAACGTACTCGAGTTCGACGAGAGTGAGCAGGAACCGACGCGCAGTGGCACGTGTGAGATCCGTGTGCCGGGCAACATCACTGAGCGTTTGACGCGGATTCTCGGCGTCAAACGCCTTGATGACGGACAGTCCGCGGGCCAGCGACTGGACGTAGTCGGTTGACGGTCCCGGCGACTGCTCGTTCTCGCTCATGATGTGGTGTTCTCCTCGGGCTTCGGCGTGAGATCGGCGAGGGCCTGCTTTCCCAGCGCAAAAGCCTGATTGCTGTTCGGCACGCCCGCGTAGACCGCGGTATGGAGAAATACTTCCACGAGTTCGTCAGGATCTGTCCCGGCACGCAGTGCGGCGCGGATGTGCATGTCGAGTTCGTGCTCGTTACCGACAGCGGTGAGGATCGCCAACGTGAGCAGTCGGCGGGTGTGGTGATCGAGGCCGGGGCGCGACCAGATGTCACCCCACGCCGTGCGGGTGATGAAATCCTGGAACGGTGCGGTGAACTCGGTGGACCCGGCGATGGACCGATCGACGTGAGCGTCGCCGAGGACCTGACGACGGACGGTCATCCCGGCCTCGATGGTTGCGCTGCGCTGAGCTACAGCCGGTGTATTCGAAGTAATATGCGCAGCAATGAGTTTGGTGACGCGTCCGGCCTGCTCGACGCTAGCGAGATGCGCGCCAGGGTTGACGACGTGCATCACGGAATCGGCGATACCGTCGGCGATTGCCGCCACCGTGGCCGGGGGAGTAGCGACGTCCTGCTCGCCGGCGATGAGGAGCGTCGGAGCCACGATGCGGGCGAGGTCGGCACGGCCGTCCCAGGTCGAGAGTGCTTCGCAGCAGGCGGCGTAACCCTCGTCGGGTGTTGCTTTGACCATCGCGATATGGCGAGCGACCAACTCGGGATCCTGCTCGGTAAGACCGGCGGTGAACCAGCGTCCCACTACGGCCTCAGCGATTGACGCAATCCCGTCGGTGCGCACAGCCTCGGCGCGGTCGATCCACGGCTGGGCGGGGGCGAACTGCGACGACGTGCAGAGCAAGGTCAGAGTATCGACGCGAGTGGGGTGGTGCGCGGCAATCCATTGGCTGACGGCGCCGCCGAGGGAGAGCCCGACCAGATGCGCCGACTCGAGTTCGAGGGAATCGAGCAGCGCGATGACGTCCCCACCGAGGTCCGCGACGGTGTACGGACCGGCCGGCACCGGCGACTGGCCGTGGCCACGATGATCGACGGCAATGACCCGGAACCGATTCGACAGTGCATGAATCTGCGGCTGCCACATGGAGAGATTGGAGCCGAGCGATCCGAGGAGGATCACTGCGGGAGCCGCCGGATTGCCGGACTGCTGAAAGTTGAGGGCGACGCTCATCGTGAATCTCCTGTGGGGCGCCCCGCCAGGGCTCTGTCGACCAGATCGGTGGCGTGGCCTAGATAGTGTGCTGGATCAAGAAGTTCGGAAAGCTCGGCGAGGTTCAGATGTTCGGTAATTGCCGGATCCTGATCCAGGCGAGTGCCGGAAGCGGCTGCAGCAGTAACGATGTCACGTGCACGGTCGGTGTGCGCCGAGAGCGCTTTGGTGACACGCTCCGCCAGGATCAAGCCGTCGGTGATGTCGAGATTGCGTGCCATTGCATCGGTATGTACCTGCAGGCCGGTGAGACTGACCGACAGTTGGTGTGCTGCGCCGCCGGCCAGTCGGAGGAGATCGGTGACGGTTTCCCACTCGGCATGCCAGGGACCAGCCGCCCGTGCGAACTCATGGTCCATATTGGACAGGGCGGTGGCGACCAATGCGGGAACGCGTCTCGCTGCGGCGCGCGCGGTGATTGCGGCGACGGGATTCTGCTTGTGCGGCATGGCAGACGAACCACCGGGAGCATTTTCGGCTACCTCGGACAACTCGGTGGAGGCCATGGTGGTGATGTCGGTAGCGGGCTTGGATACTGCGCCGGCCACAATGCCCAGGGCGGTGGCCAACTCGGCGATGGTCACGCGATCGGTATGCCACGGCACAACCTGCCGGGCCAGCCCGAGCTCGTCGGCAAACGCGTCGGCCAGGGTGAGACCGTCTGGATACGACGCGGCGAGTGTGCCTGCCGCGCCGCCGAATTGAACGGGAAGCGTCGACAATACGGCGTCGAGTCGGGCAGCCGCAGAGTCGAGTGCAGTGAACCAACTGGTTGCGAGCAAGCCGAAGGTAGTCGGAAGTGCTTGTTGGCCCAGGGTTCTCGCTACCATCGGCGTGGATCGGTAGGTCCGGGCGAGGTGTGCTGCGGCGTCGGCGGCCCGGGTCAGATCTGCGAGCACGACAGAACCGGCCCGTCGTGCCAACAACATCAGTGCGCTGTCCATGATGTCCTGGCTGGTAGCGCCTGGATGCACAACCTTGCCGGGGACCCCGGCTAGCGCCGCTCTCTCGCGCAGAATCTTCACCAGCGGAATAACGGGATTTCCGCCGGCAGCAGAGGCGCGCCCCAACGCCGCGATGTCGAGGCCGCCGGGCTGTGACAACTCCGCAGCAGCCGAAGCTACGGCAGCGCAGTGCTCACCGTCGGCCAACCCGAGCGTGGCGGCTGCGCAACTCAGCGCGGCCTCCACGTCGAGCAAGGCCGTGACCCAGGCCTGGTCGGACAGGTGCTCGGCCACCTTATTGGCTCCGAACACCGGATCGAACAAGTCGCCGCGGGTGGGCATGTGCACTCCTCTTACAGTTCGAAGAACGGCGTCTCGACGCCGTCTGCGTTGGCATCCTGAACATAGACCGTCCAGGAGTACCCACCGTCGACTTTGGTAGCCACCAACTTCGCGCGTTCGCGTTCGGTCAACGAGCTCAGCACAGGATCAACCGCATGCGCGTCAGTGTCTTCGGGGAAGTAGAGCCGAGTGACAAGACGGTCGAGCATGCCGCGGGCGAATACCGAGACGTTGACGTGTGGAGCTTCCTCCACCTCGGATTCGGTAGGAAGCGCGCCGGGCTTGACGGTATTAACCAGGGCCGTTCCGGTGGAATCGGCTGCGCTGCGGGCAAACCCGCGGAAGCCGGCCGGAGTGAGCTCCACGACGCCGCGCGGATCATCGGGATGGTTGAAGCGTCCGAGTGCGTCGGCCTGCCACGTCTCGATCATGACGTCGGAGATGGGGGCACGGCTGCCGTCGATAACGGTGATGGCCAGCGTGATTCGGCCGTCGGCGCCTTCGGGAGCTGCATCCGGGCCATCGGTCCACGGCAGGCCGATGTGCCAGTAAGGTCCGACGGTCTGCGAAGGGGTCACGCCGAAGGGGGTCGTGGTGAAATCTCCAGGTACAACCGGGTAGATGGGTGCCGGCTTCTCAGTCATCGTGATCTTCCTCGTTCTCGAATACGGATGCATTGCGCCCGCGCAGGACGATGTCGAAGCGGAATCCCAGAGCCCAGTTGGGGACGGTGGCGTCGTAGTCGAAGACGCTGACCATACGGTGGCGTGCCTCTTCGGGAACCGCGTTGTAGATCGGGTCCTGGAAGAACATCGGATCGTCCGGGAAGTACATCTGAGTGACGAGGCGCTGGGTAAAGGCAGTGCCGAACAACGAGAAGTGGATGTGTGCGGGACGCCAGGCGTTGTCGTGGTTCATCCACGGGTAGGCGCCGGGCTTGACGGTCGTAAACGAGTAGTGCCCGTTTGCATCAGTCACGCAGCGACCGAGACCGTTGAAGAACGGGTCGAGCGGAGCGGGCCAGTTGTCGCCGGTGTGGCGGTAGCGTCCGCCGGCGTTGGCCTGCCACACCTCGAGCAGTGTGTGGGGGACGGGCTTGCCGTCACCGTCGAGAACACGGCCGTGAACCACGATGCGCTGGCCCTGTGCTTCGCCGCCGTTGGCGATGGTCAGATCATTTTCGCCCGCGCCGACGCGGTCCTCGCCGAATACCGGCCCGGTCAGTTCCGTGAGGCGCTGGGGGAGCAGCTTCAGCGGTTGCTTGGGGTGGCGCAGAGAGGTGGTCTTGTAGTCCGCGAAATCGGCCGGGGCATTGACGCCAGTCGGCCGCTGGTACCGCGGCGGTAGATGCAACATGGGGAACCTCGTCGTTCGGTTTCTGTTCGCAATACGTACTTGGGTTCACAATACGCACACTTGGTGCGACTGTCATCACGATGGTGGACGGTGTCCACCTCACTGCAGTTGAGGCAGGTCTCCGTCGTTGACGAAAAGGACGGCGTTGTCGACCTGCCTGTTCTAGACCGAGATGCTTTCGGTCATCGAGCGCAGTCGTGCGCCGATGATGTCCTCGGCTTCGGACATGATGCGCTGCACCAACTCGTTGACGGTGGGGATGTCGTGGATGAGGCCCTGCGAGGTGCCGACGGTCCAGATGCCTGCGTCAGGGTCGCCCTTTTCGTAGACGGTGCGCCCGCGAGCGCCGGCGACGAGTTCCCGAACATCTTCGAATTGTCCTCCGCGTGAGAGTATTTCGACAACTTCGCGGCTTACGGTATTGCTTGCGACACGCGCGGTGTTTCGAAGTGGTCTGAAGATGAGTTCGGTATGTGTTTCGTCGGCGGCGACGATTGCTTCCTTGATGTTCTGGTGAATCGGGGATTCCGCGGTGCACATGAAGCGTGTGCCCATGTTGATGCCATCGGCGCCGAGGGCCAGCGCGGCCACGAGTCCTCGGGCGTCGGCGAATCCACCCGACGCGACCATCGGAATCGAGATTTTCTCTGCCGCTGCGGGGATCAAGACCAGTCCGGCTACGTCGTCCTCGCCGGGGTGGCCGGCGCATTCGAAGCCGTCGATGCTGATGCCGTCGACTCCGAGATCCTGAGCCTTCACTGCGTGACGCACGGTGGTGCATTTGTGCAGAACTTTGATTCCGGCGTCGTGGAACATGGGCAGGTGCGGTCCGGGGTTGGAGCCTGCGGTTTCGACGATCTTCACTCCTGAGTCGATGATCACCTGGCGGTATTCGTCGTACGGGGGCGGAGTGATGGAGGGAAGGATCGTGAGGTTGACTCCAAATGGCTGATCTGTGAGATCGCGGCATCGGGCAATTTCATTCGACAGGTCGGCCGGTGTGGGCTGGGTCAGTGCAGTGATGAATCCGAGTGCGCCGGCATTGGCAACGGCGGCAACGAGTTCCGCTCGTCCTACCCATTGCATGCCGCCCTGCACGATGGGGTGGCGAACGCCGAACGTTTCCGTGAATGCTGTTGAGATCATGAGAGTTCTTGTCGTCCTGTCTGAGGGAGTCGGGATTGCCCTGCAATGTCTCGCGTAGTGATGAATTTACTTAGCGATCGCTATGGAGGTATTATGCGTAACTATAGACAGCCAAGTGACTCTAGGAAGTCGGGCACTGTTCATTCGGGAGCGTGTTGGCACCCCCCGGTATCCGAATGGTCTTGCTAGGCAACCTGTTCGGCTGTCCGGATCAGTCAGGTCCAATGTGCCGATGTCAAATCCCGCCTGTAGGCCCTGATCGTCGAGGTCGCGGCTCCGTCGATATCGGGCGATCGCCCGAGCTTCCCATTTGCCCTGTGAAAGAGGCTCGCATGACCACTCCGTCAACGGTCCATGACGTCATCATTGTCGGTTCCGGCCCCGCCGGATACACCGCAGGTGTCTACACCGCGCGCGCCGAGCTCCAGCCCCTCCTCTTCGAGGGAACCCAGTTCGGCGGCGCCCTCATGACCACCACCGAAGTCGAAAACTTCCCCGGATTCCGCGAAGGAATCATGGGCCCCGACCTCATGGAACAGATGCGCGAACAAGCCCTGCGCTTCGACACCGACATCCGCACCGAAGACGTCGACGAAATCGACCTGCGCCAGCCGATCAAAACCGTCGTCGCCAACGGCGAAACCTACGCCGCCCACGCGATCATCCTGGCCATGGGCGCCGCAGCCCGTTACCTCGGCATCGACGGCGAAGAACGCCTGCTCGGCCGCGGCGTCAGCGCCTGCGCCACCTGCGACGGGTTCTTCTTCCGCGACCAGGACATCGTCGTCGTCGGCGGCGGCGACTCCGCCATGGAAGAAGCCACCTTCCTCACCCGCTTCGCCCGCTCCGTCACCCTGGTGCACCGCCGCGAAGAGTTCCGGGCCTCGCGCATCATGCTCGAACGCGCCAAGGCGAACGAGAAGATCCGGTTCCTGATCAACACCGAACCCCTCGAAGTGTTGGGCGAGAACAGTGTCACCGGCCTGAAGGTCCGCGACACCGTCACCGGCGAAACCTCCACCCTCGCCATCACGGGCATGTTCGTCGCCATCGGCCACGATCCGCGCAGTGAACTCGTCAAGGGCCAGGTCGATCTCGACGACGCCGGCTACGTCCGCGTCGCCCCCGGTTCCACGGCCACCTCCGTCGACGGTGTCTTCGCGGCCGGTGACCTGGTCGATCACACGTACCGTCAGGCCATCACCGCTGCCGGCACCGGATGTTCCGCCGCCATCGACGCCGAACGTTGGCTGGCCGATCGCGGCGACATCACCGCCAACACCCTCGACGCCGCCGGTCATGCCGTCGATGTCGTCGGCGCACCCTGATTTCTGACCGCAGCTCGTTCACCACTTTCGAGGAGTAATCGTGTCGAATACCGTCACCATCACCGACGATTCGTTCAAGCAGGACGTTCTGGGCAGTGACAAGCCCGTTCTGGTCGACTTCTGGGCAACCTGGTGCGGCCCGTGCAAGATGGTCGCTCCGGTGCTCGAGGAAATTGCCGGTGAGAACAGCGACAAGCTGACCATCGCCAAGCTCGACATCGACGCCAACCCGGCGTCGGCCCGCGACTTCCAGGTGATGTCGATTCCGACGTTGATCCTGTTCAAGGGCGGCAAGCCGATCAAGACGATCGTCGGCGCCAAGGGCAAGGCTGCGCTGCTCAAGGAACTCGCGGACGTCTTGTGAGTTGGGGGGATTCTCGCAATCCCCACAGCCTCACCGCGCGTCTCAGGCCTGGCGATCCGGGTGGTGAAGCGGCGTGGAAGTAAGTGTGTGAAGCCACCGTGCACGTAAGTGTGCGGTGGCTATTTTTCGTGGAGCAGGAAACTCAGCCGCCTTCGATTTCTCTGCTTTACAGATACTGATTCTTCTCTGCGGAGACTCTACTCGGTGCGCCGGAACAAAACTGATGGTTGACATCGACCCTTCCTGAAAGCAGAATAACTTTCTGTACATCAGAAAACTATCGAAATGAGGCTTCTCATGCGTGACGCGGATGACGTTATTGCGAACGTCCGAAGAGGCATGCTCCCTGCGCACATCTACAACGACGCAGAGGTCTTCGAGGCCGAGAAGGAGCGACTGTTCAGCCGCGCATGGATGTTCGTTGCGCACGAGTCGGAGTTGCCGCAGGTCGGCGACTACGTCGTACGCCGCGTTATGGAGAACTCGTTCATCGTCAGCCGTGACCAGTCCGGCGAGATTCACGCGATGTTCAACATGTGCCTGCACCGCGGTATGCAGGTGTGCCGCGCCGAGCAGGGCAATGCCTCGCACTTCCGGTGCCCGTACCACGGCTGGTCCTACAAGAACGATGGCCGCATTGTCGGCATGCCGTTCCACAAGGAGGCCTACGGCGGCGAGGAAGGCTTCGCGCGCAAGGGTCAGCGACTGCTGCCCGCGCCCAGTCTGGGCATCTACAACGGGCTGATCTTCGTATCGATGGACCCGGACGCCGAGCCGCTGGAGGACTTCCTCGGCGACTTCAAGTTCTACCTCGACTACTACACGAAGCAGAGCGCCAGCGGCGTCGAGATCCGCGGACCGCAGCGTTGGCGAGTCAAGGCGAACTGGAAGATCGGCGCCGAGAACTTCGCCGGCGACATGTACCACACGCCGCAGACCCACACTTCCGTCGTCGAGATCGGCCTGTTCCGCGAGCCGAAGGCGGAGAAGCGCAAGGACGGCAACACGTACTGGGCCGGCAAGGGCGGCGGCACCACGTACAAGCTGCCTCCGGGAACCTTCGAAGAGAAGATGAGCTACGTCGGCTACCCCGACGAGATGATCGAGCGTATGAAGGAGCAGTGGTCCCAGGAGCAGGTCGACGTCATCGGACGCGACGGCTTCATGATCTCGGCTGCATCTGTCTTCCCGAACATCAGCCTGGTCCACAACTGGCCGAAGGTCGCTGAAGGCGACGACGTCCTGCCCTTCATCTCTATCCGCCAGTGGCAGCCCATCAGCGCCGACGAGACCGAGGTGCTCTCGTGGTTCGTCGTCGACAAGGAAGCCCCGGAGGAGTTCAAGAAGCTCTCCTACAAGGCCTACCTGATGTGCTTCGGCTCGAGCGGCATGTTCGAGCAGGATGACGTCGAGAACTGGGTTTCCCTGACCAACACGGCCGGCGGCTCGATGGCCCGTCGACTGCTGCTCAACGGCCGCATGGGCATGCTGCACGACGACAGCCCGGTAGTGCAGCCCTTGACCGAGGACGAGTTCTGCGGTCCCGGCGTCGCACATGTCGGCTACGGCGAATACAACCAGCGGCACCTACTCAACGAGTGGGCCGACTACCTGGAGAAGCCGGCGCCCGTGACGGAGAACATCCACGTCGGTGCTCCCAATGTCGATGGTGAGTGCAGCAGTGAGACGGCAGCGCAGTGCAGCAGCGAGAAGGCGGAGGCGTAACCATGAGCACCTACATCCCCATCGACTCCGCGAGTTCGCCTCTCGGACAGGACGCGTCGAAGACCGCGGCCGTGGGCCCATCGCTGGCGTTCGACGATCAGCGGCACCTGACAGCGCACCGCTGGCTCGTGGAGGAGACATACATCCTCGACCGGCAGGACTACGACGCCTGGCTGGAAACGCTTGCCGAGGACATCCACTACTTCATGCCGATCCGCGTCACGACGGCGCTGGGTACCGGCTACGACACGGCCAAGGACATGGCGCACTTCGACGAGGACAAGTACTCGTTGAGTCGCCGCGTCGCGCGTTTCGATACCGGCCACGCGTGGGCCGAGGATCCCCCGTCGCGACTGCGCCACCACCTGTCCAACGTCCGCACTTTCGCGACGGAGAACGAGAACGAGCTCGTCGTCGAGTCGGCAGTCCTGTTGTTCCGCAGTCGCGGCGACGTGCTGGAGCCCTCGCTGCTCTCGGTTGGTCGCGTTGACCTGCTGCGTCTCGAGGACGGCGTCTGGCGTCTGGCCCGTCGGCACATCGCCGCCGACGAGTCCGTGCTGCGCATGCAGAATCTGGCAGTGTTCCTGTGAAGCTCGGTTGGGAAGGCGAGGCCGAGGACGCCGCCGCGGCAGCCCTGGCCAACTCACGGCTCGGCGTGCTGCAGGACCAGCGCGACGGTGAAACCATCGTCATCGCAAACGAGTTCGCAGATATGCGGATCTCGAAGGTCCACACCCGCAACGGCGTTCGGCTGCTTATCGAATCACCGAAGTCCGGTCAGTGGATCACTCTCGACGCTCTCGAGCTCGAGGCTCTGACGTGGCAGAACGAGACGACACTGTCCGCGATGGTCGGGAAACCGTTCCAGTCGCTCCTCGACACCGAGGACGCTTCGTGACCGCCTGGCTCGACGGTAAGCGTGCGCTTATCGTCGGGGCCGGCTCGGGCATCGGGCGCGGTGTCGTCGACGCCTTCCTTGCCGAGGGCGCCAGCGTCGGTGTTCTCGAGCTCGACGCGGCCAAGTGCGAGGCCCTCGCGGCCGAGCACCCCGAGGTCGAGGTTGTCCAGGGCGACGCCACCAAGGCTGCCGCGAACCAGGCTGCGGTCGCTGCAGTCGTGGATCGCTTTGGTGGACTGGACATTCTGGTGAACTGCGTCGGTGTCTTCGACTTCTACCGCAAGCTCGAGAGCATCGATGCCGACTTGCTGGACCAGGCATTCGACGAAATATTTGCCATCAACGTCAAATCGCACCTGCACAGTGTCAAGGCCGCGACGCCCGCGCTGCGTGAGTCGGGCGGTTCCATCGTGCTCACCGAGTCGACGTCGGCCTACTACCCAGGTCGTGGTGGAACCCTTTATGTCGCATCCAAATTCGCTGTCCGGGGATTGGTAACCACCCTCGCCTACGAGCTGGCGCCGGACATCCGTGTCAACGGCGTCGCCCCCGGCGGCACGCTGAACACCGATCTGAGTGGGCTCGCGACGTTGGGTCTGACTGAGAATCGGCTCGACGGACCGGACCGCGCGAAGGAACTCGCCGGCCGAAACCCGTTGGGAGTCGCCCTCTCCGGCATCGACCATGCGTGGAGTTACGTATTCCTCGCCTCCGACCGATCACGTGGCATTTCCGGCCGCGTCGTTCATTCGGACGGCGGAATGGGCATCAAAGTTTAAGAGTCGCACCACGCGACCTACCGAAAGAAGAATCCTCAATGGCAATCCTCAAAGCGAATCTCGACCTGTGCCAAGGCTATGCAAACTGTGTGGTCGCGGCGGACGACGTCTACGACATGGACGACGACGGCCTGGTGGTGCTGCTCAAGGCCCGCGTGGACGAGTCCGACCGCCAGCGGGTCGAGACCGCGGCGAAGAGCTGCCCCGCCAACGCCCTCTGGCTGGAGGACGAGTGAGCGGCGGGGTTCTTATCGTCGGCGGCTCCGTCGGCGGAATCCGTACGGCCCGGGCGTTGCGTAATGAGGGCTACGCCGGGGCTGTAACGGTAGTCGAGGCCGAGTCGCATCTGCCGTACGACAAGCCGCCGCTGTCGAAAGTGCCACTCGACGGCGACGCACACGTTCCGCTGCTCACCGCCGAGGAGGCGCGTGAGCTCGGCATCGAGCTGGTGTTAGGCAGTGTCGCAGTCGAATTGCGTGCGCAGACCAACCAGCTGGTGCTCGCTGACGGCGTAGTTCTCGACTACGACGAGCTGGTGATCGCTACCGGCGCCGCTGCTCGTCCCTCGCCGTGGACCGGTCCTGGTGTGCATGTACTCCGCACTCTTGCCGACGCTCGCGCGCTGCGTGAGAGCCTTCAGGGTGCGAGCCGTCTCCTCGTCGTCGGTGCTGGGTTTATCGGTGCGGAGGTGGCCTCACTTGCACGTAAGCAAGGCATCGAAGTCACGATCGTTGATCCGGCGCCCATCCCGATGGCTCGTATTGTCGGAGATGGATTGGGAGAACGACTTTCGGATCTGCACCGGACCAATGGTGTCGAGACGAAGTTCGGTACCACGGTCAGCACACTCGATCGCGTTGACGGAGGTCTGCGGGCACAGCTCTCCGACGGCTCCGAATTCCCCGTCGACGCCGTTGTTGTGGGAATTGGTGCAGTTCTCGATGTCGGGTGGTTGGAGTCCTCGGGCCTGACACTCGACGACGGTGTCGTGTGCGACGAATACGGCCGCACGCCCACGTTCACACACATTCACGCCGTTGGTGACATCTCGAAGTGGTACCAACCGCGGCTCGACAAATCGGCGCGCGTCGAGCACTGGACCAACGCTGTCGAGCAGGCAAACACGGTGGCCCACAATATTGTTCACCCCGATGATCTACAGGCGCACGATCCGGTGGCCTATGTGTGGAGCGATCAGTACAACTGGAAGATTCAGTTGTTCGGAACCCGCGACACCACGGCTGATCCGCTAGTGGTGGAGCAATCCGATCCACTGCGATTGGCAGCGATCTGGCAGGACTCCGACGGCCGGGCAAGTGGCGGATTTACTGTCAACTGGCCCAAAGCGTCGGTTCAGCTCCGGCGGACTATCGCTGCCGGCGGCCCCGCCGATGCGGTGCATACGCAACTTTCTACCCCGGCGGTGAAGCGATGATGTCTGCGGAACTGAATGAACTGCGCGAACTGGTTGCGGAAGGCTGCCGCGTTTTGGCGGCTCGCCAACTAGCGCCCGGTATTCTCGGGCACATCAGCTACCGGATCGACGAGACGAAGCTGCTGGTTCGGTGCCGCGGCGCGCAAGAGCGCGGGTTGGCGCACACGACGGCGAAAGATATTCGGTTGGTCGAATTGACCGGCGAAGCAGGCGCTCCCGGTGAACTCGACGGCTACACCGTGCCGTACGAACTGCCGCTCCACAGTCGGGTGCTCGTTGCTCGCCCCGATGTCATGTCCGTGGTGCACGCGCACCCGGCCAATGTTGTGGCCGCCGATCTTGCCGGCCTGCCGATCTTGCCCATCGTGGGCGCCTACGACATTCCGGGAGCCGTCCTGGCTCACGGGGGAGTGCCCGTATTCCCCCGGGCCGCTTTGATTCACAACGCCGGCCTCGGTGACGATGTCGCTAATTCCCTGGGGGACCGGCCCGTGGTTCTCATGCGCGGACACGGCCTCACCTCCACCGGTACTTCGGTACAGGAAGCGGTGCTTCGCGCCATCTCGGTCGACACGATCGCGTCGTTGTCGTTGACCATCGTCTCGGCAGGCGGCACGCTGAGCCCGATCAGCGCCCAGGACTTGGCTGACTTGCCGAACCTGGGCTCCGGCCTCAACCTGGGAGCCGCGTGGCGTCACGAGGTATCCAGGCTCGGCTGAGCGCGAACTGTTCGTAAAAACTGCTCCCCGGAAGTTGGAACTGCGTGTCTCAGTCCAACTTCTGGGGCAGACGAGTCAGGCCGATGTGACGTCGGTACGCAGCCTGCTCAGGCGCATGGACGCAATCTGCCAGCCGTTGTGGGTCTTGCGGTACTCCTCGTGGTAATGGCCGTAGCCACGTAGATTGCCGATCGGACCTCCGTCAGGCCACCACAGGTTGTCTTCCATCGCCCACAGGCCCGTTGCGGTAGTCGGGGAGGTGAGAGCGATCTCAGGCGTATGGCCGTGGTGAACGGTGGTGACGTCTTCGATGCTGGCACGCAGGAATGGCATGTACTCGTCCACTGAACGAGTGATCGCACCGCCGGATTCGATCATGTCGATCAGGACGTCCTCGGTGAACACGGCAGCCAATCCGTCCCAGTCTTTGGTGTCCATCAGACGGAAGTAGCGAGCTTTGAGCTGCATAATCGCTTCGACGTCGGTGGTGGGATAGTTGGGTGCAACCCGGCCAGTCGATTGAGGTTGGAGCACCTCGATCGAGCCTCTCGTGCCGCTCATTCGCTTGGTACGGTGACTCATTCGCCAGACACCGTCGACCCGTGCCCACTGGTCGTCATAGTCGCCGAGGGTCGAGAAGGTCAGGCCCTCGTGCTCGCCGACCCCGAGGTGCATGTCGCTCACGTAGGTGCGACTGACGGCGGAGCTGCCGTCGACGTCGATCAACTGGTTGCCCAGCATGTGTTGGGTTGGCCCGCAGTGGTCGAGGAACGATCGGATCAACGCCACCACTTCGGCGGGGCCGTGCAGCGTTCCGGTGCCCAGGTCTGCGGTCGCGTCGGGCAGCAGGATTTCATGCAGCACGGACCAGTCGCGGTCGTCCATCGCCCGTGCAAAACGGGTGACCGCGCGAGAGATCTCGCGTTCCGAAAGCAGGGTGTTCAGGTTCATCGATGTTCCTTCCGGCACCGGGATGTGCAAACATCCCACATGATAGTGATCTGCATCACCGCCGTGTGGGGTGTGTCCCGTTGGCCGGGAAGCTCACTGCTCCGCTGGCGACCCCACTCTGTAGGTCGTGTGCCTGCACCGCGAAGCGTGATTCGGGAACCACATTCGAGAGTGGCCACGAGCGGGACACCGATCGTCAGCGTCGAGCACCTCACCCGGAAGTTCGGTGTTCGCCGGGGGGATCATCGACGTCGAATTCGACATCGAGCCGGGCGAGGTATTCGGATTCCTCGGCCCAAACGGCGCCGGAAAGACCACAACAATCCGGATTCTGCTCGGACTGTACCGGCCGACGTCGGGACAGATGCGAGTGTTCGGCCTCGACCCGAAATGCGAAGCCGCACAGATACTGCACCGAGTCGGCTACATACCAGCCGAGCTAACCGAGTCGGCACCGGGCTGGACGGTCAGTGCGGTGAGTTCCGGATTTCGGCTGGAAGTGGGCTCCACCAAGCTCCAGGGCCTGAGCCCGGTGCTAACGGGTTCAGGCCCTGCGGCTCAGGTCTTATCTGGCGTGCAAATATCCTGATGCACTGACCACTTGGATCGTCAGCTCATGCTGGTCGACGGGACTCCGTACTTGTTGACCGGCGCGTGGGCGACGTCGCCTTCGCGCAGCTCTCGCGTCCAGGCAGCGAACTCCAAGAGAACGCCGTCGGGATCGAAGAAGTAGATCGACCGAACGTAAGTTCCTTCGTGTACGTCTCGCGTGACGCCGCGTTCACTGTCGTCGTGGTTCAGCAACGGACCGGTCACGATGCCCTTGGACTCGAGCTTCGCCTTGTACTCGTCGAATTTGTCGACCGGGATCTTGAACGACACATGATTCATCGACGCGTGGGCAGTCTCGAATTCGAAGCTGAGGCCGGGAATGTTTGCCGCCGAGGCGATTCCGGGAGCGCGTTTCGGCGCATTGCGGAACCAGAAGAATGCCAAGTACTGGCCCGCGCCCATATCGAAGAAGAAATGCTGGCCGCCGTCGGGTAGTGCGACGGTCTTCGCCAGCTTCATACCCAGGATGTTGGTGTAGAAGTCGACGGTGCGCTCCATGTCCTCACAGACGAGGGCAAGGTGACATACTCCACCGAGTTCGAATTCCGTGTTGGTCAACGTTTCTCTCCTTTGCAGACTGTCTGAGTGTGTCTCTGAGTTCGAGTTGTAATCCGGCGTCCAGGTGCAAATGCACCTAGACGTTGAGCTTGCCCAGCCTTAGTACCTCGCGATTGCCGGTGCACCAGCGCTGGATTGCGCGCACCGCGCTGATTCGCCATCCGTCTTCGCAGCGCTGTAGACGCATGTCGTACTGGCCGCCGGAGGTCCACATGGAATCCCCGGAGTTGTTGGGCTTCACGTGAACTGCCACTACCTGGGAGATGCACCGGGCTTCGTCGCCGGAGCCGCTCACCATGTGCCCGGACACGAGGTGCTGGGTCGCATCCAGATTGCCGAGCAGGCGCTCGGCGTTCTTGACGTACACCGCGCGGGGAGTGTCTGTCGGAGGGCCACCGAAAAGGTCGCCGTAGTCGAGGGTGATGGATTCGGTGAACACCGTGTGGAGTTCGGACCACTGGCGCTCGTCGATGAAATAGGTCATCTTCGTGCAGGTCTCGATGATTGCCGCACGATCATCGGCGGTGAAGGTCTTGTCGGTCATTCAGTGTTCTCCTTCATATGCAGGTACTAGACGCGCTGGCTGACAGCTCCGGTCGCGAGTAGGCCGTCGATCTCCGCAGTACCGAGGCCCCAATCGCTGAGAACTGCACGGGTATTCGTGCCTGGACCAACGCCGGGCACGGGGATGGGAGAAGGCGTCCGGGAGAACCGGGGGGCCGGAGCCGGCTGGATGACACCGCCGACCTCGACGAAGACATCTCGCGCTAGGTTCGCTGGATGCTTGGTGGCCTCCGTCGGCGTGAGCACCGGCGCAAAGCAGGCATCGGTGCCTTCGAGCAGATCGCACCACTCTTGCTGAGTGCGGCCGGCAAACAGTTCGGCGAACCCGGCGCGGGCCGAGGCTTCGTCGGAGCGGTCGAGAACTACACCCAGACGCGTGCACAGATCGTCGTAGAACCGAGATTCGAGAGCGCCGATCGTGACAAATCGGTGGTCGGCTGTCTCATATACGTCGTAGTAGGCGGCGCCGCCGTCCAAGACGTTGGAGCCGCGCTCCTCGGACCATTCCCCCGAGCTGATGAGTTCGTGCATCGCTGTGGTGAGGAGCGCAGCTCCGTCCACGATGGCAGCGTCGATCACTTGGCCCTGGCCGGACGACTTGGCCTCGAGCAATGCGCTCACCACGCCCAGAGCGAGAAGCATTCCGCCCCCGGCGAAGTCGCCGACCACATTGCCGGGCGGGACCGGCCGGTCGCGTGGACCGATGCCGTGGAGGGCGCCGGCAAGTGCGATGTAGTTGATGTCGTGACCGGCGGTCTGGGCCAGCGGGCCTTCTTGGCCCCAGCCCGTCATCCGGCCGTAGACCAGGCGCGGGTTGCGCGCTGCGCAGGCTGCCGGGCCGATGCCTAGCCGTTCTGCAACGCCAGGACGGAAGCCTTCGATCAACGCATCTGCACTCTCACACAGACGTAAGAGAGTCTCCACCCCCGCAGGATTCTTGAGATCGAGCGCCACCGAGCGTCGGCCTCGGGCAACAGGTTCGTGCTCGACGAGCGACTCGGTACGGGGGCCGACACGATCAATGCGGACAACGTCCGCGCCGAGATCCGAGAGCAGCATGCCGACAAAAGGCAACGGACCCATGCCTTGCAGTTCCAACACGCGAATCCCGGCCAGGGGTCCGCTCAACGTGCGGCTACCGGCTCGGTGAGTCGCACGTCGGCGGGGTCGACCATGCGAATCAGTTGCACAAGGTTATCGAGCAGGCGCCCAATGAGTTTCGTGGCACCCGGGTCGGTGAGAACACCGGCTTCGAATCGGGTGTGCGCGCGGGTGACAAAGACCTCCGGACTGTTCACTACGTGGGAATCCGTTGCCACAAACGACTGGCGCAGTTGGGATTGCGCGCGTGCCGTACCCAAGATGCTCGGCGATGCGCCCACGAGGGCGATCGGCTTGCCCTCGAGTCCGGAGTTTCCGGGTGGCATCGAGATCCAGTCGAGTGCATTCTTGAGCACTCCGGGTACGCCGTAGTTGTACTCCGGCGTCGCGATGACCAGAGCGTCGGCAGCGCGAACTGCAGCCTGGAGTTCGGCCACGGCGTCGGGCGGGCCCAGACGGGCCTGGTCCTCGTTGAACAACGGAATTTCCGCAAACCGGGGGAACTGGTAAATCTCCAGATCATCCGGGCTTAAGCGGATGACGTTGTCCAGCAACAACTGATTGTAGGAATCAGCTCGAAGGCTGCCTACTATCGCAACTGCGCGGAGCTTGCGGGGGCTGGTCACATCACTGGTCATTATCGAGGACCTTTCTCACTGCTGTTGGGGTCGTGGTTCGCGGGGAAGCCCCAAAACCCGTTCTGCTATAGCGTTTTTCATGATCTCGTCGGTTCCGCCGCCAATGCGCATCCCGAGGGCGCCCGTGAGCAATTCGGTCCACGGGTTCGCGAGGACCCCGGACGGACCGAGGGCACGTATCGCGGTGTCTGCCGCGAGGTACTGTCCGTCGGTCGAGAGCAACTTCGTGATCGATCCCTCCGGTCCCGGTGCGCGGCCTTCGCCGGCCGCAGTGCGCAGTCGGAGCTTCAGGATGCCGAGGATGTGCTGGATCGTGTACACGTCGGCAAACTGTCGGTTGATCGTCGGGTCTACGGGATAGTCGGTGGTGCGCAGAAGCTCCAGCAGTGGTTGCGCGCCAACCATTTCCGGTTCGAGTGAGTAGCGCTCGGCCATCAGGGTGCTCATCGCTACTGCCCAACCCTGGCCCGGCTTGCCAAGGACCGCGTCATCCGGGACCACCGCGTCATCGAAGAAGACTTCGTTGAAGGTATGCGCCCCCGTTGCCTGCTTCAGCGGTCGAACCGTGACTCCCGGTTGCTTCAGGTCGATGAGAAACGCGGTCAGACCATGATGCCGAGGGGCGTCCTCGCTGCGGGCGAGGAGGTAGCCGAAGGATGCGTACTGAGCGTACGACGTCCAGATCTTCTGCCCGTTGATCACCCAGCCGTCGGCGGTCTTGCGTGCGGTGGTTCGGATGGCGGCAAGGTCGGATCCGGCGTCAGGCTCGGAGAACAGCTGGCACGACAGTTGTCGGCCGGACAGGAGTGGCAGGAGGTACCGCTCGCGCTGCTCGGAGGTTCCCCACTGGGCAAGGGTCGGCACGACCATTCCCATCGTGACCGACTGAGCATCGAGTGGTAGCCGGTATCGGCCCTCTTCCTCGGTGAACAAGAGCTTTTGGGGGATGCTACCGCCTGCGCCGCCGTACTCCTTCGCGACGCCGATGCCCGCCCAGCCTTCTGTGTGCTTGTGGGCCTGCCAGGCAAGTGACTGTTCCACGTGAGAAACGGATTCCGTGCTCGAGCGAAACCCGAACACGCTCAATCTTCCCGTTTCCGGCTCTTCGAAGGCAGGTGCATTGGCAGCAAGCCACGCCGCGGCCCGTTCCCGGTAGGCGATGTCATCCGGCGAATCAGAGAAATCCATGGGTGCTCCTAGCGGGTCTCAGCGAGCAGAAGTCGAGCGGCAACCGCATCGCGGTGATCGTCGGAGCTTCCGAGTGTCAGTGCGCGGCTACGGGATCTACGGAAATGCAGGTGTGCATCGTGTTCCCACGTGAACCCGATACCGCCGTGGGTCAGGAGATTCGCCTCGGCGGCTAGCACGTAGGTATCCGAACACCACGCCTTCGTCATCGCCGCCACCAGAATAAGTTCTTCGGTCGCGCCTTGATCAGCCAACCAGGCAGCGTGGTACAGCAGGGAGCGTGCTCCCTCGACCTTGACGAGAACGTCGGCGCAGCGGTGCTTGATAGCCTGGAACGATCCGATTGGACGTCCGAATTGTGTTCTGGTCTTGGCGTATTCGACGCAGTCGTCGAGGCACGCCTGAGCGCCGCCTACCTGCTCGGCTGCCAATGCGATGATCGCAAGTGCGAACGCACGCTCGACCTTGTCGGGGTCCGGAGCGCCGAGTCGTACGGCGGGGGTGTCGTCGAATCGGATTCGGCTCGATCGGGTAACCAGGTCGTAGGCCGGAGCGGCAGCGTCGGCCTGGATATCCAGGTCGGCGCGCTGAACAGCGAATAGGTCGGTGCCGTACGACGTTTGCGCCGGCACGATGAGCAGATCTGCAGACTCGGCGTCGATGACTGCTTCGGCGACACCGGTCAGGCGTCCGTCATCACTGGCGTCGACCGGAAGGTGTGCCATCGAATGGACGCCGACGGGGAGTGCGAAAGTGGCGATCAGCTCGCCGCTGGCGATGCGGGGAAGGTACTCAGCGCAGGCTGTGCTGTCGCCGCTCGCGAGCAGCGCTGTCGAGGCAAGGCCGACAGTGGCGAGGAATGGGGACCTCGTGAGACGTTGCCCGAACTCTTCCAAAATGATTGCGAGTTCAACCATTCCTCCACCGGCACCGTCGAATTCGGCAGGAATCGGTACGGACATCAAGCCGAGTTCGTCAGCTGCACGGCGCCACATTGCAGTGTCGTAGGGGAGGTCGGAGTCGACCAGCTGGCGATTCTGCTGCCGATCGGAGGTGTCGAGGAAGCGGCGTACGCCGTCGCGGAGGGCGGCTTGTTCTGGGGTGAAACCGAATTGCACGATTATCCTCCTAAGTGAGAAGGTCGGCCATGAGGCGAACGGCCTCGGGCTGTCGGGTCATGAGGGACATGGACGTGATCGGTGCGGACGTCCACGGCTCAATCAATTCCTTGATGCGTTCCGGCGGTCCGCACAGCGCGATTTCGTCGACGAGATCGTCCGGTACCGCGGCAATCGCTTCTTCCTTGCGTCCGGCCAGATACAGGTCTTGAATCTTCTCTGCTGCGTCCGCGTAGCCGTATCGGCACGCCACGTCGTTGTAAAAATTCTTTCCGCGAGCGCCCATTCCGCCGACGTAGAGCGCAATGCTCGGCTTGACCTGGGCGCGGCACTCGGCGGCGTTGTCTCCCACCACAACATCGAGGATCGGGCACAGGTCGAAGTCGGGTCGAGGAGTGAACCCGGCAGGAAGGATGGCGTCGTACCGGCGCGGCGAGAAGAACACGGGGAACCATCCATCGGCAATGTCGCAGGCCAGTTCGATGTTGCGTGGCCCGATCGCCGCGAGATAGATCGGGAGGTTCTCGCGGTAGGGATGCAGGATCATCTTCAGCGGCTTGCCCAGGCCGGTGCCGTCGCTGCCCGTGTAGGGGACGTCGTAGTACGTGCCGTGATGCTCGAGGGGTGCCTCTCGGCGAAGCGCCTGGCGGACTACGTCGACGTACTCGCGGGTTCGCTTCAGGGGCTTGCCGTAGGGGATGCCGTGCCAGCCTTCGACGACCTGCGGTCCGGACATACCGAGACCGAGTCGGAATCGGCCGTTGGAGAGATGGTCCATGGTGGCGGCGGTCTGCGCGGTGAGTGCGGGGGAGCGGCCGGCAATTCCGAGAACTGCTGTGCCGAGCCCGATTCGGGACGTTTGGCCCGCCAGCCAGGCGAGGGGAGTGACACCGTCGGACCCGTAGGCCTCGCCGGACCACACGCAATCGAACCCCACGTCCTCTGCGAGTTTTACGAGATCAAGGCAGTCATCTCTTCCGGAGCCCCAGTATCCGAGGTTCAGGCCCAGTTTCATGACGTCCTCCAAAAACGGATGTGGGCAGGGATGATGTGCCGCCGACAGATGCGGGCACATCACAGTTGCCCCACTGATGTGTGGTGTATCACGAACCGTAGCAGATTCTGGTGTGCAGATTGAATTTCTGCAATCACTTGTGTCGTGTCCGATCTCGTGCGATGCTCAGACCGCGCCGATCGCACCATGTGGTGTTCTGATCGCGCCGATTGCTTTGTGTGACAACCGGTACCGGTTAACCGGGCGATCGCCATCCCAATTTCCCCCTAGGCAACGAGCCGCGCCGAACAACGGTTTCGAGGGCTCGTTAGCCGTCTGATTGGAGTCCTTATCATGGCCGCTGATAGCCCAATTATCGTTTCCAGGCCTGCTCCGGGAGTTCAGCAGATTACGTTCAATCGTCCCAGTCGACTGAACGCTCTCAACCCCGACCTGATCATCGAACTCACCAAGGAGCTCGATGCATTGGTGCGCGCCGACGACGTCAAGGTTGTTGTGCTCACCGGCTCGGGCCGTGGATTCTGTTCGGGTGCAGACTTGTCGGGCGAGGTTTTCCCGACGGGTGTCGAGGGTGACCCGAATCGGCACTGGACGGCCGTTCAGTCGTGGTACTCCGGCGTCATCGCCAAGTTGCGCCGCATCCCCCAGCCGGTGATCGCGGCCGTCAACGGGCCGGCTGTCGGTGGCGGCTTCTCGATCGCGATGGCAAGTGACATCAGGTTGGCAGCTCCGGAGGCGTATTTCTCTGCGGCACAGATCAATATCGGCCAGTCCGTCTCGGAGATGGGTGCCAGCTATTTTCTCCCGCGGATCATCGGTGGCCGGGCAACGGAGATCTTGATGACCGGTCGCCGCGTGCAGGCCGACGAGGCTGAACGTATCGGTTTCGTCAGCCGAGTGTGTGCCGGCAACGTCGTAGACGAGGCCGTGGAATTGGCTGAGATCCTCGCCGCCAAGGCGCCTTTGGCGCTGCGGATGTCGAAGGAAGCACTCAATGCTTCTCAGGAGATCGGTAGCCTCGAGGCCGCATTGGCAATGGAGGACCGCACCCAGGTCGTGTGCGTTCTGAGCAAGGATCTGGCCGAGGGCGAGCTTGCCTTCCGTCAGAAGCGCAAGGCCGTATTCTCCGACACCGCCGCTGTGGTCTAGGGGATGTCGGATGAGTGAATCTTCGAGTAACGCCAAGGTCTCTCGATTCGACATCTACCTGGACACTTCGCCGAGCGCGGCAACCGGTTGGTCGATCGAGACTGTCCGGGAGCCTTCCCGGTTGTTCGGCGCGAACGGCGTGCGACTTCATGCGGACGGCAGGCTGTGGATCTCGGAGCTTGTCGGAGAACATCTTTCAGCATGGGATGCGGACAATGACGTCCTGTCGAATGCTTCGCCGATGGGCTCTGAGCTCCGAGGCCCGGACGACATCGCCTTCGATTCCGAAGGGACCGTGTACGCCGCTGAAACGATGAACGGGCGAATCACCGGTCTGCGCGCCGACGGTACGTACTTCGTGCTGGTCGACGAATGCCCAGCCGTGAACGGCATCACCGTCGATCCTGTGACCGACAAGCTGTATGTCGACGAGATGCGCGAGGGCGGCCGGGTCCTGGAGATCGACAAGTTCGAGCGCAACAAGGTTCGCGTGATTGCCGAGAACCTGGATTGGCTCAATGCCCTGGAAATGGGTCCGGACCGGAGACTGTATATGCCGCAGGTGTTTGCGGGAACAGTGCTGGCGGTGGATCCTGAATCCGGCGCGATCGAGACTGTGGTCGAAGGCCTCGCTCATCCGACAGCGGTCAAGTTTGCACCTGACGGGCGGCTGGTTGTCACCCAGGCAAGTATCGGTGAGGTGACAGCCGTGGATCTGAACACCGGAGATTGGACGAGGTTGGTCAGCCTCGCTCCGGGCGTCGACAACTTCGACATCGATACACGCGGCTACATCTACGTCTCCAATTTTGTGGAGGCCAGTGTGGCGCGGTATTCGATGGAGACCGGCGAGCTCGACAAAGTTCTTTCGGCAGGTTCATTCCTGGGTCCTTACCAGATTGCCACTGCCACTGAAGGCTTTGTTGTTGCCGACCATGGAAGTGTGTGCCGTGTCGATAGCGAGGGCGACCTCGTGCGGATCAGTCGACTGCTACTCGACCAGCCGTTTGTTGCCGTCGGTATCGCCGAGGTCGGGGGCACCCTGGTGGCGCTGACCCAGGCCGGCGAAGTGTTCCGCCGGGACGATTCGGGGGAGTGGGTCAAGATCTACGGTTCGCTCGATGGAGCGAACTCCGAGTACTTCGGCCAGGATTCCGACGGAGTCAATGCTGTTGGTGTCGGTGACGGTCAGTTGTTGGTCGGTATGCGACACGGCGATGTCGTGGTTCTGGAACTGGACGGCACCGTCGTATCTCGAATGTCGTCGGGGCTCGCGACGATCACCGCGATTTCCGGACTCAGCGGCGCAATCGTCGTCAGTGACGAGACTGCAGGATCGGTGCTCGTTCTCGGTGACGGAGAACCGCTGGCGCTGAATGGATTCAAACGACCGCAAGGCGTGGCGCTCACCGAAGACTATGTGGTGGTCGCAGATCCGGGTGAGCGCCAGATCGTCTGTGTGAGCCGCAACGGTGAGCGACGCGAGGCGGTTGCAGTGGATCTTCCACTCGGACTGCCGCGCCTGCAGGCCGATGACGGTCGCCGGTCGTCGGTGACCATCGACAAGGACGGGTCGATCATCATCGGATGCGACGGTGACGGGAGCATCCGCCGCCTCGTCCGTCACTGAATTTCTTCAGGAGAACACATGAATCTGGCTGGACCACTGCGATACTGGGCGCAACGAGACCCGGATCGGATGGCGATTGCATTGGGCGATCGCGAACTCACGTGGGCAGAACTGGACGATCGCACCTCGAGGCTCGCGCAAGGACTGCGCGGCCTCGGGGTGGGGCTCGGCGATCGAGTGGCGACGCTGGTACCCAACTGCATCGAGTTCTGCGAAACGGTATTGGCCTGCTTCAAGATTGGCGCGACGTTTGTGCCACTGAACTACCGACTGGCTCCCGCGGAGCTGGCCGAAATCATCGAACGTAGCGGTACGACGGTGATCGTTGCAGACCGCGCGATGCTCGACGCACTCCTCGGGTGCGACGAAGAATCCGTCGATCGGCTTCGACGGGTCGTGACAACGTCGGCGCGAGCCGACGAAATCTTGTTCGAGGAACTTGTCACGGAATCGGTGCCGGAGGATCCACAGGCGCACTTTGCGGGCGAGCACCCCGCATTCATCTGCTACACGTCGGGAACGACCGGAGCACCTAAGGGCGCGGTGCTCAGCCACCGTAATGTTCTCGCGGCGTGCTCCGAGAGGATCGCGATCGATGCCTGGAATTGGACGGACAGCACGTACTTCCCCTACGCGCTCGCGTTCACCGGTGGATTGATCGGGATGTGGATGCCTCTGTACTCGGTGGGCGGCCAGACGGTGCTCGACGCCGAGTTCGATCCGGCCCGGACACTCGAGGTCTTCGCGGAGCGGAGTATCACCACGTTCATTGCAGTCGGATCGATACTGGAATCAATCACGCAGTCAACAACTTTCGAGACGGCTGATTTGTCGAGCCTGCGAACCCTCGGTACCGGTGGCCAGGCAATCTCGGTTGCGATGCTGCAGGCATTCGGGCGTCGAGGTCTCCACGTGTGCCAGGGCTACGGTCTGACCGAATGCGGAGGATTGAGTCTGGCTCTGCCTGGTGCGATGGCGGAAGCGAAGTTGGGTTCCACCGGTATCCCGACGCCGCAGACGACAACGAGGGTGGTGGACGGTTTCGGTGAGGACGTGGCCGTCGGTGAGGTCGGCGAGCTGCTGCTGCGCGGGCCTCAGGTCATGGAGCGGTACTGGGACGATCCCGCGGCCACGAAAGATGCGTTTGTCGACGGTTGGCTGCGCACCGGCGACCTCGTGAGGCAGGACGAGGACGGGTACTACTACGTGGTCGACCGCGCCAAGGACATGCTGATCTCGGGTGGCGTCAACATCTACCCCGCCGAGATCGAACGCGTACTTGCCGGCTATCCCGGAATCCTCGAACTGGTGGTGATCGCGGCTCCCGACGAGAAGTGGGGAGAGGTGCCGGCGTTGATCGCACGGCGCGCAGAAGGGGGCCCGACGGCCGACGAACTGATCGAGTACTGCCGTCAGCGATTAGCTCGATACAAGGCGCCCAGATACGTTCTGTTCCAGGATGATCCGCTCCCTCGCGGAATGTCCAACAAAGTGCACAAGAACGAGGTTCGTCAGCGTGCGCTGCAGATACTCGGCCTCACGGCAGACCAGCCACGGACCAGGGCATGACGCCCACCTCGATCATTGGTCGGTATGTCGGGCTGGCGATTGCCGTTCCCGACCTCACCGCAGCGGTGAAGCAGTATTCGCGCCTGGGTTTTGTGCTCTCCGACCTCGCGTATCGCACCGAATGGGGTGCGAAGGTAGCAACATTCGGGTTTGACGACGGGAGCTATCTCGAGCTGATCAGTGGCGTGGACACCACCAAGCGCAACGGTGCCGCGATTGCTGCATTCGTCGAGCGCTTCGGTGCGCGTACATATTTGTCGTGCTACGACGTGGCAGATATCGGAGCCGCTTACGATCGTGTCCGAGAAGCCAGGATCGATGTCCTGGGCCCGCCGCAGCTCGCCCCCGAATCGGTGGGCGAGCGCGCCGAAATGTTGTGGTTGAAACCGGCGGCGATGGGTGGTGCGTTCACTCAACTCCTCCAACTTCATGACGGACCAAGGAAATTCGAGAAGACGACGCCCGGTACCAGACCGTTTACTCAGGTGTTGGTTGCTTCTGATGTCGACTCGGCGCTCGCGACGCTGACCGGGCTCGGTGCGATCGCGAATCCGTCGTACGACGTTCCGGAATGGGGCCTTTCGGCGACGGTGTTCGAGCTGGCCGGTGACACCAACGTCGAGATCACCGTCCCGACCGATACAACGCAGCCTCAAGGGGCAGCGCTTCAACGTGCCCTCGATTCGGGTCGGGCCGGCCACTACATGACCACATTCGAGGTCGACGACGTCGATCTGCTGGCAGAGCGGTTCGCCACTGCCGGGGTTAAAACTCTTGGTCCGCCGACTGATTCACCGACGCAGTCTCCGTGGGGGCCATGCCGGCAACTCTGGGTGCACCCAGCCGAATCGCCAGGCACTTTCGTTCAATTCCTGACCAGGCTCTCCAGTTCGGCAGAGCCGCATTCCTGATGGAGGCATGAGAAACTCGTGACGCAGCTATCCGAGATCGAGACCACGTTCGTCGGTCTGGCGGCGCCCGGGGCGTCCCGGGCCGGGGCAGGTGGATGGCCCTGCCAGGGCGTTTACCACCGGCCCCGGGGAACGCGGCCGAAGGTTGCCGTGATTGCAACCCACTACAACGTCGACTTCTCCCAGCACTACCTCGCTGAGCATCTGGCGGCACGTGGATTCGGATTCTTGGGTTGGAATACCCGATTCCGCAACGATCCGCTGCACTTCCTTCTCGATCGGGCGCTCGTCGATATCGGAGTCGGAGTGCGTTGGCTCCGTGAGGAAATGGGCGTCGAGACGGTGATCATCCTGGGAAACTCCGGGGGATGCTCACTGATGGCGGCATACCAGTCCCATGCAACTACACCGAATGTTGTTGCGCTGCCCGGGATGCGACCCGCACCGGGGCTCGACGAGCTCATTGCCGGCGACGCGTTCATCGCGCTGGCGGCGCACCAGGGTCGCCCCGACGTGTTGACCAGTCAGCTCGACCCTTCAGTTATCGACGAGAACGACCCCACGCTCATCGATCCTGAACTGGACCTGTGGAATCCGGACTTGGAGCGACCCTTCACTGCCGAATTCCTCACCCGCTACCGGGCGGCACAGCGCGACCGCAATGCGCGGATCACAGCGTGGGCCAAGGCAGAACTGCGACGCGTGGCGGAAGCCGGCCAACGTGATCGCGTTTTCACGGTTCCGAGGACGTGGGCGGATCCACGGTTTGTCGATCCGACCATCGACGCCAATGATCGCAGGCCGGACTGGTGCTACCACGGTGAGCCCAAGCAGTCGAACGGATCGACGTGGGGCTTGGTGACCTCGTGCACGCTGCGGACGTGGCTCTCGATGTGGAGTCAGGAAACCTCGCAGTGCAATGCCGGCCCGCACTTGGCGAACATCTCGGTGCCTAGCTTCGTCATCAACGGTGCAGCCGATACCGGTGTGTTCCCGAGTGATGCAGCGGCACTTTTCGAGGGCCTCGCGTCGATGGACAAGTCTGCCGTTGAGATGCCCGGTGATCACTATTTCGACAAGCCCACCGATACCCGCTCGGACGTCGCTGACGTGATTGCCGAATGGATCGAAAAGCGCTTCCAGCGCTAGCCCTGAGTGCTCGTAGGGCATCTGTAGAGCAATTCCCTACCGGTACCCGGTTCCCTGGGTGCCGGCGTCGACATCACTTCTGTGAGAGGAACCAATCTATGAGATTTCCAGGCGTAAAGATATGCGGTGCCGCAGTGGTACTTGCATTGGCGGTGACCGGATGTGGCGGTCAAAGTGCAGCGTCCAATGGCGAACTCGCGACTCTCGATGCTTCGGCCGCGAACCCGTCGGGTCATCTGCGAGTGGGGTACTTCCTCCCGCCTCGTCCGGTGGATCCGTACACGGTCCCCTCGACCGTCGCGGCATTTCCTTACCTGACGCCGCTCTACGATCGTCTCACCCAAATCGTGAACGGGGAGAACGGGTCCGAACTCGCCCCCATGGTTGCTACCGGATGGGAATTCGGACCGGACGGGCGGTCCCTGACATTCAAGCTCCGCGACGATGTCACCTTCTCCGACGGCACGGTCCTCGATTCTGCGGCCGTCAAGGCCTGCCTGGAACGAGCGAGAAGTTTGCCGGGATCGACTGTCGCCAGCTATTTCTCGATGGTGTCGGACATCGAAACTCCGGATGCGTCGACGGTGACGATACGAACGAATCGTCCGGCTTCGGATCTTCCGTACGTGTTGTCTGGCGTCGAGGGAATGCTCATCAGCCCGAAGGCTGTCGGCAACCCCGACCTTGACGTGCGTCCCGTCGGGTCCGGCCCGTACGTTCTCGACACTCTGCGCGTCGGCGACTCGGTGTCGTATGTGCGTCGGGACGGGTACTGGGACCCGTCAGCGCAACTCCCGGAACGGATCACCATCACAGGATTCGCTGACGGCAACGCACGCATGAACGCATTGCGCTCCGGCCAGATCGACCTCGCGTACGCAATGCCCGGCGACTACACTCAGGCATCGAATTTGGGTCGTGGATTCGGGTTCTACTCGTACCCGCCGTCAACGGCCTACGTCGTCAATGTGAACACCAACTCCGCCGATATGGCTCGGCCGGAGATTCGCCAGGCGATGAACTTCGCAATCGATCGGGACGGGATCAACAAGTCGATCCTGCACGGTCAGTGCACGCCCAATCCGCAGGCCGCCACGCCCGGACAGGTCGGATTCCTCGAGGACCCACCGATTCGCTACGACTTCGATCCCGAGCGTGCCCGGCAGATCCTGGCAACGGCAGGCGTCACCAACCTCGAAATCGACATGATGTCTCCGGCGCGAGTTTCACCCGTGGTCGAAATCGCGACTGCAGTTCGCTCGCAGCTCGAGAACGTCGGGATCAAGGTGAACTATCAAGAGGTCGATCAGGCAGAGATGAACACTCGATTCACTCAAGGCGACGCCTACGACGCGGTACTCAACGGCCGCGTGCCGCGGGCGAGTTCGCTGCAGTCGTTCCAGTACTGGTACCGTTCGCCGGCATTATTCCCGGGCCCCCGTCCGGCCGGTTTCGACGAGACTCTGGACCGTGCTTTCGACCCGGCTCTCACAGCGGATCAGCAGACGCTAGCCCTCGAGGACGTAGCCTCGATCGCAACCGAGCAGGCGATGAACGTCTTCATCTGCGCCACACCCACTCAGTTTGCATACTCCGACAAAGTTATTGGAGCCACCGATATGGCAATGTCCCATATCCAGGGCGTCCCCGATCTACGCCACGTCGGTATCGCGAAGTAGACCGCTCCGCTAGGTAGCCGAATACAGCTCACTCGCCACAGCGAACAGGACTGATTGACAGTCGTGTTCGCTGTGGCATTTCTCTGGGTGGATCACAACCATCCATCAGCTGGTCCTGACGGTGGCGGAATATTGTGGGGGACAGTGAGTACCACTGGTTGTAGCTGCACTAACCGTGATGGCGTGATGTACTTCCCGGGGAACAAGAGTGGGGTCCGATCGAGGACCAGCTCACAAGTGAGTTAGTCGTCGATCGGACCCCGGTACCCGCGGAGGGTTAATAAAGGCGCACAGCAACAGCAGATGGCGGCGCCGAATATTACTTGTTGCGGCTGAGCAGCCTGATCTTTCGAGTGGTGCCGGTGCCTTCCAAGGCGTCGCGAAGGCCGTCGCCGAACGTCGAAAATGCGAGAACGGTCGCGACGATCATGATCGCCGGAGCGATCAATGCGGTTGGCGCGGTGTAGACGTTGTCGAACGCATCACGAAGCATGCTGCCCCAAGATGTCTGCGGCGACTGAACTCCGAGGCCGAGGAAGCTCAATGATGCCTCGGCGACAATGGCAACTCCGGCGGAGAAGGTGAGCTGCACCAGAATTGGCGATGCAGCGTTGGGAAGGACATGTCGCCACAGTAGGCGCCACTGGGAGCATCCCAGTGCTCGGCACGCCTCGATGTAGGTTTCGGTAGCGACAGACTCGGCTGCGCCGCGTGCGAGCCGGAACAGTGAGGGGGCCAACACGATACCGATGGCGAGCATCGCGTTTGTCAGGCCAGGACCCAGGATGCCGACGATAGCGATGGCCAGGATCAGGGGCGGCAATGATTGCAAGGCGTCGGAGATTCGAGACAGCACGGTGCCGACTGCGCCTCCGACAAGTCCGGCGAGCAATCCGAACGGGATTCCCAATATTGCAGCGACGCCGACGGCTTGAACGATCGCGGCCAGCGTCACCGAAGCCGCATCCAAGAGTCGACTGAGCATGTCGCGGCCGTAGATGTCGGTACCGAGCAGGTGGGATCCACTCGCCGGGGCGAAGCTGTTCGACAGGTCTTGCGCATTCGGATCGTACGGTGCGAGCAGGCCACCGAAGGCGGCCAGCAGGATGACGAAGACGAGGAACCCCAACGAGACCATCGCGAGTCGATTGCCTCGGAGCAATCGAAGCGGACGGCTGGTGGTCCAGAAGTGAACAAAGGGATTCGGTGGACGTGTCACACCGGCAACGGTCTTGTCGTGCATGATGATCGGCCTTTCAGACGCGGACGCGGGGGTTGAGGTAGCCGTAGGTGGCATCGACGAGCACGTTGATCAGCACGATGAGCACCGCGCAGAGCATGACGATCCCGAGGATCACCGGGACATCGCGAGAGAAGACGGAACTTACCGCGAGGGTTCCCAGGCCGGGAAGGGCGAAGACGAACTCCACGGTCACCGCTCCGGCGAGTACCCGTGAGACCTGCAGTCCCAGCACCGTGACAATCGGTACACCGGCATTCTTGAGGCCGTGTTTGCCGATGATTGTGCTCCGCAGCAACCCTTTTGCGCGGGTAGTGCGGATGTAGTCCTTGCCCAGTACGTCCACGAGTGAGGCGCGGGTCTGCCGGGCGAGTTCGGCGGCCGAGATAGCCGCAATCGCAATCGCCGGAAGGATCAGATGCTGTAGCCACACACCGGCTCCGTCGGCCAACGGCGCGTATCCGGTGGCCGGGAAGATCGGGCTGAGGATTGCCAGCGGGATCACCAACGCCAGCGCAACGATGAAGGGCGGCACTGCCATTGCCACGCTCGAGAGCACCGTCAGAGTCCGATCCAACCACGAGTTCGGGTGCACGGCGGCAAAAATTCCCGCCGGCAGTCCGACGGCTATCACGATGAGCATGGTCACGAGTGTCAACGAGAGAGTGACCGGAAGCCGTTCCCCGAGAATGTGTACGACACTCTGAGAGCTGTACAGGGAGGTTCCCAGATCTCCGGTCAGCGCTCCACCGAGCCAGTCGAGATACCGCACGATCAACGGTTGATCCAGACCGAGTGCCTGCCGCGTCTGTTCGATCTGCTCGGGGGTGGCATTGTCACCGGCCAGCACGGCCGCTGCATCGCCCGGCACGAGGTCGACCAGTGCGTAGACGAAGAAGCTGACGAGCAACAACATCGGGACAGCCGACGCGATTCGCTTGGCGATCAGGTTGAGCATCACAACTCCTTCACAGTGCCGGAAATCGCTGGGCCTGCAACGGCGTCGGTTCGTAGATCGAGAAACTGCGCCCGCGGATCTGGGATCGCCTGCAACAACGTCTTGGTATACGGGTGCTGAGGATCGGTGAAGACCTGCTCAGTGGGGCCGGTCTCGACGATGACGCCTTTGAGCATCACCGCGACTCGGTGTGCCAAGAATCTGACCAGCGACAGGTCATGCGAGACAAACACATACGCCAATCCTCGCTCACGTTGCAGGTCGATGAGTAGGTTGAGGACCTGAGCCTGAATCGACACGTCCAGTGCGGCCACCGGCTCGTCGCAGACGATGAAATCCGGCTCGGTGGAGAGCGCACGTGCAATGGCGATGCGTTGCAGCTGTCCGCCGGAGAACTCGCGTGGATACTTGTCGAGTTGATCGGCTCGTAGTCCGACCCGCGTCAACAGCGCAACAACGGCGGCGTCGCGGTCCGCGCCCTTCAATCCACGGTGGATCGTGAGGGGTTCTCCCACCGCGGCGCGGATTGTCATGTGCGGATCGAGGGACGAGAAAGGATCCTGGAAGATCATCTGCGCCCGTTGACGGAAGGTTCGCAGCTCCGTCTTCGACATTCCGAGTACGTCCTGGCCGTCGAATTTCACGGAACCTGAGTCCGGTTCGATCAATCGCAGTGCAAGTCGGCCGACGGTGGATTTGCCGGCGCCGGATTCGCCTACGATCCCCAGTGTCTCGCCGCGCTCGACGGTGAACGAGACATGATCGGTCACTGTGGTGCGTTCACGTACGCGTCCGAGCAGGTCTCGCTTGGACGGATAAGTTTTCACCAAATCTGATACTTCGAGTAGTGGGTTCATCCCGTGATTCCTTCCAACACCAGATCATTCGCACGCACACACCGCACTGCGCGCGCGGATTCTGTCGACGTGTTCGAGGCGAGCGGAATAGTTCCGGCTTCGCATTCCGTCCCGGAGTGGGGGCATCTCGGCGCAAATCTGCACGACTGCGGCCAGTCCCAGGGTGCGGGTACTGCTCCGGGAATCGCCTTGAGTGGGGCCGATCGGTCGCGGTGGTCGGGAATCGCGTCGAGCAACCCCTGCGTGTAGGGATGTTGCGGAGACAGGAAGAGGTCCCGGACCGACGCGGACTCGATGACCTGCCCTGCGTACATGACGTTGACGGAGTCACACATTTGCGCGACGACGCCGAGGTCATGGGTGATGAACAAAATGGAAACGTCGAACTGCTGCTGCACTTCTCGCATCAACTCGAGCATCTGCGCTTGTACCGTAACGTCCAATGCGGTGGTCGGCTCGTCGGCGATCAGCAGCTTAGGCTTGCAGACCATGGCGATTGCCAGCATCACACGCTGGCACATTCCGCCGGAGAACTCGTGTGGGTAGGCACGGGCGCGTACCGCCGCGTTGTCGATTCCTACCGCATCGAGCATCTCCACCGCGCGCGCCCACGCAGCTTTCCGTCCTACCCCGTCGTGCCGGCGCACTACCTCGGCGATCTGGGATCCGACCGAGAAAGCGGGATCCAAGCTTCGCCGGGGTTCCTGGAAGATCATCGACATTTCCGTACCGCGGACGTCGGCCAATTCGCGATCCGTCAGACCGACGAGTTCCCGTCCGGCCACCCGGATCGACCCCGTTACCTTCGACGTCGCGGCCGGCAACAAGCCCATCGCTGCAAGCGAAGTCACCGTTTTTCCGGACCCGGATTCCCCGACGACACCGACAATCGACCCCGCCGGTATCGACAGATCGATTCCGTCGACGACGCGGGTCCATCCATGGTCGGTGATGAAATCTACCGACACCCCCTCCATGCGCAACACCGGTTCCGTCTCGGTGCGCGCCGATATCATGTGTTTATCGACATCGATACTCATGCAACAACTCCCGAAGTCTGGGTTTGTGTGTCCATCGGCCGCCACGGGCCTGCCGCCTCTGTGGGCTTGCTGTGGACCTGGGAATCGAAATGCGTAGCAGTATTAGATATTTCGCATCGACATCAAAGTAGTCATGTGTTGTGTGGAACGTCAATAGCTGTTGTGCCCTGCTGATCGTGAAGGATCTCGCTCGCTCAGCGAACGAAATCCTTCACAATCGGATTAGGTGCCGACGGTGTGGGAAATCATCGAATATGTTCGATGGCAATTGGTTTCGGCGGTCCGAACTTCTGTTAGGCGCAGTCGTTCCCACACGTCGGCTTGTCGGAGAACCGAGAACGCGATAGCGGCCAGGCATGTCTGTTTCGCAAAGGCGTGATCCAACGCCTGGCGAAATCCACATACGGCCGCATGAAGAGCACTTGTAGACGTGACCGTGAGACGCATACTGGCTCGATCAGGCCGATGTCACGAAGCTTGGCGTATAGCAAGAAGATTCGTAGCACGTTGTCTATCTACTCGATGAGATGCAGCGGATTCTTGTCCGACGGTTACCGCTGTCGAATCTGGGCCGAGTTCGACTTTGTCGGTTGACCGGTCGCACGTGTCGGTCCCGCTCCTGTCCACATAGGGCCGTGACGGTCTTTGTATGCAGAAATGGCAAGTTTCATGCTCATTGATAGGAATATTTGGCAAATTGTGTACAATCTTGTTTTGTCTGGGACTTGGCTCACAGTGGTTCTGGTTTTGGATTGACGGTGGAATGCGGCTCGGGTTGTGTGGTCCGATTCGCTTTACGTCATGTCGGCGAATATTTCCAGTCGACATCGCTGAAGTCGGCTAGGCATCGCTGCTGGCTCGGCCCTGTGGGTTGTGCGCCCAATGGTTCGGTGTTCGGCAGAGTCTTACTCTGCACAGAGAAATTTGTTCACATTAGTCCAGGTTAAGTGATTGTTGAAATGAGATTAGCGATCGATAAGTTGGTCTTGACTTGTCGGCCTTCATGCCTGTTCAATGCTCAGGACCACAGTTTCGATGTGGGTCAGGTCACAACCCGAAGGGACGTACTGAAGATGTTGAGGAAAGCTGCTCCAGCCCTCGCAATCGCCACGATGCTCACGTTGACTGCTTGTGGCGGGTCGGCCGGTGGAGACTCCGCAAGTTCGGATGGGGTCAAGACCGGGAAGGGTGTCAGCGACAGCGAGATCAACCTTGCGATCCTCACCGACTACTCCGGTCCGATCGCGCAAGCGGCTACGTCCGGCTCGATCGGCCTGGAGATCAAGCTGGACCAGGTCAACGCTGCCGGAGGGATCTGCGGGCGTCAGATCGTTCTGCACAAGATGGACACCAAGTTCGACCCCCAGGTCACCACGCAGCAGTACCGCGCCATTGCGAACAAGGTCGTGATGATCCCGCAGGTGATGGGTACTGCGCCGCTGATGGCCATCAAGGACAGCATTGCGAAGGACGACATCCTGACCTTCTCGGCATCGCTCAACTCGTCGTCGCTCAAGCTCGAGGATGTTTCCATCTACACCCCGCCTTTCGAGGTAGAGCTGATCAACGGCCTTGTTTGGGCCGCTCAGAAGGTCGGCGCCAGCGCAGCCAATCCGCTCAAGGTCGGCGTCGTCGCGGCGGCGGACGAATACGGCACGACCTACGCGGGTGCGGTCAAGTTTGCAGCGAAGCAGATCCCCGGCGTCGAGGTTGTCTCCAGCCCGACGTACAGCCCCACGGACAATGACTTCACCGCTCAGGCCACGGAGCTCAAGAATTCCGGTGCGCAGGTCGTAATGCTGTCCAACACCATGGCTCAGACGCCCGGTTTGATCGGTCAGTCCGCCCAGCTCGGCTTCAAGCCGATGTGGGTCGGTTACTCGGGCTCTTGGAATGCAGCGCTGGCAAAGCCGCTCGCTGGCCTGATCGACAACTACTTCATCTCCTCCAGCTATGGGGCTCTCAACGATGACGTCCAGGGCATCAAGGATATGAACGCAGCTCTGGCTCAGTACGCGCCGGACGAGAAGCCGAGCAACTTCCAGGTCGCAGGCTGGCTGAGCGGTGTGGCCACCGTGGCAGTGTTGGAAAAGGCATGCGAGAACAAGGATCTCACCCGTGAGGGTGTTCTGGCGGCGGTGCAGGACCTCGATATCGATTTCGGTGGCATCCTGCCGGCTGTCAACCTCGGCACCGGCGACTCGATTGTCAGCTACAAGAGTCGGATGAACAGCATCAATGCAGACGGCCTGCTGATCCCGATCACTGACTGGTCCGAGACCGATCAGGCTCGCGCTTGGGGCACGGAAAACGGTTTCTGACAGTCGGGGACCGGACGCTGTTCGACCGATCTGAGTTGAGTTAGTGCTTCGCAAACACCTCCGGAGGTGCACGGCGGGGGCGGCCAAAGGCTCCCGTTCGTCGAGGACCAGGACGTTGACGCTCCGGTCTTCGTGAACCCCCGGAGGTGTTTGCCATACCCGACCCAACCGGAATTTTCTCTCAGAGAATCCCGGATGCAGGGAGTGGCTTGGACGACCGGACAGCTCGACTTCTGGAACTCTGCCCGAGCCTCGACGACCTGCACGTTTGGCAGAAATCTTCTCTGCACAGAGAAATATTTGCAAGTACCTGCAGCTAGCGAGACTGACGTTTGGCACTTAGCGATCGCTAGACAGGCCTTGACTAGAGGGCTGTGGAGCTGTTCAATGCACAGGAGCACTGATTCGATGTGGGTCAGGTCACAGATTGCAAAAGGGGCATTTTGATGATGTTGAGGAAGACGGTTCCGGCTGTCGCGGTCGCTGCGATGCTCACGCTCACCGCTTGCGGTGGGTCGGACAGTGGCACCTCCACAAGTGCCGGCGGCGTCAAGACGGGTATTGGTGTGACCGACACCGAAATCAACCTGGGACTGCTGTCCGACTACTCCGGTCCGCTTGCCCAGGCGGCGACCTCGGGCACGCTAGGCATGCAGGTTCAGGTCGACGCAGTCAATGCCGCGGGCGGAATTTGCGGACGCCAACTCGTCCTGCACAAGATGGACACCAAGTACGACCCGCAGGTCGCCACGCAGCAGTACCGTGCCATCAACAACAAGGTGCTGATGATGCCGCAGTTGGTTGGCACGCCGGCGATGATGGCCATCAAGGACAACATCGCGAAGGACAACATGCCTACCTTCGCGTCCTCTCTCAACACTTCTGCGATCAAGCTCGACAAGGTCTCCATCTACACCCCGCCCTTCGAAGTGGAGCTGATCAACGGTCTCGTCTGGGCTGCTCAGGAGGCCGGCGCCAGCGCCGCCAATCCGCTCAAGGTCGCTGTGATCACCCCCGCGGATCAGTACGGCGAGATCTACGCCGGCGCAGTCAAGTTCGCCGCGGACAAGATCGACGGAGTGGAGGTGGTCGCTAGCGCGACCTACACCCCCACTGATAACGACTTCACCGCTCAGGTTGCCGACCTGAAGCAGTCCGGCGCTCAGGTCGTGATCCTCGGCAATACGATGGCTCAGACCGCCGGCATCGTCGGTCAGTCGGCGCAGCTTGATTTCAAGCCCAAGTGGGTTGGCTACTCGGCGGCCTGGAACGCGGCGCTCGCCAAGCCGCTCGCTGGCCTGATGGACAACATTTACGTGTCCGCCAGCTACGGCGTGCTCGCCGACGATGTTCAGGGCATCGCAGACATGAAGGCGGCCTTGGCGAAGTACGCGCCGAACGAGGAGCCGAGCAACTTTCAGGTAGTCGGTTGGCTCAGCGGCGTGGCAACTCAGGCGGTGCTTGAAAAGGCTTGTGAGAACAAGGATCTCACCCGTGATGGCGTGCTGGCGGCGATGGAAAACCTCGACGTCGATTTCGGTGGCATTCTGCCCGCCGTCAACCTCAAGGATGGCGACTCGATCGTCAGCTACGAGACGCGGGTGAACCGCGTGGATGCCAACGGGATGATGATCCCGGTTGCAGACTTCAAGGCCACCGACGAGGCGAAGGCCTGGGGCGAGGCAAACGGCTTCTAGCTGTCTAGGTATTACTCATTGTTCGACTGAAGCCACAAGTGCCACATGTTGTTCGACTAAAGGAGTAGAAGGGGAAATGTCGCTCTTCTTACAGCTCGGCTTCCAGGGCATCGCCCTGGGAATGGTCTACGGACTGATCGGCCTCGGGTTCGTGATCATGTTCAAAGGCTCACATACTTTCAACTTTGCCCACGGAGAGATCGTGGCGATTGGTGCCTACTCCGTGCTGGCCTTGATGGCCGTCATGCCTTGGGGGCTGGCGTTCGTCATCGCAGTCATTACCACGGTGGTCCTTGCGGTCCTGATCGAGGCGGTCTTCTTGCGCCGCATGGTCGGGAAATCCGTTACCACCGTTGTACTTGCGACACTGGGCATCTCGATCATGCTTCACCAGGCGATCTTGATGATCTGGGGCGTCGGCACTCATGGTTCGGCCGGCCCCGTCGGTTCCGGCACCGTGAATGTCGGCTCAGTGGTTCTGCCGTGGAGTGGCATTGCGACGATCGGCACCTCCGTGGTGGTCCTCGCCGGGCTGGCCTACTTCTTCCAGAAGACTCCGTACGGCCTGGCGCTCCGCGCGACTGCCAGTCACCAGGAAGCGGCGCTAGCCCAGGGAATCGATGTGCGGCGGATGTTCGCACTCTCGTGGGGTCTCGCGGCGTTCCTTGCCGTGGTGGCCGGCGTCTTCCTTGCGTCCTTCCCTCGGGTTGTCTCTCCGTCCTTGGGCGTCGTTGCGCTGCTTGCTATTCCCGCGATTGTGATCGGTGGCATGGACTCGTTGGTCGGTGCGATCGTCGGCGGCCTGATCGTCGGCCTGATCCAGGTGATGGGGTCTTACTACCTGTCGGATATCGGTGGCGGCCGACTGCACGAGGTCCTGCCCTACATCGTCATGTTTGCCGTGCTGGTGGTCCGGCCCTACGGACTCTTCGGCAGTAAAAGCATTGAAAGGGTCTGACCGATGACAACAACTCTCGAACCCCCCGCACCCATCGACGATGACACCGCAGGTGCTCCCGCCCCGGTCGTGCGGACGAAGAAGCGAAGCACGCGCGTCTGGGTTGCAGTGTGGGTCGCGGCGATGCTCGTTGTTCCGTGGGTGGTGCAGTCCGATCTCTGGATGGGCGTGGGAATCTTCGCGCTGATCGCTGCAGTCGGCGCGCTCGGTATGCAGGTCATCACTGGATTTGCCGGTCAGATCTCAATGGGCCACGCGGTATTCATGGCGATCGGTGCGTACACCTCAGCCTGGCTGGGAGTCGATGAGGGACTCCCGGTCTGGGTGTGGTTGCCCGCCGCCGCTGTGGTTGCCGGACTTGCCGGTGGAGTGGTCGCTCCGGCGGCAGTGCGCATCCGCGGGCTTTACCTGGCGGTTGCGACGTTGGCCCTGATTTTCATCGGGACGTACGTCTGGGAGACCTGGACCAGTATGAGCGGTGGCGTCAATGGTCGAACTGCCGCTGCGGTTGAGATCAACGGTCAGGATCTGTTGGACGGCTACTGGTCGGCGGATGGCGAGGAAATCCTGACGTCGTTCCAGGCATGGTGGTACTTCGCGCTCGCAGTGCTGCTCGTCGTCACCGTGCTGACCTGGAACCTCAAGCGCTCGCGCCTCGGTCGCGCTTTTATGGCGGTCCGTGACCGGGACATCGCTGCCGGCGTCGCCGGTATACCGGTGACCAGGACCAAGGTCGTCGCCTTCGTTATTTCCTCGGCTCTTGCCGGTGTTTCCGGCGCTCTACTCGTGTCCTACATGGGTTACTTCACGCCGAGTCAGTGGACGATGATGGTTTCCGTCGACTTCATCGCCATGGTTGTCATCGGTGGTATGGGCACGATCGCGGGCGCTATTCTCGGCGCGTTTTTCATCAAGGCGATGCCGGAGATGGTCAACGTTCTCTCGCCGTACCTCCCGTTTGTCTCGAAGGACGCGAGCGCCGACGGCGGCGTTACCGCGCCTCTGCTTTCGCAGTTCCTGTACGGCTTCGTGATCGTGCTGGTTCTTATCTTCGAGCCCAAGGGTTTGGTCGCACTCTTCAAGCGACCTATTGACTGGATCCGAGCCCGAATTTCCGGAGGTAGCAAATGAACTCGCTGGTTATCGACAGGCTCAGTGTTCGCTACGGCGCAGCGTCGCTGGCGCTCGAAGACGTGAGCCTCACGGTTCCCGAAGGTCAGATCGTCAGCCTTCTCGGGCCCAACGGCGCGGGCAAGTCAACGCTGATGCGTGCCGTCTCGGGTTTGCTCGGCGTGCACGGCGGCGCCGTCGCCTCGGGCAAGGTCGAGCTGCTGGGCAAGGACGTCACCAATGAGCGCTCCTCGAAGCGTGTCAAGGCCGGGCTCGCGCAGGCGCTCGAGGGTCGACAGGTGTTCCCCGGACTGACCGTGGCCGAGAACCTCGCGAGCGGCGCCTATGTCCGGCGCTATCGCAAGGCCCAGGAGCTCGAGGCGCGCGAGAGGGTGCTGCACCACTTCCCGCGGCTGGGCGACCTGATGGAGCGCAAAGCCGGTTACCTCTCGGGCGGCGAGCAGCAGATGCTCGCGATCGGGCGGGCGATGATGTCCGCGCCGAAGGTACTTCTGCTCGACGAGCCAAGCCTCGGCTTGGCGCCGAAAATCGTCGCTGATGTCCGGGACGTGATCGTTGCCATCAACAAAGAGGGCACCTCCATTCTGCTCGTTGAGCAGAACGCGGCGATGGCAATGGCAATTGCCCAGTATGCCTACGTCCTCGAAGGTGGCCGCGTGGTCAAGGAGGGCAAGTCGGAGGACCTGCGTGGCGATGCGGAAATCGCCGAACTCTACCTGGGGGCATCGGCAGTAGGAGCATCAGAGCCTGTGCGGGACAAGGGAATCGATACCGAAGGAGCGATCCAGCATGTCTGAGACGCGTGCAAACCTGTTGGAGATCGAGGATCTTTCTCTGAGCTTCGCTGGGGTGAAAGCTATTGACGGCGTGAGCTTCTCAATCGTCGAGGGTGAGTTGTTTTCCGTTATCGGTCCGAACGGTGCCGGTAAGTCCTCGTTGTTCAACTGCATCTCCGGCGTGTACGCACCGCAATCCGGTTCGGTGCGCTTCGCGGGCGCGGAAATCCTCGGATTACCGGCTCACAAGATCGCGAAGAAGGGCATCGCCCGGACCTTCCAGAACGTGGAGGTCTTCCCGGCCATGACGGTGCTGGACAACCTGTTGCTCTCGCGGCACAACGCGATGCGCGCGGGGGCCCTCGAGAACATGCTGTGGCTGGGCCGCTCGGCGCGCGAGGAGAAGGCAGCGGTGGCGAAGGTTCGCGAGGTTGCGGCGCTGATGCAGATCGAGCATCTGGCCGACACCCCGGTCGGATCGCTGCCGCACGGCACACAGAAGCGAATCGAGTTGGCGCGGGCGCTGGCGATGGAACCTCGGCTGATCATGCTCGACGAGCCCGTCGCGGGCATGAACCACGACGAGACCGCCGAGATGACGGAGACTATCGTGCAGGTGAACCGGGATCTCGGCGTGGCCATCCTGCTCGTCGAGCACGACATGAAGATGGTCATGGGTATCTCGAATCGCGTCTGTGTCCTCAACTTTGGTCAACGAATTGCCCTCGGCAAGCCCGCTGAGGTTATCCGCGACGAAGCTGTCGTCGCGGCCTATCTGGGAGCTGCATGATGAAAGACGGAAAATTTGTAATCTGCGCGATTGCGGGCAGCCTCCGCGCAGAATCGTGGAACCGCAAGCTCCTCGAAGCGACCGCGGCAATGGCGCCGGACGACGTCGACGTGCGGATCACGAAGCTGCTGGGCGAGATCCCGATGCTCAATGAAGACGATTTCGGCAACGAGGCCGAGAGCGTCCACGCACTGCGCGCCGAGGTCGAGGCCGCTGATGCTCTTGTGATCGCCACGCCGGAATACAACGGTGGCGTCCCCGGTGTTCTGAAGAACGCACTCGACTGGCTCTCGCTTCCTCTCGGACGCTCGGTACTCGAGCGCAAGCCGGTGGCGATCATGGGCGCGACGCCCGGCCGCCTCGGCACAGCACGCAGCCAGTTCGAACTGCGTCACACCTTTGTCTTCTCGCGGTCACCGGTGTTGCCGGGGCCCGAGATTCTCCTCAGCTTTGCGCCCAATCACTTTGACGAACAAGGCCGGCTGACGGATCCCATCGTCCTCGAACGGGTCGATTTGATGTTTACGCATTTGAAGAAGTACGCAAGTCTCAACGAATACGAGGTTGTCTAACCATGACCGGCGCTACCACCAGCCCGACCATCCACAAGGAATTTGTCAGCACCGAGTCCCCCGGCGCGAAGCGCGCGGGGGCCGGCGGCTACCCGTGCCAGGGCCTGTACTACACGCCGGCCGGCAAGAAGCCGCGCATCGCGATGATCGCTACGCACTACCAAATTGATTTCTCGGAGCACTACATCGCCGAGTTCATGGCTGCGCGAGGCATTGGATTCCTGGGCTGGAACACCCGCTACCGCGGTTACGAGGAGCTCTTCAACCTCGACCAAGCCCTGGTCGACATCGGCGTGGGTGTGCGCTGGCTCAAGGAGCATGCAGGGGTGGATCAGGTTATCCTGCTTGGCAATTCCGGCGGCGGCTCACTGATGGCGGCCTACCAGGCGCAAGCCACTTCGCCGTGCATCCGTCCTGCCCGCGATATGGAACCCGCAGTGGGTATCAACGACCTCATTGCCGGCGATGCCTACATTTCCCTCGCTGCGCACGGCGGTCGGCCCGATGTGCTGACCGACTGGCTGGACGCCGCCGTCGTCGACGAGAACGACCCGACGCTGACGGACCCCGAACTTGACCTGTTCAACCCCGAGAACGGTCCGCCGTACTCCGAGGAGTTCATCGAGAAGTACCGTGCCGCGCAGGTTGCCCGCAACCACCGGATCACCGCCTGGGCCCAGGAAGAGCTAGCCCGAGTTACCGCCGCGGGCTACTACGACCGTCATTTCGGTGTCCCGCGTACATGGGCGGATCCCCGAATGATGGATGCGACGCTCGAGCCGAGCAGTCGACCGGAAGGTCAGTGCTACCGCGGGGCGACTCCTGCGGCTAACCGCGGCGACCGCGGGCTCAGCGCCGGGACCACACTGCGGAGCTGGCTGCACATGTGGAGCCTCGAAGAATCCCAGTGCCGCGCGGAAATGCACATGGAGAAGATCACGGTGCCGGCGTTGGTCATCAACCCGGATGGCGATTCCGGTGTGTTCCCGAGTGACGCGGACACGCTGTTCAGTGCCATTGCGAGCGAAGACAAGTCGCGTAAGGACCTGCCCGGAGATCACTACTTCCAGGAGCCCGGTACCCGCGAAGCGGTCGCCGACGTGATGTGCGATTGGATCGCGGACCGTTTCCCTAAGGCGCAGTGGTGATTACGAGCATCGAGATGGACGACCTGGCACTTGCGCGAAAGCAGCATTGGGTCAATCAGGTTGCGCGGCATGCGTTTGAACGCGGCGACTTGACGGCCATCGTCTTCGGCGACCGCCGGATAACCTGGGCGCAGCTTCAGGAGCGAGTGGTCGCCGTCTCTTCCGCACTCGCCGAGCGAGGCGTGGGCCCGGGCGACCGCGTTGCACTGCTGATGGGCAATCAGGCCGAATACATCGAGATCATGATCGCCGTCAACAGAATCGGTGCTATCGCGGTGCCGATCAACTTCCGGCTGAGCGTCGGTGAGGTGGCGTTCACACTCGACAACAGCGGGTCTGTCGTCCTCTTCGTGGACGAACAGGCAAGCGCCACCGGAATTGCGGCAGTTGCAGAGGCCTCGGGTCCGGTGCAGGTGTTCCAGCTCGGTAGCGAGAGCACTGATGGTGCAACGTCATACGACGTTCTTCTCTCTCACTCCGGTTCGAGTGAACCAGTCGAGGAGGTGGAAGAGGCACAGTCAGCGCTGCTGATGTACACCTCGGGCACCACCGGACGCCCCAAGGGCGCCGTGCTCACTCACCGAAACCTGTCAGCGCAGTCGACCACAAACCTCATGGCGTTCCGCTTCGAGATGCACGACGAGGTCAGTCTCTGCGCCGCGCCGCTGTTCCACATCGGAACCATCGGCCTGGTGGCCCCGTCGATCCTGGTGGGCGCGACGATGGTCATCCTGCCGAGCGTCTCCTTCGACGCGGGCGGCCTGCTCGACGTTGCGGAACGTGAGCGGGTCACCTCGACGTTCCTCGTGCCCACCCAATGGCAGGCGGTCTGCGACGAGCAGGAGCGGGCGCCGCGTGATCTGTCCCGGCTCCGTGTCAGTTCCTGGGGCGCGGCGCCGGCCAGCGACACCTTGCTCCGCAAGATGGGCGAGGTGCTGCCGGGCGCGTCGAGCCTCGCGCTTTTCGGGCAGACCGAGATGTCCCCGGTTACGTGTGTGCTCGAGGCCAAGGACTCGCGTCGCAAGCTGGGCTCCGTCGGCCGCCCGGCGCCTGGGGTCTGGGCTCGCATCGTCGACCCTGACATGGCGGATGTGAAGCCCGGAGAGGTCGGCGAGATCGTCTATCGCGGAACGGGACTCATGACCGGGTACTGGAACAACCCGGAAGCGACGGCACAGGCTTTCGCCGGCGGCTGGTTTCACTCCGGTGACCTGGTGCGGATGGACGAAGAGGGCTTCATCTATGTCGTGGACCGCGCGAAGGACATGATCATCTCCGGCGGCGAGAACATTTATTGCGCCGAGGTCGAGAATGCGCTGGCAGGCCACCCCGATATCGCCGAGGTTGCCGTGATCGGCCGGACCCACGAGCGGTGGGGTGAGACTCCGGTTGCGGTGGTCTCGTTGAAGCCGGGCGCGGTGGAGTTGACTCTCGAGGCATTGCGCGTCTGGGCAGGGGAGAGGTTGGCCCGCTACAAGCTGCCGACCGACCTCGTTGTGGTCGATATGTTGCCACGAAACGCGTCGGGCAAGGTCACAAAGAATGCTCTGCGCACTTCTGCCGTTACGCTACCTGCGTGACCGTAAAGGAAGATTCATCTCCGAACCGTCCGCAGTATCCGATCGAGTCGGTCGATAACGCACTTCGGATCCTGCTGTTGCTGGGCGAACGCCGCAGCATCCGGCTGACCGATGTGAGTGAGTACCTCTCGGTGGCCTCGTCGACCGCGCACCGGTTGCTGGCGATGTTGCAGTACCGCGGTTTCGTCCGCCAGGTCGAGGGCTCCCGGGCTTACGAGCCGGGCCCCGCCTTGACGACGATAGCGTTCGCGGTCCTGCGTCAGACGGACGTACGGGCACGGGTACATCCGGTGCTCGAGCGTCTCTCGACCAGTCTGGGTGAGACGGTCCATCTGGCCCGGCTTGACGGGAACACGGTGACCTTCGTGGACTCGGTCGAGAGCGCGAGGGCGGTGCGTGTCGGGTCCCGCATGGGGATGACGATGCCGGCGCATTGCACATCCTCCGGCAAGGCGTTGCTCGCTGCGCTGGATGACCGAGCGGTGCGCGAGTTGTATCCCGAGGAGAAGCTGACGGGCCTGACCTCGCACTCGATCACCAAGCGTTCGGCGCTGCTGCGCCAACTCGCGGAGATTCGCAAAGTTGGCTTCGCTACCAGCGACGAAGAGTCCGAGGATGAAGTTGCGTCGGTGTCGGTCTCGCTTGGCGAGTACGGCGGGGCGCGCTACACGTTGAATGTGTCCACGCCCAAGAGTCGGATGTCCGAGGTGACCCGTGAGGAGATTGCGGACGCCCTGGCCCAGGCGGTAGACGAGGTCGCAGCGTTCTTCCTGTGATCTGGAGATGGTATGAATATTATTGTGTAACAGGGTAATACAACGAAGCAGCCCCGCCGATCGAATTCATCGGCGGGGCTGCTTCGTTTGCTCGAATGTCCACGACAAGTCGAGGCGGGTGCTACCTAGTCTGAGATCCAGATCTTGTCGAAGAGCGTCAGTCCGTCCATGCCAGGCTTCGCGTCATGGACGTTCGGTGCCCAGGTGATGAAGTTTGCGCCCGAACCCAAAGGCACGATCGGTACATCCTCGTTGAGGATCGTTTGCATCTCCTCGAATCCAGCCCTGCGCGCCTCTACAGTGGCGGCAGTCTGAATCCGAAAAATCACGTCATCCATCTTGGGATTGCCGTAGCCACTTACATTTTGGCTGGATCCAGTCGTGAGCAGGCCTTGAAGCCGCAGGAGCGGGGCGGAGTCGGGAACCGCTGTGCCGGCAACGCTGACATCGAAGTCATGAGTGACATAAAAAACCTTGGCAATATCGTTTTTCGTTGCATTGGGCTGGATTTCAACCTCGAAGCCGACATTTTGGAGCAGCGACTGCATTGCCAGCGCCAGATCGATCGACGCCGGATCTGTCAGAGAGGCGAACGTCAATTTTCCGTTGTAGCCATCTGCTTTGGCCTCATTGACGAGCTTGCGGGCGGCCTCGACGTCTTGAGTGGGACCGGGGATCGACCCGTGCATGGCGGACCACTCTTGGAACAGTTCGAGCCCCGGAGAGTTCAGCCCTTTTCGGGCGCGTTGATTGATCACGGCAGGGTCGATCGCCTTCGCAATTGCCTGCCGGACCCGGATATCGTGGGCGGCACGGCCTTCCCTGATATTGATCATGCCGTTGTCGACCATGCTTACCGGCTCGTAGTAACCGGGGAACTCGGCCCGCATCGTCTCGATGGCCTCACCCCCTCTGAGGTACGCCATCTGCACCTCGCCCGTCTTGAGTGCGTCGACCATTGGCTGTTCACCGTGAAGGTCTACGAACTTGAGTCCGCCAATTCTCGGCTTCCCGCCCCAATAGTCCTCGCGTGGCGCAAGAACGAGTTCGACTCCGGGATTGACAGATTTGACGGTGAACGGGCCAGCGCCGATCGGCTCGACAAATTTCCCGTCCTTGAACGAGTCCGGATGAGTAATCATGCCGAACCCGGAGGTCAGGAGCGTGGGAAAGTCGTTCCACGGATTGTTCAGGTAGTAGGTCACGGTACGCGGATCGGGCGTCTCCATGGACCGTACATTCGCCCGGAACTGGTCGGTGTTTGTTGCATTGCCCTCGGTCATGCGATTGGTGCTGGCAACAACGGCCGCCGCGTCCAGGGTGTCGCCATTGCTGAACTTAACCCCGTCACGAAGTGTGACGGTCCACGAGAGTCTGTCGGGAGCCTCGGTGATCGACTCGGCCATCTGAGGGACAATGCCTGCGGATTCTGGGTCCCACCGCACCAGGACGTCGTAAATTGTGGCCATTTCGGTGCCGCCGAGCCAGGCGGAGGTTCTGCCCTTGATCGGGTCGAGCGTATTGGTCAGCGCATGAGATGCATACGTCAGAGTCGCATTTTCCAAGGCGGTTCCCTCGGGTGACTGCTCGCCAATCACCTCAGCCCTAACGAGTTTCGGTGCGTTGCTGCTGTCAGATGAGCCGGCGGAGGAAGCGCATCCGGAGGCTATGAGCCCACAAGTCGATATGAGGACGAAGGCGGAAAGCGCCCGCCTTTGAATTATTCGCTTCATTGCCATCCTTCAGAGGGTGTGTCAATAGACCAGGCGCGCGTTCACACTGAGACTGGGAATTGGATGCTGTTGGCTCGCCGACCACCAAGCGAGACTCACATCACATGTAACACGTTAGCAGAAGTAAGTTCTTCCTGGAAGAGGAAACCACGAGGGTGCGCACGCGGTCGTGAGGTCGATTACGCCGCTGCATCTTTTCTGCGATCTCTAGACGGGGTGAATCTTCTTGTGCGGCAATCTGGTACAACGAAAAGCCCTGCCGATCGGTTTGATCGGCAGGGCTTTTCTATTGACTGAGTTCTACTCAGGCGAAGACCTTGCGGAGTTGGCCTGAGTCGAGGTATTCCTCGATGCGGCGGACCTTGCCACCGTCGACGAATACCCGAAAGATCGTGGGCACATTGACAGTCTTGTCTCCGATGGTCGCCCGGATGACATGCTGGCGCATAAAGCCATCTTCGAGGGCGACGCAGCGCGGCTCGTCGTAGCCGAAGTCGTCGTAGCGGGTAGGGATGCCCGAGAGGATGCGAAGGTTGTCCTCACGGGACTGCTCGGCGTTGTCCCAGTTGTGCCAGATCTTCACGTCGTCGTGATAGATCTCGTCGAGTACGGCGACATTACCGAGCACAAGTGCTCCGAACATCTTGTCGGCGAGCGCGAGCATCTCGCTCACTTGGCAGCAGCCCCGACCGAGGTGCCAAGGCCGCCGTCTGCGGTCCGAGGCGCGTACTTGACGTCGTCTTCGCGCAGTTCGCGCGTCCAGGCTGCGAACTCGAGCAGGATGCCGTCGGGGTCGAAGAAGTAGATCGACTTCACATAGGTGGTGTCACTGTCTCCGAAGCTGATTCCACGCTCGGACATGTCGTGGTTGAGCATCGGCCCGGTCTGTACGCCCTTGGCCTCGAGCTTGGCCTTGTACTCGTCGAACTTGTCGAGTGGGATCTTGAACGAGACGTGGTTCATGGAGCCGTGCGCCGACGCGATTTCCTTGCCGATGCCGGGGATTGCCGCCGGTGACGCGATGCCGGGAGCGTACGGGGCTGCGTCGGCGAACCAGAAGAACGCGATGAACTGTCCGCCACCCATGTCGAAGAAGAAGTGCTGGCCGCCGTTGGGGATGGAGAGTGTCATGGACAGCTTCATGCCCAGGACGTTGGTGTAAAAGTCGACAGTGCGTTCCATGTCCTTGCAGACCAGGGCCAGGTGGCACACGCCACCGAGTTCGAATTCCGTATTTGTCATCTCACACTCTCCTTGCTTTGTGACGCCTGTCGCGCCGCTACCTCGGTTCGAGGGTATTACCGGGTGTTCGGTTCGTCAAGATTTAACGATCGCTAAGTTTCGAACGTCATGATGATCGTGGTATCGATCGGGCCCTGCGTCCTGTTCCGTTTTTGGGGGGCGTCGGTGTGGGTCGGATCAGCTGAAGACGACGTTGAGCTGGCCGCGATCGAAGTACTCTTCGATGCGGTGGATTTTTCCGCTCTCGACGTACACGCGCAGGACTGCAGGGACGTTGACGGTCTTTTCTCCGATCGTGGCCTTGATGACGTGCTGGCGGAGGAAGCCGTCCTCGACTGCGGTGTGGCGGACATCCTCGTACCCGAAAGCGTCGTAGCGGCCGGAGATTCCAGCGAGGGTTGCGAGGTTGTCCGCACGGGACTGGTCGATGTTGTCGAAGTTATGCCAGACGGTGACGTCGTCGCGATAGAAGCTGGCCACCGCGTCGATGTCACCGCTCGCAACGGCGTTGAAGAACTGGTCGGCGAACTCGAGGATGTCGCTCATGGGAATGCTCCTGACTGGGCGTCACGGACGACGCCGAACGTATTTGCCGGGGATGGGAGACGTCTGCGTTGCATCGTTGGCGGGTCCGGGCCAGTGGGCCAGTATTCGCCTCATGGTGTGATCCGCATCGCTCGAACATCTCATGATGACCGTATTGCCACCTGTTTGGTTCGTCAAGGACTATCGATCGCTAAGTTTCGAACAATTGGGGAACGTGCTATTGACGGAAGCCCGTCGGACGTGCAACTCTACTTGTGTCAGAAATCACTTCTGCTTGGCAGAATTAGTGTGCAGGAGAGAGCGTCGGAATGACTAGCCGCAACCGCTTTGAGAGTAAATCTGTAATCGTCACGGGTGCCGGCTCCGGCATCGGCCGCGAGACTGCACTGGCCTTCTCCAGAGAGGGCGCGCAGGTGACGGTAGCCGACATCAACCAGACGGCTGCACAAGAGACGGTGTCGGCAATCGAGGCTGAGGGTGGCGCCGCGCGAGTGTCGGTGGTCGACGTTGCCAACGCCGCGTCGGTCGAGTTGATGGTCGAGGGGGCAGTCGACGCGTACGGCCGCATCGATGTTCTCCACAACAACGCCTACTGGGCTCCGCTGAACCGCAGCGCCGTCGACACCACCGAGGAAGAGTGGGACCAGGCTCTGGCAGTCACGCTCAAGAGCGTGTGGTTGGGTTGCAAGTATGCGATCCCGCACATGGTGAAGGACGGCGGCGGTGCCATCGTGAACACCGCCTCCACCGCGGCATTTATTGCAGGCCCTTCGTTTGCCGCTTACATTGCGGCGAAGGGCGGAGTGGTAGCCCTGACTCGGTCGGTCGCGTATGACTTCGGCAAGCAGGGCATTCGATGCAACGGTGTGGCTCCGGGGCTGATCGAGACACCGGCCACCGTGGATGTCTTCAACGACCCCGCTCGGGTCGGACCCATCCGGGCGCATCAACTCCTGGGACGCCACGGTCAACCGGGGGAGATCGCCGACGCCGTGCTATTTGTCGCGAGCGAGGACTCTGCGTACATGACCGGGCAGACCATCGTTCTGGATGGCGGCCGTCTAGCCGGGTAATCGCGAGTCGGCGGGATACCGTGGTGCGCATGGCGGTGGTGGGACGAATCAGTGGGGACGGGCTAGGCGTCAGGATGCGTGCAGCGCGCATCGAGCATGAGATGGGGTTGAGGCAACTGGCGCAGCAGATCGGCATGAGTCCGTCCTCGCTGAGCGAGTTCGAGAACGGCAAGAGTATGCCGGGGGCTGAGCGTCTGCAGGCACTCGCAACTGCACTCGGTGTGCCGCTGGATCCGAGTCCAGCCGAACCCGCCAGTCCAGCGTTCGAGGATTGGCGGGACTTTGAACGGCTCGACCTCGCCCCGGTCTTCCGGGCGGCGCTGGATGTCTTCGTGGAAGTGGGTTATCACGCTGCCACGGTCAGGATGATCGCCGACCGGTGTGGATTGTCGATGGCCGGCGTTTACTATCACGTGGAAAGCAAGGATGCTCTCCTTACCGAATTGTTGCAGGGCGCAATGGCTGAGTTGATAAGTCGATGCGTAGCGGCAGACGCCGAAGCAGATTCGCCGGCGCAGCGGGTGACGAATCTTGTCGAGTGCGTGATCCTGTTTCACACGTACCGTCAGGCCTCGGCGGTGCTCGCGTCCACGGAGTTGCGGTCCCTGGACGAGCCTGGCCGGTTGCTGCATCTCCAGTTGCGACGCAAGGTCCGGGACATTATTCAGTCGGCCGTCGAAGCCTGCCGTGATGAGGGGCAGGTGGGAACGGTGCCGGCAGCATCTACCTCCACGGCGATCGTCACGATGTGCGTCGCTGTGGCTGATTGGTACCGGCCTGGAATCGGCCAGTCGCCGCGTGAGATCGCCAGGGAGTACGCCGATCTCGCGTTGGCCATGGTTGCTGCTTGAGAGTGCTGTGGCGGCTTACGGTTTCGGCCTTCATTCCTTGACTAACGTAGTCGGCCTGTGCGATTCTTTGTGCAGAGAAGCGTTCTGCATTGCAGAATAATGCGTGGGATTGACTTTCAATCTGACGAAATATCAAGTCCAGGACACACGTTGGCGGGTCGGCATCCCGGCCGCTGCCGCCTCGTATAACCGGATACCAGGAGTGCGTAATGACCGCGATTGTCCAGGGACATCCGTCGACGAATGACGATTCTTATCAGCTCAACACCACCACGTTGATCCGTCATTCGGCGCGTAACTACCCCGAGCGCGAGATCGTCTATCGCACGAGTGACGGGGGATGGGACCGCTACACGTACGCCGACGCGTATGCACGCATCAAGCGGATCGCGAACGCCCTGACCGATCTGGGTGTCGCGCCCGGTGACGTCGTGGGAATCCTGGACTGGAACAGCAAGCGGCACTTCGAGCTCTACTGGGCCATCCCCGGCACCGGAGCAGTGATGCTGCAAATGAACCTGCGCCTGGCACCTGAGGATGTCGGCTATGTCGCGACGCACGGCGGTGCGTCTGTCGTCCTGGTGGACGAGAGTTTGCTGAGCGTCGCGGAGTCGGTAGCACCCTTCGCGCCGGAGGTTACCTGGGTTGTCATGTCCGACAAGCCTTTATCCGACATCACCACAACGTTACCGAATGTCCGTCATTTCGAAGACCTCGTCGCGAAGGCATCGCCGGAGATCGACTGGCCGATGATCGACGAGAGCTCCGCCTACAGTGCTTGCTACACGACCGGGACCACCGGCCGGCCCAAGGGCGTGTACTACTCGCATCGAGCGATTTATTTGCACACCCTGACGCAGGCCTCGTCCTACGGGATGAGCGCCGCCGACGCGGTCATGCTGATTACGCCGATGTTCCACAGTCAGTCCTGGGGTTTGCCGCAGTCCGCTGTCTACGTCGCGGCCAAGGTCGTTCTGCCCGGGCGCTATTCGGCTGAGGACACCGACATGCTGGCGGATGTGATGATCGCCGAGGGTGTGACTGTCGCGAATGGCGCTCCGGCAATCTTCCAGCCGATGCTCGACTACATCAAGACTCTCGACGTCAAACCGGATTTCAGTCGAACTCGCTTGTTGTCCGGCGCGACCGAGCCCGCGCTTTCGCTCATGCGTGGGTTCTACGACTTGACCGGCGCCGATTTCATCCATGCCTACGGGGCTACCGAGACTGCCCCGATGGCTTTCGTCAACTACGGCCGCAAGGTGACCTTGCAGGGCAAGGTGTCGGAGGACGAATGGTGGAACATCAAGCGCTATCAGGGTCTTCCCGCGGGCGGTGTCGACGTGCGGATCGTGGATACCGAGGACAACGACTTGCCTCACGACGGCAAGAGTCAGGGCGAGGTCCTGCTGAAGGGGCCGTGGATCACCGCGAGATACCACAAGCTTGACGACGACGCCGACCGATTCCTTGACGGTTACTGGCGAAGCGGTGACATCGGGACCATCGATGAGAACGGCTATCTCAAACTTGCGGATCGGCTCAAAGATGTCATCAAGAGTGGCGGCGAATGGATTTCGTCGATCGACATGGAAAACGCGATCATTGCGCATCCTCGGGTAGCCGAGGCCGCAGTGATCGGTGTCGAGCATCCGAAGTGGCAGGAACGTCCGGTCGTCATCATGGTGACGACGGATGGTGAGGACGTTGCGCTCGCTGAGATCCACACATTGCTTCACGGTGCCTTCGCCAAATGGCAGCTCCCGGACACGATCTTGTATGTCGACGCGCTTCCGCGTACGAGTGTCGGAAAGCTCGACAAGAAGGTCATGCGCGTTCAGCACGGGGATCTCTACCGAGACGTCTAGGTTTCATGAAATCCTGGGCAGTGTGATTCTTGCGCTGCCCAGGGTTTGCTGTATCTGCTTGTTGTTCAAGGCTTTCGGTGTTCTGGAAGATTGAATGCACCTTCTTCACAGTAGAAATGTCTTCTGATAGCCTCCTCACAGGAGTCGCTGGAAGTGGCTCGAATCACCTCGATGTCAAGGAGACTCAGTTGACCAAGCGGATCGCATATCTCGAAATGAATACGGGCCAGCAGAAGAGTCCCGTCCCCGAGCGCCTGATCGCCCCCGGCTATTCCGTCGAGTCGGTGTTCACGGGGATTCGAGTGACCCCGATCAACCCGGTCGACCTCCTGCTCTCCGATTTCATTTACGCCGAGGCTGCTATGCGGGCCGCTCGCGACGGGTACGCCGGAGTGCTCATCGGCGGGGTTCCGGACTACGGTCTGGCTGCAGCGCGCGCCGCCACAGATATCCCGGTGGTCGGTAGTGGTGAGGCCAGCCTGCTGGCCGCAGCGGCTCTCGGCGAGAAGTTCAGCATCGTCACGATCTGGCCGGAGACGATGGACTTCGTCTACGAGCGTCTCCTGCGCGATAATCCTGTTGGACGGCAGTGCATCTCGGTACGTTACGTCTCGACCCATGCTGAGCAGAGCACTCTGGCCGATGAAGACAACTTCCTCACCCAGATGAAGGCCGGGCGCGAGGACATCATCGAGCGCATCCTTGTCGAGATCGAACTCGCAGTGCAGGACGGCGCGAAGTCGGTCATTCTGGGTTGCAACTGCATGAGCCCGGTCGCCGAGATCCTCGCTGCCCGCTCGAGTGTCCCCATCGTGGACCCGACCACGGCCGGCTACCGCCAGCTCGAGACGCTGATCGAGCTCGGCTTGCGCACGGCGAGGGATCCGCGGGTGCCGCGATCGGAGCGTCAGGAGCTTTTTGCCGAGATGGTGCAGGCGGCGGATCTCGCGCTCGGTGCTGATCTGGAAGATTGCCCGGTGTGCGTGCTCAACGACGACGGCACCGCTTCGTGCGATCTGCCGGCAAGCGTGCCTGCCGAAGCGTAGGACGGACAGAGACACATGAGCACTACGTACACGCTCGAATCACTATCTGCCCGAGCAGAAATCGAAGATGTGATCCACCGGTACTGCCATGCGACGGATCGTCGGCGCTGGTGGTTGATGGACTCGGTTTTCCACGAGGATGCCACTTGTCGATTGTCTTCGATCGGTGGAAGCTGGCGCGAATTCGTCGCGCAAGGCTCCGCGCTTCTCGAGCCGGTCGACGCGACGCACCACCAGGTCGGCAACATCATGATTGCGTTCGAGGGGACCGTCGCACATGTCGAGACCTATGTGACGGCGTTTCACGCAGTGCCGCATGATGCGCCTGCCGGTGGTTCTTTCGGTGGCACCGGTGAGGCATACGAAGTTATGCTCGGTGCTCGCTATATCGACCGATTCGAGCTCCGCGACGGTCGCTGGCGGATTGCGGACCGGCGCCTGCTCACGGAGTGGCGCAATCACCGTCCGTCGCGAGAAGGCGGCCTGGCTGCTGTCACTGCGCAGGCACGGGGACAGCGAGAGGACGGTATCTCAGGATCGGTCGTCGAGGCTTGGCGCACAAATGATCTCGGCCGAGCGGACTCCAGTCGGCTTGTTGACCGCGCCGAAATCGCCGATGTTGTCAATCGCTTCTGCCACGCCGTGGATCGGAACCGCTGGGAACTGATGGCGAGCGTATTCCACGAGGACGGGAAAACTGTCTTCATCGGAAACGAGCTGCCCTGGCAGAAGATGGTGGAGAACGCACGCGTATCGATGGGTTCTCTCGAACGGACTCACCACCAGACGGGGAACATGCTGTTCTCCTTTGACGGCGACGTCGCTGAAGTTGAAACGTACGTCACCGCCTACCACCGTGTTCCGCCCACAGCTCCCGCACATGCGTTCTGGGACGGCCGAAACGAGGATTACGAGGGCGTTGCGGGTGGTCGGTACATCGACCGGTTCGAGCGTCGAGACGGTCGCTGGCTCATGGTCGAGCACCGCACCTTTGTCGAGTGGCGTCATGACCACGACGTCGCGGAAGGCTCGCTGGCTCAAACCCCGTCGAGTATGCGAGGGCAGCGCGGGGATGCGGATGCATCGCTTTCGGTGGTAGCGGCGCTACTGAACTGAGCGTCGTATTGCGTTGACGTACAACGAATGAGCGCCGGTGAACCGCCGGCGCTCATTCGTTGTGAAGGTTATTCGATTCCCAGCGCACGCGACCATAGATAGGTGATGGTGTCGATCGCCTGGTCATCGGACTCGGGTCGGCCTACCCCTTGCACATTCATGCCCAGCCAGAGATAACAACTGTGTTCGAGCATGGACGAGAGAGCTGACGCGGCAACGTACGGATCCACACTTGGATCCGTTGTCCCTTCGCGCTGAAGCACTTTGATTCGTCCGGCAATCTGTCGGACGCCGACTTCGCGGATCTGCATCCACGCGTGCATGAATTCGTTCTCGACCGCCGCCGCGTGCGTGATTCCGACCAGTTCGGGAATGAACTCCGTGTAGGTACGCCAGAACACGGCGACGGCGGATCTCAGTGATTCCGCGGTGTACACACCGTGCGGATCAGGGTTCCCATCGTCGAGGACGCGGTTGAGGAAGTCCTCCAACATTGCGTGGAGGATCTCCCGCTTGTTGTCGAAGTAGTTGTAGAGCGTTCCCGGAGATTTGCCGGCCTCGTCAGCAATATCGGTCATCCTGGCATTGAGGTAACCGTCGCGCTTGAAGACGGTGCGCGCCGCGGCTTTGATGAGCTGCTCGGTTTGCTGCCCCTTCGTGCCCGCGTGCTCGGTACTCGGTGTATGCACCTTGATGGCCCCTTTAGATCTCGTAGCTGCAGGCCTGGATTGTATCGATATCGCTGACGTCGATGCCCTTACAGCTTGGGCATGACCTCGGAGGCGAACAGCGCCATCGTGTCGATGAGCATCTCGTGGGGGAGTGCGCCGCAGTCGAAGGCGGCGAGGTGGATGTCGGGATCTATGACGTCCTTGAACGTGCCCATGCGATCGAGGACCTCTTCCGGGTTGCCGCACAGTGCGGTTCCCTCGATCAGGTCTTGGTAGTCGACCGGAGCCTTGCTGCCGAGCAGATTGCGCGCCCACGAGACGTAGCCGGTCAGGTAGGGGCGCCACTGCTCGCGCGCGGTCTGGCCGTTCTCCGCTACGTGAATGTAGCTGCAGGAGCCTACGATCGGCTGCTTACCCTGCTCCTCCATGAGCTCGCGATAGATTTTCACAAGGGGTCCCCAGGTGTCGATGCGAGCGAAGATGCTCGGCAGCATCAGCGGCAATCCCTGTGCGGCGGTGCGGCGCACGGACTCCTCGGTGGTGCCGGTCCCCATCCACAGGCGGGGTGCGCCCGCGAGTGGCGAGGGTTTGAGTTGCACGTTGTCCAGGGGGCCGCGGAACTCGCCGGACCAGCTGAAGGGTTCCTTCGATTTCCAGAGCTGATCGAGCAGTTGAACCTTCTCGGCCATGATGGCGTGACCTTGCTTGGGGTCCAGACCGCCAAATGCCGCATAGGTTTCCGGGTTGATGCCGCGGCCGACGACGATCTCGGCACGACCATTGGACAGCAGGTCGAGGGTCGCGAAATCCTCGGCCACTTTGACGGGGTCCGAGGTGGCGAGCAGGGTCACCGCGGTAGCCAGACGCATTCGCTCCGTGCGCTCCGCGATCGCGGCGAGCATCAGTTCGGGCGAGGAAATGATGTAGTCGTTGAAGTGGTGCTCGCCCAGCGCGATCATGGAGAAGCCCATGTCCTCGCCCGCGACAGCGCTGTCGACGATGGAGCGCAGACGGTCCTGCTGCGAGTTCCGGACTCCCGTGTGGGGATTGGGTACGTGGTCGCCGAGGCTCAGAATACCGATTTCCATGCGATGTTCCTTCCGAATTCAGTAAAAACTAAAACTGACGGTAGTTTCAGTTTTTGTGTTCGTCAAGGCCTAAGATGACGAAGTTCGCGAACGGACATCGAGGCGACTGAGTAATTAACACGTTGGGGCAGTGGATTTCTCGCATCCCGGCGAGTCGAAAATATTCTGAATGGAGGAATGCTCGTGCAGGTGACGGTGGATGAACACGGTGGTGTTCGATTGGCGGATCGGGATACTTTCACGGCCTTTGCCGTGTGTGCTCCCATCGGCTACGACGTCGAGAGGGTCGGAATGGCTCTCGGAGCTGTTGCGGCGGGTGAGGTTGAGGATGGCCATGCGTGGATATCCGCGGCTGCGGTTACGCGACTTGCGGGCGAGGCCGGCGCTGGGGACGACTGGCTGGCAGGCTTCGAAGCGATGGTGAAGTACGCGGGGGCGAAGGGTTGGCTTCGAGAGGACGGCGCGATTCGCGCGCACATCGAGTTCGGCTGACAGGTCATCTGTCGGGGGACTGTGCCAGAATCGGTGCCATGACCCAATTCGGATGGACGTGCATGCTGCGGCAGGCACTGGGCGTGGGTGACCAACCGTCGCCCCGGTCCGTCCTCATTCGGGGATAGCGGGTCGGGGCGCACGAGCCCGAAAGGCACTGCCTTGTCCCGTACTGATTCACACGCACCGCTGTGGGTTCGCCTGACTCGACGTGAGGTGGGTATCGAAGCTACCCATGATCACCGTGGTGGAGTCTGCGATCTCCCGGCTGTCCCGGTGTTCGACTGGTGGTCGCAGTCGCAGGAAACCTGCTGCTGGACATTCACTTACACCGGAACCCGGATCTGCTGCTGTTCGCTCTGCTACGACGGCGAGGGTCGCCGGCGTGATCTTCGGCGGGAGCGGCGCCACGCGGTATCTCGGATCTCGACTGACCTTCGGCGTTGGCAGATCGGAGACGACGCAGCATTCGACGACATCTCCACGCCGCATCGTCGCTGCGATTGGTGGTGACGATGCGGCGACAGGCATTTCAGTCGCATAGGTACGGATAGACGTGATGGCGTGGCCTCGGCAGCTGTTATGCCAAGTTCACGCCATCACGTTGTCGATAGTGCGTCCGTCAGACCAAGGAACCCTGGTTGTTGAGGACGAGACCGGCTCGGGGCCAGTCGAATCGGAGCAGTTTGCCGGTGCTCGATGCGGTGACGTATGCCGTTCGCATGTCCTCGCCGCCCCAGCAGATGTTCGTGATGCCGGGGTCGCCGTCGGTGTCGATGCTGACGAACTCGACCAATTCGCCGTCCGGACTGATCACGCAAATGCCGGGCGTAGCCAGTGACGCGACGCAGATGTTGCCGTTGGCTTCGACTCCGAGGGAGTCGAAGTAGCGGAAGTCTGGCGAACCCCAGAGGAAGTTGCCACCTCCGGAGCCTGCAAGAGTTTGGCCGCCGACGATCTCGCCGGGACCGGTGACGTTCCACCACCAGACGCGCGCGGTGTAGGTCTCGCTGACGTAGAGGCGCGTGCCGTCGGGAGAGAGACCGATTCCGTTGGGGCCATTCATCTCTGACGCGACGAGACGGATCGAAGAACCGTCGCTGGTGCCGTAGAAGAGTCGGCCGTGGTCGCTGCCCTGCTCGTTGCTCTTTCCGTGGTCTGTGAAGTAGAAGCCTCCGTGTGCGTCGAAGACAATATCGTTGGGGCCGCGGAGGGGGACGCCGTCGCACTCGGTGTAGAGCGTCTCGACCTCGCCGGTTTCGAGATCGACAGCTTGGATGCTGCCGCCGGTGTAGTGCTCGGGGGTGCCGCCGGCGAAGACATATCCATACACTTCGGTGGCGATCATCCCTCCGCAGTTCGCGATGTACGCGCGGCCGTCGGGGCCGATAGCGGTGCCGTTCGGGCCGCCGCCGACTTCCGCGACCACCGTGTTGATCCCGTCAGGGGTTACGCGGGTGAGCGTCCCACGGTGAATCTCGACGACCAATGCATCGCCGTTGGGCAGTGCCACCGGCCCCTCCGGGAACTTGAGTCCGGTGGTGACAACTGTGAAAGACATCGGGGTCTCCTCGGTTCGTGTACTGCGGGAGTTCGTGTGCTGCGGGAGTTCTGGTACTGCAGGGAGCTAGCGTCAGTTGATTGCGAACTGATCGCGCAAGACGTTCTTGCGGATCTTGCCGCTGACGGTTTGGGGCATCTCGTCGATGAAGATGACCTTGCGGGGCTGCTTGAAGGCGGCGAGCTGCGACTTGCAGCTGGTGACAACGTCGTCGGCGGTCAGTGCGGTGCCGGGCTTGCGGACCACGACGGCGGTGACTATCTCGCCCCACTTCTCGTCGGGGGTGCCGATGACAGCGGCCCCCAGGACGTCGGGATTGGTGTAGATCGCGTTCTCGACCTCGCTGGAGTACACGTTCTCGCCGCCGGAGATGATCATGTCCTTGGCGCGATCGACGATGTAGAGGAAGCCCTCTTCGTCCTGACGTGCCAGGTCGCCGGTGTGGAACCAGCCGCCCTCGAAACTCTGGGCATTCGCCTCGGGATTGCCGAAATAGCCATTGGTCACCTGGTCGCCTCGAACGACGATCTCACCGATTTCTCCGGTGGGGCAGTCATTTTCGAGTGGGTCGACGACGCGGACATCGACCAGGGACATGGGCTTGCCGACGGCGTCGAGGAGGTGCTCCTCGCCGTTGGCTGCGCGGATATGCGCGGCCTTGTCGAGCGTGAGCATGTTGCCGCCGAGTTCTGTCATTCCCATGCCCGCATAGACAACTGGCCCGAACCGATCAATGGTCTGGCGCAACACATCTGCCGGGATCTTCGACGCCCCGTAGCCCATCCATTCGAGGCTGCTCAGGTCGTAGTCGTTGATCTTCGGATGTGCGAGAAGCATTTGCATCATTGTCGGAGCGAAGCCGCCGCTGGTTACGCGGTTGTCCTGCACCAACTGCATCCACCGTTCGGGGTCCCAGCCAGACATCATCACCACTGATCCGCCGTGGAACTGGTGCAGCGGGGTCAGATAGCCCGCGATGTGGCACAGGGGCATTGCGTTGAGGAAGCAGGTATCCGGACGCGGGTCGTACTCGATTGCGGACTGGATCAGGGCGGTGTTGAGGTTGCGATGGCTCAACCGGGCGCCCTTGGGCTTGCCTGTCGTTCCGCTCGTGTACAGGATCCAGGCATCGTCGTCATCGCTGATCTGAAGCTGGGGGGCAATCGTCGACGCGGACTGGAGGACGTTTTCGTAGGTCGTGAAACCCGTTGCGCCCTCACCGATCACGACGATGTGTTCGATGCTCGTGAGCTCGGATCGATAGTCGGCGATCACCTCGAGATACTTCGCTTCTACCATCAGCACCCGAGCCCCGGAATCGTTGAGGATCCAGACCCACTCTTTGGGGTGCAACCGGTAGTTGAGCAGGGTCAGGACCATTCCGGCAGCCGGGACACCGTAGTAGGCCTCGACGTACTCGAGACTGTTTTCGGACAGCAGGGCCACTCGGTCGCCGGGAGCTGCAAGACCGCTCAAACCGTTGGCCAGGCGTAGTGCGCGCTGGTGGAGTTGGGCGTAGGTCCGGGTATCGGATCCGTCATCCATTGCGAGTGCTGTCTTGTGGGGGAAGCGAGTGGCGTTCCGCCGTAGAAGATCGCTGTACAACATGTGGGGCTCCAGTCGAAACGAGATCAAGCGGCCGTGAATTGCACACAATCTATCTCAGAAGTGCCATGGATCACAAGCGCATGCCGGAGGCGGTTGAATGATCGGACTTGAAGTCCAGCAGGTTGAATGGTGGTGCTGTGCAGACGGTGACCGGTTTTCGCGATGTTGCCAACTCCGGTGGAGAAAATAGTTTGTATACAATAATTCGTGATCGGTACATGGCTTGCCGAGCAGTGCTGGAAAGGAAGGGTATGCCGTGGAGATTGTTGAAGTGAGTCCGCGAGACGGGCTGCAGAACGAGGCAGTACATGTTTCGACGGCGAACAAGATTGCGCTGATCGAGCGGGCCATTGCTTCCGGGCTACGTCGCATCGAGGCCACCAGCTTCGTGCACCCGGCCGCGGTGCCGCAGATGGCCGATGCGGAGGCCGTCATGGCCGGGGTGCCTCGTCGTGACGATGTTTCGTACAGCGGTCTCGTACTCAATCGCCGCGGCTTCGATCGCGCGGTGGCAGCAGGCGTGAACGAGGTCAACGTCGTCGTCGTTGCGTCCGAAACCTTCAGTCAGCGCAACCAACGAATGTCGGTCGCGGACTCGGTAAACATAGTGCGTGATCTCGTCGACGATGCCCGCTCCGCCGGCGTCGGGGTGTCGGTCACCATCGCCACCGCGTTCGGTTGTCCGTTCGAGGGAGAGGTGTCCGAGTCTGCGGTCCTTGCTCTGGCCGGGCAGGTGGCCGAGTTGGGGGTGGACGAGATCGCGCTGGCCGACACGATCGGGGTGGGAGTGCCTGCCCAGGTAGCACGATTGGTCGCAGGGACCGCCGCGATCGCGCCCGGAATTCGGTTGCGCGCCCACTTCCACAACACACGCAACACCGGCTATGCAAACGCTGTCGCAGCAATCGATTCAGGTGTGACAGTGTTGGATTCGTCGATCGGCGGAATTGGCGGATGCCCCTTCGCTCCGGATGCCACCGGCAACATCGCGACTGAGGATCTGGTCTATCTCCTCGACCGCAGTGGAATCGCCACGGGTGCTCTGCTTCCCGAGTTGATCACGGCGTCAGACTGGCTCGGCGGGGTACTCGGGGCTCAGGTTCCCGGCCAGCTCGCCCGCGCCGGCGGTTTCCCACGCTGAGACGCCGAACAACTCGTCCACCTCGTCGCTGCTGGTTACCGCGAGGTGGGCGAGAAGTACATCGCGGCCCTGAAGGACGTGCTCGTGCATGAGTGCGGACGCCCGGCTTCCATCGCCGGCGACGATCGCGTCGCGAATGAGCTGATGGAACAGGTGTGACCGCTCGGTCTGGGCGCGGTCGTACTGGCGGAACGCCTGGAAGACCAACGGAACGTCGGTGGTCCGTTCGAGCAGGCGACTCAGTCGCTCGTGCTTTGCACCGGCCATGATGGCTCGGTGGATCTGGCTGTTTGCTGTGTCCACTGCTCGAACTTGCTCGACAGGGTCAACCGAAGTGAGTGTCAGGGCGAGCGCAAAAGCTTCGATCCCTGCGTCGAGAACCTTCTGAGTGGCGGGGTCGATGCGCGAGGCAGCCAGTTCAGCGGCATACGCCTCGAGGCGGGCGCGAAGTCCGTACAGGTCCGAGACATCCTCCACGGACAGGGTTCGGACGATGGATCCCCGGTTTGGCTCGCTGAGCACAAGACCTTCGGCCTCGAGTCTCCGAAGCGCCTCGCGCACCGGTGTGCGGGACAGCGAGAACTGCTCGGCGATCCGTTGTTCGATCAGACGCTGTCCAGGCTTGTAGCGTCCTTCGACGATCGCCTGGCGGATCTGGGAGTAGGCGACCTGACCCGGTGCCTGCGGTGTGGTTGCCACGGTGCCTCTTCGTTTGATGTGGGATTGATGCGAAACAAGCCTATCCCGACAGACTTTCTGTCTTTGTATGCAGGAGTGGTGTGTTTCAGGGATATTATCGAGCTTTGTTGCAAGATTGTGTACAATTTCGCCATGACTACAACTTCCGGTCCGCTCAGCGGCCTGCGCGTGCTCGAACTGGGAAACTTCATCGCCGGCCCTTTCGCGGGCCAGTTGTTGGGCGATTACGGGGCCGAGGTGCTCAAGATCGAGGCGCCCGAATCCGGTGACTCGATGCGGCGGTGGGGTGTCACGGTGGACGGCGAAAGCCTGTGGTGGCCCTCGATTGCACGGAACAAGAAGTCGGTAGCAATCGACCTGCGTCAGCCGGATGGTCGCGAGCTGGTGCGCAAGCTGGTCGCCGAAGCTGACATCGTTCTCGAGAACTTCAGGCCCGGCACGCTCGCAAAGTGGGGGATGGACTACCCGACCCTCTCGGAAATCAACCCGCGCGTCATCCTCGTTCATGTCTCGGGGTTCGGTCAGAACGGGCCGCGCTCGACGGATGCAGGTTTCGGTAGCGTCGGTGAGGCGATGGGCGGAATCCGTCACACGACAGGCAATCCCGGACTGCCTCCGACCCGCGTGGGCATCAGCCTCGGGGACTCCTTGGCTGCGCTGTTCGCGGTGATCGGAACTCTTGCAGCGGTCCATGAGCGGTCTGTCAGTGGTCGGGGCCAGGAAGTGGACGTCGCGATCTACGAGGCAGTGGCGGCCCTGATGGAATCAACGATGGCCGATCATGAAATCGGCGGAATCACGCGCGGGCGTACGGGATCGGTGCTGCCCCGCGTGGCGCCGTCGAATGTGTATCCCACGTCGGACGGAGCTGAGGTCATTATCGCCGCGAATGCCGATACCGTCTTCCGTCGGCTCTGCACTGCAATGGGTCGTCCCGAGTTGGCTGACGATCCGAAGTTTGCAACCCATGGCCCGCGCGGCGACAACATGACCGAGATCGACGCCATTATCGGTGAGTGGACATCGACGATGAGCGGCGATGTGCTGTTGAAGACCATGGAGGACAACAGCGTTCCGGCCGGCCGAATCTACACGGCCCCGGACATGCTCGCCGATCCGCAGTATGCCGCGCGAGATATGGTGGTCCGCCTCGTCAACCAGTTCGGTGTTGCAGTTCCCGCCGCCGGCGTCGTACCCAAGTTCTCCCGGTCGCAGCCGGCCACTCCGGTGCCGGGGCCTGGTCTGGGCGAACATACTCGGGAAGTCCTCGCCTCTCTGGCCGGTATCGATGACAGCCAATGGGCTGACTTGAAGTCCGCCGGTACCGCCGTTCAAGCGACCAACTGACGTGACGACGAAGGCCTCCCGTCGTGACTTCGCGACAGGAGGCCTTCGTCTGAGCATGTTCTTTTCAGACCTGGGGGTCGACGGTTCCCGTCGTCAGCGACGGTGCGCCTGCAAGCAGCGGTCCGAGATCGGTGATAGCTCCCTCACCGGCGCGGAACTTGCGGTACTCGGCGTCGTGCTCGGCCGATTCCCAGGTTTCGATGAATCGCCACGTAGTGGGGCTTTTGCTGTCGACGACTGTCGTCACGGAAATGCAGCCGGAGAATGCTCGTGTTTCCTTGAGGACTCGCGTCATGACAGTACGCGCGGCGTCGAGGGAATCCGGCTTGAATGAAAGTTCCAGGATGGCAACAAGTTCCATGTTCAGTCCTTACGTAGTGGGTAGTCTCGATGAAGACTAGCGGGTCATTCCCCGGAGAGGTCGGCGGACAGGTCGGCGACAACGACGCCGTCGGGAATTCGAACTTCCTCGATGAGTTCGGGGCGATCGTCGAATTCGAGTTTCAGAGCTCGGCAGATGGTGGCGTGCATGTCGTACATGCAGGTGATGTACGTCAGTTCCATGATCTGCTTGTCGGACAGGTGCGTTTTCAGGACTGCGAATACCTCGTCGGGTACGCGGCCGCCGTCGTAGACGAGTCCGTCGGTGTATGCGAGGACGGCGCGTTCGATGTCGCTGAACAGGTCGCTGACCTGCCAGTGGGGGAGGGCCGCGATTTTCTCCTCGGTCATGCCCAGGGAGCGCATCTGCTTGCAGTGCTGGGAGAAGACGAATTGGCTGCCGCGTGCGTATCCGGCGCGGGCCTGGCCGAGCTCGCGCAGGAGTGGATCGAGGTCTGCATTGCGGTACAGAGCGAATCCCTTGACGGCATGGCGGAACACGTCGGGGGACTGAGCAAACACGGACCACCAGTCGCCCGGGGTGCCATGGATGGTGCCGTGATCGACGGCGGGGTCCTTGTCGGCGCCGAACAGACGGTCGTAGAAGAAGAGGATCTTCTCGTCGGTTACCTCGGAGCGGGGGATTTCGCGAAGACGCGGCATGCTGGTTCCTTTCGGGTTTTCAGGAAGCTCGGGGTATCAGGAAGCGCTGGGAACGGTGCGGTCTGCGGCGGTCTTCGGTGTGTGTGCGACGTCGGCCTCGGTGAACTCCTTCGTCCAGCAAGCAAATTCGAGAAGGACGCCATCGGGGTCCTGGAAGTAGAAGGACCGGACGAAGGTTCCCTCATGGATCTCTCGCGACGCGCCCTCCGGGCTGTCGTCGTGGTTGAGGGTGATGCTCAGCGGCACGCCGTCGGCCTTGAGTCGCTTGCGGTACTCGTCGAACTTCTCCGGCGGGACGGCAAACGCGACGTGATTCATCGAGCCGACAGCGCTGACGAGTTCGTCCCGGTCAGGCAGTCCGGCCGGGGCGGAGATTCCGGGAACTGCGTCGGGCGCATCCGCCAGCCAGAAAAACGCCAGCGTGTCTCCGTTTCCACAATCGAAGAAGAAATGCTGTCCGAGGTTGCCGGGAAGATCGAGCGTTTTGACCAGCGGCATACCCAGGGTTCCCGAGTAGAAGTCGACAGTGCGCTGCATGTCCGAGCACACGAGCGCGAGGTGATTGATTCCGCGGAATTCGAACTTCGGATTGGCGTTCATTGCGATCCTTAGCTGTGTTGTTGTCCGAGGCGCTGCCCCGGATGTAGGGAATGCCATGGCGCGAAACGGGGCAAGAATGTGACTTGACAGTCATGTCATGTTCTTGGATAGTTTGTCCATATTCACGTCATCTGTCAACACCCGGCTCCGTGCGGGCGGGGTGTTGACAGTAGCTTGTGTGCTGTAACTGCCTTGAGGAGAAGCATTTTCGCATGAAGGACTTCGCAAATCGGTTCTTTGCCGCCGTCTCCGGTGGTGATGAAGCGACACTCACCGAACTGTATTCGCCGGACGCACGCATCTGGCATAACGACGACGGGCTGGAGCAGACGGTTGCGGAGAATCTTCGCACCCTGCGCTGGCTCTCCCGCACCCTCGAGAACTTCCGCTACGAAGACATCCGGCGCTACATGCTGCCCGACGGATTTGCTCAACAGCACGTCGTGCGCGGCACTCTCCCGGGACACGGCCCACTCGAGATTCCGGCCAGCCTGTTCGTCCGCGTCGAAAACGGGTTGATCACTCGCATCGACGAGTACGTCGACTCGGCCGCCACCCGGCCCCTGCAACTTGCTGCTGCTACAAGGAGGCACTCATGACTGTGAACCAACCCGAAGGCGACATCGCCGAACTGCGTACTCGGTTGCGCGCATTTATTGACGACGAGGTAATTCCGATGGAACCCGTCCTCGTGAAAGAGGACGAGGTCGCCCACCAGGCTCTGGGTCAACTGCGCTCGCGTGCAAAGGAACTAGGCCTGTGGGCACTCGGGCACCCGAGCGACGTCGGAGGTGGCGGAGTTCCGTTCCTGGACTTCGTCTACCTCAACGAGGTCATCGGCCGATCCGAATTCGGCCAGTTGGCAGTCGGCTCGGTATCCATGCAGGACACCTTGATGTTGCGCAAGCACGGCACCGACGAGCAGAAGCAGCGGTGGATCCCGCCGATTGTCGCGGGAGAGTTCCTGCCGTCGGTCGGTTTGACCGAGCCGGATACCGCAGGCTCCGATCCCACTCTGATCGAGACCCACGCGGAACTCGACGGCGACACCTGGGTCATCAACGGGCACAAGTGGTTCACCACGGGTGTGGCGAACGCGGGGTACTGCTCGGTCTTCGCTCGCACGGAGCCCGAGTCGACGCCCCGGCACTCCCGGATCAGCGCGATCATCGTGCCGACCGACACCCCCGGGTTCGAGATCGTCCGGTCGATCCCGACCATGGGCCACGACCCCAGCGATCACTACGAGGTCCGGCTCACCGACGTTCGAGTTCCGGCGGCCAACCTTCTCGGTGAACGGGGCAAGGGCTTCGTCGTCGCCCAGGACCGTCTCGGACCCGGCCGTATTTTCCACTGCATGCGCTGGCTCGGTCAGGCGCAACGCGCATTCGAGTTGATGTGTGAGCGCGCGAATACCCGCTACGTACATGGGTCGCTTCTTGCCGAGAAGGGCGAGATCCACCGGTACATCGCGGAATCCGCGGCACAGATTCAGGCAGCCCGTCTGATGACCCTCGACGCGGCCCGTGTGATGGATTCCGGCGAGGATGCTCGAATCCAGATCGGTCTCGTGAAGTTCTGGGGAGCCCGGATGCTGCACGACGTCATCGATCGCGCCATCCAGGTGCACGGCGCACTCGGACTGACCGCCGACACCCCACTCGAACGGATGTACCGCCAGGCTCGCTACGCACGCGTCTACGACGGTCCGGACGAGGTACACCGCATGTCGACCGCGCGTCGACTGCTACGCGACCCCAGTGCCGCGCCATGGCTGTGACTCACGCTGCCGGCAGTCTCGGTGACGGAATCCGGTGTGCGCTCAGTGACGCTTTCGGCACTGAAATAACCGTCGGCGATCCGCGTCAGCTCACCGGCGGCGCGAGCCGTCAGATCTGGGCGGTTGAGATTCGCGGCGCGGACGGCCGATCGCAGGACGTTGTGCTGCGACGGGACCCACCCGGGCACGGCGACGCTGACAGGATGCGGGCCGAGGTGGCATGCCTGCGGGCAGCCTCCGCAGTCGGAGTTCCGGTTCCGGCTGTCCTTGCATCGGGGGACACGGCACCGGGCATAGATGCTCCGTATCTGGTGATGGACATGGTTGTCGGTGAGTCGATCCCGCGTAAATTGCAGCGGGATCCCGAGTTCGACGACGTGCGGACGCATCTCGCCGAGGACATGGGTTACGTGCTCGGGCAGATTCACAGTGCCGACACCGGGACTCTCGGGATGCTCGACAGCGGCGACCCGTTGGACGCGCTCGAGGCTGTGTACCGGGGTATGGACCAACCTCGTCCCGCTGTTGAGGTCGGACTTCGATGGCTCCGGGACAACCGGCCGGCCAAGCGCCCGGACGCGTTGGTGCACGGCGACTTCCGACTCGGCAATGTATTGGTCGACAACGCCGGAATTCGCGGAGTGCTGGACTGGGAACTCGCCCACCTCGGTGATCCGATCGAGGATCTCGGCTGGCTCTGCGTGCGCGCGTGGCGTTTTGGCGCGCAGCCTCCAGTCGCAGGCATCGGTACCCGCGAACAACTACTCGATGGTTATGAACGCGCCACGGGCATTCGGCCGTCGGACGCCGAACTGCACTGGTGGGAGGCGTACGGCACGCTGCGGTGGTTGGTGCTGAGTCAGTTCCAGTCGCAGCGGCACCTCGGTGGCGCCGAGAACTCCATCGAACTGGCCGCGATCGGACGACGAGTGTGTGAGTCCGAGTACGACCTGCTTCTGATTCTCGGTCTGCTCGACGACGCCCCGTCGCTACCGGATGTGACGGCTCCATCGCTACACGACCGTCCGAGTCTGTCGGAGATCCTTGAACTTGTCGCCGGCACTCTTCGCGATGATGTTGCTCCAGTGCTCGACGGGGTGCACGAACGCGAACGGTACCTGCTGAGGATCTGCGTCAACCTGCTGGGCATAGCAGGGCGAGAGCTCGGTGCCGGAGACAGCACGGAGGAGTTGGCGGACTTGCTTGCAGCTCTCGATTGCACATCCGAAGCTGACCTGGCCGATCGAATTCGGGTGGGAGCCGTCTCGTACTCGGACGCAGCCGTTCGCCGGTTGATCTCGACCTCGGTACTCGCGCGGCTACGTGTGGCGAATCCTCGGCACTTGCTTCGGCTGTCGCACAATTGATTTCGAATTGGACTCGACCCTTCCCGTGTGGCATGTCTACGCTGGAGGGGTCGAGCGCTTTGTATTCGTCGAGTTGACATGACTTGACAGTCATGTCAGTTTCTTGGACACTCATGACGGTGAGTAAGTTATCTGCCGGCACATCCTCAGCGCCGCCGTCCGTCGACACCCTGACTGCACGGGGTCGAAAGACGCGGGACAGTGTGCTCGACGCAGCGCGCAAGGTTTTCGAGGAGGTTGGGTTTCTCGAAACCCGCGTTGAGCAGATAGCTCAGGAAGCATCCGTATCCTACGGGACCTTCTACCGGTACTTCGAGTCGAAAGACGATGTGTTCCAGGAGCTGAGCAAGCGGCTCTTCGACGACGTGCATCGCCGTGAACCCCTCGACCCCGATCTGTCGCCGGCGGCGAGATTGATTGCCACCAACCGGCTGTACTACCAGGCGTACCGCCGCAATGCGAAGCTCATGGCCATTGTTGAACAGGTCGCGACATTCAATACCGAATTTCGCAAACTTCGCCACGAACACCGTCGACAGTTGATCGACAAGACAGCCCGGGCCATCGCTCGTTGGCAGGAACAGGGCGACGTCCGAGCGTCCCTCGATCCGGTGATGGCTGCCCGCGCCATGGCGGCGATGGTCGACCACACGCTGTATCTGTGGCTTGTCCAGGGCGACGAAGCGGACGAGGAGAGCCTGCTCGACACTCTGGATCAGATGTGTATCGGCGCACTCGGTCTCGAACTTGGTGAGTCCGAGACCGAGCGCATCGGTCCGCTCGGCAATCAGTGACGTGAACGGCCTTGTCCGTCAATCCTGTTCAAGGATCTCGAGTCAGCGAAACTCGGCGGCGATGTCCCGGCCGATGATTTCCTTCATGATCTCGGTGGTGCCGCCGTAGATGGTCTGAATCCGGGAATCGACGTAGGCACGGCCGATCGGGTATTCCATCATGTAGCCGTAGCCGCCGTGCAACTGCACGCAGCGGTCGACGATGCGTTTCTGGAGTTCCGTCGCCCACCACTTGCTCATCGACGCGTCAACTGCCGTGAGCTCGCCGGCATTCAAAGCGATAACTGCTCGGTCGATATGGGATTCGGTCACCTCGATCTCCGTACGCATTTCCGCAAGGGCGAATCGGGTGTTCTGAAGATCGCCGATCGGCTTTCCGAACGCCTTTCGTTCGAACACGTAGTTCTTGGTCCATTCGTAGGCGGCGCGGGCAGCCACGATTGCCGACACGGCGATGGAGATCCGCTCGAGCGGAAGGTTTTCCATCAGGTGCTGGAATCCCTTGCCTTCGGTACCGAGGAGGTTCTCCGCCGGAACGCGCACGTTCTCGAAGACAAGTTCTGCGGTGTCCTGAGCGGCCAGTCCGACCTTGTGGAGTTTGCGTCCGCGGGTGAACCCGGGGGCCCCGCGTTCGACAGCAATCAGTGAGAAGCCCCTCGACCCGGCTTCAGGGTCGGTGCGGCACACGACGATCACGAAATCGGAGTGGATTCCATTGGTAATGAACGTCTTCTGGCCGTTGATCACCCACTCGTCGCCGTCCCGTACTGCCGAAGTCCGAACGCCTTGCAGGTCCGAGCCGGCACCGGGTTCGGTCATGGCGATCGCGGTGATCACCTCACCGCTAGCCATGCGAGGCAGCCAGCGGGCCTTCTGTTCCTCGGTGCCGAGATGCAGGATGTACGGGACGACGATGTCGTCGTGCACGCTAAGGCCGGAGCCGAACGACGTGGTGCCGGTGCGGGCGAATTCTTCGAACGCGACATGCCGGAACCGATAATCGGTGACGCCTGCGCCGCCGTATTCTTCGGGGATGTTGAGACCGAGGATGCCGGATGCGCCGGCGGCGAGCCACGCCGCGCGGTCGACAAGCCGATCCTCTTCCCACTTCGCGTAGTGAGGTTCGATCTCACGGGCGAGGAATTCGCGGACGGTTGCGCGGTAGTCCTCGTGGTCGGCTTCGAAGTGCTTACGTTGCATCGGTTTTCTGCCTCAGGCTCGGTATTTCGGCACGTCGGGTTGTGATGGGAACCCGGCGTGTGTGGGGGATTGTCTTGTAGCGGAAGATGACTCGACTGAGGTCAGCGTCCCTGCCACACCGGGGGACGCTTTTCCGCGAAGGCCTTCGGGCCTTCCTGAGCGTCGGCGCTGGTGAAGACCACTTTCATGGCCTGAGCGTTCTTGTCCCACGCGTCCTGTTCCCAGTCCGAAGATGTAGCGGTGTGGTGGATCATGGCCTTCGACTCGCGGACCGAGAGGGGTGCGTTTGCAGCGATCTGTTGCGCCAATTCGAGAGCCATCTCGAGGGCTGTGCCAGCGGGTGCGACGCGGTTGACCAGACCCAGGGCCAGTCCGTCGACAGCGCTGATGGGCTCGCCGGTGAGTGCGAGTTCCAGAGCGATCTTGCGGGGAATCTGCTGCTGCATGCGAATCACGCCGCCGGCTGCGGCAAACAGTCCACGCTTGACCTCCGGCAGGCCCAGTTGTGCCTGCTCGTCGATGACGGCGAGGTCCGATGCCAGGACGAGTTCTGTGCCGCCGCCCAGCGCAAATCCGTTGACTGCAGCGATGGTTGGCTTGCTCACCCAATGCTGGGCGTACCCCGCGAAGCCCCACTCCGGATGGCCGTCGGCGTCGAGCGACGCGCCGCTGCCGAGTGCTTTCAGATCGGCGCCCGCGCAGAAGGCGCGTCCGGCGCCGGTGATGACGATGACGCGGACGTCGTTGTCCGTGTCGGCCTGCTCGATCAGTGTGCCGACGGCTGTCGCCAGCTCGCCGTTGACCGCGTTAAGCGCGCGTGGACGATTCAGGGTGATGATTGCGATTGGTCCTCGGCGCTCGTAGAGAGCGGCGGGCTCGGCAGTGATCGATTCGTCGGCCACAGGGACTCCTTAAATCTGTACTATGGTTACTTAACGCTCGCTAAATAGCTACCATCTGGGCGGCCGCAGGTCAAAAATCTGGTTCTCGTGTCCAGCGCTACGTAAAGGAATTCGCCATGACCACCGTCGATCCCGGTGTCGTTTGCACTGTCGAGGGCAACATTCTTCGCGTCACAATCAGCCGCCCTGCCAGCATGAATGCTGTCAATGTCGAAGTGCTCGACGCGATAGTCGATGCATTCGAGCGGCATTCGGACGCCCCGAACGTACGGGTCGCAGTTCTCGCTGGTTCCGGGCGGGCCTTCTGCACCGGTGCGGACTTGGCGGGCGTGGATCTGTCCAACCCGCCATCGCCTGAGGTTATTGACGCAGCCAATCGAGTCGTCGCGTCCATTCGGGCATTTCCACGTCCGGTGATCGGGGCTGTGCGCGGTCCGGCTGCCGGCGTCGGAGTGTCGCTGGCGTTGGCCTGCGATCTGACGGTGACCTCCGAATCCAGCTACTTCCTGCTGGCCTTCACCAGGATCGGACTGATGCCCGACGGCGGTGCCACGGCACTGGTTGCGGCATCGATCGGTCGCGCGCGGGCGATGCGAATGTCGCTGTTGGCTGAGCGCCTTACAGCGTCGGATGCTTTGCAGGCCGGGCTCATTGCCCAGGTGTATGCGGACGGTGAATTCGATGCGGAGGTCGAGGTTCTCGCTCGCCGTCTGGTCGACGGCCCCGCAATTGCCTTCCAGAGGACGAAAGACGCGATCAACGACGCCACGCTCGGTCAACTCGACGCTGCTTTCGAGCGCGAGCGGTCGGGTCAGCTGGAACTGCTGGCGGGTGCCGACTTTGCCGAAGGTGTCAGCGCTTTCCAGAACAAACGTCCGGCAAAGTTCGGGCGGTAGTTGTGGGCGTCTCCTGTGAGACGCTGAGCCCTAGCAGTGTTCGCAATGCGTACTGGGGTTCACAATACGCACGCTTCGCGCTACTGTCATAAACATGATGGACAAAGTCATTCCCACTGCAGCCGAGGCCGTCGCGGACGTGCCGGACGGCGTCACTATTGCTGTCGGAGGATTCGGGCTCGTCGGAGTGCCGGAAATCCTCATCAATGCACTGCTCGAGCAAGGCGCGACGTCGATCGAGACCGTGAGCAACAACTGCGGTACCGACGGCTTCGGGCTTGGTGTGCTCCTCGAACACGGGCGGATCCGCCGGACTATCAGCTCGTACGTCGGCTCCAACAAGGAGTTCGCCCGCCAGTACCTCGGCGGTGAACTGGAAGTCGAACTCACGCCGCAGGGCACACTAGCCGAGCGCATGCGCGCCGGTGGAGCGGGCATTCCGGCATTCTTCACTCCGGCCGGTGTCGGGACTCAGGTTGCCGACGGTGGCCTGCCCTTGCGCTACGACGGCAATGGCGGCATCGCACTTGCCAGCCCGCCCAAGGAAACTCGCGAGTTCGACGGTGTTACCTATGTGATGGAACGCGGCATCGTCGCGGACTATGCACTCGTTCATGCGTGGAAGGGTGATCGCCACGGCAACCTCGTCTACCGCGCGAGCACACAGAACTTCAATCCTGCTGCGGCAACGTCGGGTCGGATCACCATCGCTCAGGTAGAGCACCTCGTCGAGCCGGGCGAACTCGACCCCGCCGAAATCCACACCCCCGGCATCCATGTTCAGCGAGTGGTCCACGTCGGCCCCGTGACGGTCGGAATCGAAAATCGGACGGTGAAGGCATGACCGCAGTGACACCTACCAAACTCACCCGTGAAGAGATGGCGGCGCGAGTCGCACGCGAACTCGAGGACGGTCAGTACGTGAACCTCGGCATCGGCATGCCGACGCTTGTTCCGAACTACCTTCCTACCGACATCACCGTCGTATTGCATTCGGAAAACGGCGTTTTGGGTGTCGGGCCGTACCCGACCGAAGATGAACTCGATCCCGAACTGATCAACGCGGGCAAGGAAACCATCACGGTTCTTCCCGGTGCGTCCTTCTTCGACTCCTCGGCGTCGTTCGGCATGATTCGCGGCGGTCAGGTGGACGTTGCGGTGCTCGGCGCCATGCAGGTCAGCGCAACGGGTGACCTCGCGAACTGGATGATTCCCGGCCACATGGTCAAGGGAATGGGCGGCGCAATGGATCTGGTTCACGGCGCCAAGCGTGTGATCGTGATGATGGAACACGTCTCCAAGAAGGGTGAGCACAAGATCGTCGAAGAATGCTCACTGCCGTTGACCGGCAAGGGCTGCGTTCAGCGGATCATCACCGACATGGCTGTCATCGACGTGACTGCCGAGGGTCTGGTTCTGATCGAAACGGCACCGGGTGTGAGCGTCGACGACGTAGTTGCTGCGACCGGTGCGAAACTGATTCTCTGACAGAGGTTGATACGGCGCGGGTTCGGCATAGCTCCCGCGCCGTATCAGTCGAGGAATGCCAGATCAATTCTTCGTGAGATGCCGCGTGCCGCAGCAATCAATGCCGGGACCAGTGGAGCCGGATCATGCCCTACCGGAACAACAATCGACACGGCCGCGACGACGGACCCCCGACCTTTTCGGACCGGTGCGGCCAAGGCGAGTGTTCCGGCGTTCAAGTGCTCACGGCAGGTGACAAAGCCGGTGCGACGGATGTCGTCGAGTTTGGTGCGCAGCACGTGTTCGGAGGTAATCGTTTGAGGGGTAAACGATTCCAGCCCTCGGTCGAGTACTCGATCAAGGAGTTCGGCACCGCCGTGGGCCAGAAGAATCAAACCTCCGCTAGACGCGTGGAGGGGCAACCTGCCGCCGGCCCGACCGACTACGGAGACCGCAGTGTGCGCCGACAATCGCTCGAGATACAAGGCCTCCACGCCCTCACGAACTACCAGCTGCACGTTCTCGTGAGTGGCTTCGTAGAGATCTTCGAGGAAGGGCAACGCCACGTGCCGCAACCCGTGGGCGCCCGGAGCGAGTGCCCCGAGTTCCCAGAGGCGCACGCCGATCTCGTACTTGCCGTCATCCATTCGCTCGAGCGCGCGATGGACGATCAGTTGCCCACACAGGCGATGGACCGTCGGTAGTGGCAGACCGGTACGCCGACTGATCTCGGATTGACTCAACCGGGGAGAGCCGGCGTCGAATGCGCCGAGCACGGTAAATGCGCGGCCGATCAGGGAACGGTCGTCGACTGTCACCTCTTTATTGTGACTGACAGTCGACGACCATTCGAGCCCCACTAGAAGATCAGGGGTGTGCCAACGTAGTTCTCGGCAATCAGTGTGCGGCCCGCGACAGAACGGGTCACCATATCGAGTTCAGCCAACTGGCGGCGGTGACCGAAGCCTGATTCGTCGGGCAGGCGATGAAGCATCGACGACATCCACCAGGAGAAGTGCTGCGTCCGCCAGATTCTCGGCAGGACGGTTGCGGTGTAGGCCTCCAACAGCTTTCGATCAGAGTTCACGAAGAAGTGTTCCATCGCCTTCGAGAGCACAAAGACGTCTGCGATGGCAAGATTCATGCCCTTCGCGCCGGTCGGTGGCACAGTATGTGCGGCGTCACCCGCGAGGAACAGATTGCCGTGCTGCATCGGCTCGCAGACAAAACTGCGGAACTGAAGGATTGACTTCTGAAAGATCTTGCCGTCCTTGATCTCTGCGCCTTCGCCGTCGACGCGCAGGTGCAACTCATCCCAGATTCGATCGTCGGACCAGTTGTCGACGGAATCGTCGGGGTCAACCTGAAGGTAGTGGCGCTGAACGTCGGGAGTGCGAGTGCTGATCAGTGCGAAACCGCGCTCATGATTGGCATAGATCAGTTCGTCCGATGACGGCGGTGCTTCCGCGAGGATTCCGAACCAGGCGAACGGGTACTGGCGGAAATGATCGGTCCGTACCGTGGATTCGGGGATGAGCTTGCGTGTTTCGGTTCGAGAACCGTCGCAACCGGCTACAAGAGCGCAATCGAGCTTCTGCTCGTTTCCGTCGGAATCGACGAAAGTGATACTCGGGGTATCTGATTCGTGGCCGTGGACGCGGGCCTCGGAGACACCGAAGCGAATGTCGCCGCCGTCTGCAAGGCGACGTTCGATCAGATCCTTGAGCACCTCGTGCTGGGGATAGACCGTGACCGCGCGACCATCCGTCAACTCGTCGAACGCGATGCGATGTCCACGACCACCGAAACGCAATTCGATTCCGTGATGCTCCAACCCTTCTCGCTTCAACCGGTCACCGAGACCGGTGTCCACCATGAGATCGACAGTGTTCTGCTCGAGTACGCCGGCACGGATAGTGCCTTCGACCTCCACGCGGGTTCGGGATTCGAGTACCACGGAATCAATGCCCTGCAGATGCAATAAGTGCGAGAGCATGAGGCCGGCCGGGCCACCTCCGATGATTCCGACCTGGGTACGCGTGGTGGCCATGTGAAAACTCCTGGTTGTGCTGAGGATTGGTGAAACGTTGCCACTACCTTCGCCTCTTACCTCATTGCCTAGCTAGTACCAATTTCACTGAGTGAAAGTTTACTTTTTGACGCTCACGGAATCGTCCCCGTCGTTTCGAGATTTGTAGTGATTTCCCGAGGCTCGCAAGGTTGAATCTCGGCCAGGTACAAGAAAAGTCGGTAGACGAGGGGGTCTCGTCTACCGACTCTTGCCAACTGGTCCGAACGTCAGGGGGCGTCAGTGCCGATGTTGCGGGTCGAGGAGATCGCAACCAGACCGATCAGGCCGACCAGCGCAAAGGCGTAGAAGCCCCACGGCACTGCGTATCCGGCGCCGAGCAGTGCGCCGCCGAGGATCGGGCCGCAGATTGCGCCGAGACGTCCGACGCCGGCCGACCAGCCCAGGGCCGTCGCGCGAATATTCGCGGGGTGATTGGCGCTGGTGAAGGCATACACGAGCACCTGGGCGCTGAAGACGAAGCAGCCGGCCAGGAACACCATGACGTAGATGGCGCCCCCTGCCTTGACACTGAGCAGCGCGAGGAAGATGGCTGCACCGGTGAACCACACGACGGCAGCCGTGCGGGGGCCGACCTTGTCGGCGACACGGCCCGCGACGAGCAGGCCGACGACGGCACCGGCATTGAGGATCAGCAGGAATGTCAGAGCAGCGCCGAGTTCGTAGCCGGCCTCACGCATGATCGTCGGTAGCCAGGTGTTGAGGCCGTAGACGAGAAGCAGACCCATGAACGAAGTGACCCAGATAGCGATGCTGTTCCGCAGGAACTTCGGCGAGAAGAGCATCTTCACCGGGTTGGTTGCGCTTGCGACGGCGGCATCGGCATCGGCATCGGTGGCCGGCGCGGCCTCGAGCACGAGTCCGTACTGCGCGGCGATTTGTTCGGCCTCTTCACGACGGCCGTGGGCGAGTAGGTAAGCCGGCGACTCCGGCAAGTACTTGATCATCAGCGGAATCAGCACCAGCGCGGGTGCTGCGCCGACGATGAACATCGAATGCCAGCCGAACGGGTCGATCAGCACGAGGGCGAGGGCTGCGGTGGCGACGGCTCCGACGTGGTAACCGGTCATCAGCATTGTGGAGGCTGAGCCGCCGCCCTGCTTCTTCGAGAACTCGTTCACCAGTACCAACGCCGTGGGCAGCGCGCCACCGAGACCGACGCCAGCGAGGAAGCGGAGCGCTCCGAAGATAAACGGGTTGGGGGCAACTGCGCACAGCAGCGTCAACAGCGAGAAGGCCGCGACTGAATAGATCAGTGCCTTGCGTCGACCGATGATGTCGGTGAGGGTGCCGATGGTCAGTGCACCGATCGTCATACCGACGAGGCCGAACGTCGAGATGATCGTGATCGCGCTTGTGCTCAGATTCCAGTCGCCGTACTCGCGCAGCGAGGGGATGACTGCACCCAGGACCACGAGGTCGAATCCGTCGAGGAGGACGGCGATCCAACACAGTGGGGCGACCCACATCGCGGCGCGAACGCGTGTCGCGGGTCGTTCGATAGTGCTCATTGCTTTCTCCAGGACATAGACGGAAGAGCCATGTTCGTATAACGAACACATGTTCACGGGTTGTTCGCATGATTGTTGAGTGGCTCACATGCGAATGTCAAACCGCCCATATGCAGGGAAACCGGTCAGTTTCCTCAAGGATGCCCTGGAGATGCGGCCGTCGCCGGCGTCCGGCGGCTGGCCTTGTGTGACTGACTGGGACTGTCTTGACCGCCGCTATCTGACTCCATGTGTGCGGAACTGAACGCTGATTCTAGGGCCGAGTGCGCGGGCGCTCTTGGGTACGCAGTGCTCCCACGTCCGTTGGCATGAACCGCCCATGACCAGAAGATCGCCATGCCCGAGGTTGAAGCGGATCGATTCACCACCGCCGCGCGGCCGAAGCAGTAGCGGGCGGGCTGCGCCGAGCGACAGGATGGCCACCATCGTGTCTTCCGTGCGACTACGCCCGGTGTCATCTCCGTGCCAGGCGACGCTGTCGGAGCCGTCGCGGTAGAAGCACAGGCCGGATGTGGCGAACGGTTCGCCGAGTTCGTCGCGGTAATGCCGGCTCAATGCGCTTTTCGCCTCGGCGAGTAGGGGATCCGGCAGAGGTTCGTTCTCGTTGTAGAAATGCACCAGACGAGGGACATCGACGACGCGGTCGTACATCTGGCGTCGTTCGGCACGCCAGGGTACGGAATTCTCGAGGTTGTCGAACACTGCTGCCGACCCAGTCAGCCAGGCCGGCCGATGATCGACCCACGCGCCTGCCGTGAGGCGGCGTCGCTCCAGGGTGTGGTCGAGATCAGCCAACTCGACGCCGAGTTCACCGTTGTCGAAGAGTGACGGTTGCATCATGGCGGTCATAAGGTCCACGGTACACCCGTTATCGAACATATGTTCTATAACTGTGGCGGAGCTTAGATGCTTCAATGTCGTGGATTCTCTGCTGGAGGTGGAGGGCGGCCCACCTCCCGGCGAGTGACAGCCGGGCGGCAGACCTACTTTGCGGCAGACCCCTCGCTCCGAAATTGCCGCCGCTCTCGTTCTATACCCACGAAGTTCGGCGGCGAAACCTACGCAGATTCAGCTGCCGCCGCAGACTGCGCCTGCCAACGCTCCTCGATACGGCCCAACTTCCATACCGTGACGGCTACGAGCCAGGTGACGACGAATAACCCCACGATGATGAAACCCATCGCACCTAAATCGAGGTTCCCGATGGCACCTAGAATTCCGGTATCGATATCGAGTTTCTCGGTGAAGATCGAGATGATTTCCTGTGTTCCGATGAGCAGGGCGACTGCGACGGACAAGCCTGTGATCACCATGTTGTAGTAGATCTTTCGGACCGGCTGCGCAAAGGCCCAGCCATAGGCGAAGTTCATGAACGATCCGTCGATCGAGTCGAACAGAGCCATGCCTGCGCAGAAGAGAATTGGCAGGACCATGATCGAGTACCAGGGCAATCCGGTCACGGCGGCGCCGCCGGCTATCACCAGGAGCCCGACTTCGGTGACGGTGTCGAAGCCCAAACCGAAAAGCAATCCGACGGGGTACATGTGCCAGGGTTTGCGCACCATTTTCATGACCGGTCCCAGAATCTTGTTCAGGGCTCCGCGGTTGTCCAACTCCTTCTCGAGTTGTTCCTCGTCGAAATTTCCCGCCTTGTATTTGGTGTAGACGCGGTGAATCCCGATGAGAGACACAAGATTCAGGACGCCGATCAGGATGAGGAAGGTGCCGGAAATGGTGGTTCCAAATAGGCCGGTCCACTTTGCGAGATCGGAATTGTCGTCGGAGAGGCTCGACGCCAACTGGCGGACGCCCAGCGCAAGCAGGGCTACGAGTACGAAGACGATCGTTGAATGCCCAAGCGAGAACCAAAACCCTACGGACATAGGTTTTTTACCGTCGGCTACCAGTTTGCGTGTGGTGTTGTCGATGGCCGCAATATGGTCGGCGTCGAAGGCATGCCGCATTCCGAGCGTGTAGGCAGTGACGCCCAGTCCGATGCCGAAGACGCTGCCTTCGATGGTGAAGTGCCCCGGCACCACCAGTCCGAGGAGGACGCCCCATCCGAGGGCGTTGAGCGCCACTACTGTGACAGTCATTCCGATGATGCTGCGACGCTGGGGGCGGTCCAAGCTCCGCCACGCGCCGATGATTCTTGTCCCTGTCGCGTTTGTCATCGTCATCGAACACCGCCGATTTCGAGTTGTGGGCCGACTTGCACCACTAAAATCGTATATGTGTTCAGCTGTTCAGATAAGGGTATTCAGGTTACAAATTGCCCATCTGGAAGTAAAGGTGCTTTGCTTCCGGATGGGCAATGAGTCACGCAAAAACGGTATTGACCATGCCCACGTACAAGGCTGTGCCGACGACGATGCTCAGGACCGCGTTCTTGCGCCACAAGTGGATTCCGGCGGTGACCGCGACGGCAACCAATTCCGGTATCCCGTGCGACGGGCCCGTAACCGAGACGTTCTTCAGCGAGTACATCACCAGGATCAGCATGATTCCGGCCGGCATGTAGATGCCGAGGTAGGCGACGAGTGCCGACGAACGGAGAGGCTTCAACACTGCAAACGGTATGGCGCGCAACGCGAATGTGACGATCGCCATCGTAGCGACGGCACTGAAGATGTACGTGGTGTCAGGCATCGGTGCTCGCCTTTTGCTGGTTGACCACGTAGCGGACGATCAGGAACGCAACAAACCCGCCCATTGCGATTGGCAGGACGTGCTCGGGTGCGATCAGACGAGCCAGCAGAGCGCAGGTTACTGCTGCCGCGGGAATTACGAATCCGCTCTGGGCACGCATCGCCTCGATCGACAAGACGACAAACAGTGCTGTGAGCGCAAAGTCCAGGCCGACAAGGGAATCGGGAATCCACTGCCCGGCCGTAGCTCCGAGAATTGCGCCGCCAACCCAGTAGCTGTGCAGGAAGAGTTGTGAGAAGACGATGACGCGGCCTGACAGCGCTTTCGGGTCGGTGGTGACCGACATTGCGTAGGCCTCATCAGTGAGGGCGAACATGCTGTAGAAGCGCGCGAGGGGATTCTGCACCTTGTTCAGCGGGAAGCTCAACGCGTAGAAGACATGTCGAAAGTTGACCAGCAATGCCGTCAGTGCGATGTACGGCAGTGGGGTCATTGCGGCAACCATGCCGACTGCAATGAACTCGAGTGAGCCGGCGTAGATCAACGAGGTGAAAACCATTGCCCACCAAGGATTCAGTCCCTGTTGTACGACGAGGACGCCGAGGGCAACGCCGAGCGGCAACAGGCCGATGCCGACGGGCAGCGACAGCTGAAAGGCGCGTCGCCACGCCGGGCTCTGAGAGTGGGCATCGACGGCAGTTGTGTCCGTCGATGTTGATGATTCGATCACCACGAAAATGTAGTACAAAATGCGAGGTTTACGATTGCCCAGAATGCGCAAATTTTGAATTCTGCGCAATAATATCCGCATGGATGCCATGGATGACGCAATTTTATTCCACCTCCGTCAGGACTCCAGTCTGACCAACACGGAATTGGCGGATCTGGTGGGGCTTACGCCGTCGCCGTGCCTACGTCGGGTCAAGAAACTCGAGGCCGACGGTGTCATCACCGGCTACCGGGCTGTTGTCAGTCCGGAAGCCCTCGACCGGGGGTTTCAGGTGATCGTGACCGCGGAGATCAGTGTCAACGACCAAGCCACCATCGAGGACTTCGAATCGCGCGTGGCAGCCTTTGACGAGGTGATCGAATGTCGACGACTCTTCGGGATCCCCGACTACTTCATCCGCGTCGCAGTCAAGGATCTCGCGACCTACGAACAGTTCCTGGCCACCAAACTCAGCGGCCTGCCGGCGGTGTCGCGGGTGACCTCTCTCATCACGATGAAGACGATCAAGAGTGTGGACTGATACTCGAGCCCCTTTTTTGGTGCGAACGGCATGTTCATCGCCTCAGATCGACTGAACGTGCCGTTCGCTCTGGCGGGGACACGGAATGTCGGTGGGCAGCGTTAACGTCAGAGCATGGGATACGAATTTCAAGTCACAGTAGATTCTGCACACCCGCATGAGCAGGCTAAATGGTGGGCTAGTGCACTCGGATGGGTAGTTGAGCCGAGCGATGAGGACTTCATCAGAGGTCTCGTCGCAGCGGGTCACGCGCAAGAATCCGACACCACGACGTTCGAGGGCGTGCTCGTCTGGAGAGAAGGCGCGGCTATCAGCGATCCGGAGCATTCGGAACGGCCGCGGGTTCTCTTCCAGCTCGTGCCGGAATCCAAGACCGTGAAGAACCGCCTTCATTTCGACATCCGGGTGGGGGACAACCGCGAGGACGTGGCCGCCCAGTTGGAGGCGGTTGGCGCGAAGGTTCTGCACCGTGGACAACAAGGCCCCAGTGTGTGGATCACCATGTCGGACCCGGAAGGCAACGAGTTCTGCGTCAGCTAGCGGTAGGAGCTGGGAGTGTCGCCCGTCCACCGCTTGAAGGCGCGGCGGAACGCACTGGGCTCGGAAAATCCGAGGCGGGACGAGAGTAGTTCGACGGACTCGCCGCGTCCCAGTCCGGCGATCGCGATATCTCGGAGCACTTCTTCGCGCAATTGATTCAGTGACGTACCTTCGCGGCGAAGTAACCTTCGCAGGTGAGGCACGCTGATCGAGAGCATCTCGGCAATCTCGTCTGCCGTCGAGGTGCGACCCTTCACGCCGAGTTCGATGACTCGACGCACTTGTGCTGATGCTGTGCTGTCGTAGTCGCGCTCAGACATCAGCTGAATCGGAGATTCGCGTAGATACTCCTCCAGGGATTCCTCAGTCTGGATTATCGGTGCCCGCATAGCGGAGTTGTCGAATTCCAAAGCGGCGCGCGATGTACCGAACGTGACGGGTGCACCGAAGATGTAGTCGTAGTCCTGAGCTAGCCGGGCGTCTGGGGCTTCGTAGGGGAATTCGATGGCGCGAAGTCGTACGCGTTTGCCGATCAGCCAGGCCGCAAAACGGTGAAGCAAAATGAGGACAAAATCGGTTGTAACACGTGCTGCCACATCAGGTTCGGAAATTTCAGCCCTTGGTTGGACGGAAAAACTGATGCGGGTGCTGTCCTCGCCGGTCTCGATTGACAAGGGTGCCAGGCCGGGCAATGCGCGGATTACGTCAGCCATCCGGGCGAAGGCGGTACCGAGATCACGGCAGTGAATCAATGTCAGGCAGATCAGACGAAATGTTCCTCGCGGAACGGGAGCGCCGCCGAGGCCGAATAATTCGTCGTCGGTGAGTTGCCAGGTGGTTTGAACGAAGGTTGTCACCTGAGCGGGGGTCAGACGTGCGCGAGGGTCGGACAGCGTAGCGAGGTCGATCCCTGCTGCCCGCAACGCATTCGAGAGATCGATGTTGTTGTCGGGCGAGAACATGAGGTAGCGCTGGACAAATGCTGTGGGGATGGTCCGGGCGCTCATGGGTGAGCGGCTCCCTGAAGCAGGTGGAGGCGGCGTGCAGCTTCGGAGAGAATGTGGTCTTGCTTGCAGAACGCGAACCGCACCAGGTGTTTCCAGTTGTCACGGTTATCGGCAAAGACGTCCACCGGGACGGCAGCGACGCCGATGCGTTCCGGAAGCGCACGGCAGAAATCTCCGGCATCGGTTTCGCCCAGGGGGCGAATGTCCGCGAGGAGGAAGTAGGTGCCGCCGCCGGAATGCACCGTGAATCCCGCGTCAGACAGAGCGTCGCTCAGCACGTCACGCTTGGATTGCAGGCTTGTTCGGAGGTCTGCGACCCACTGCTGTTCGTTGGTCAATGCGTATGCCACCGCCGGCTGGAACGGAGCGCCCGCAACAAATGACATGAACTGCTTGGCCGCGCGCACTCCGTCGATGAGCTCGCGGGGGCCGATCGCCCATCCCGTCTTCCAGCCTGTGACGTTGAAAGTTTTTGCGGCGCTGGATACTGTGACCGTGCGTTCGCGCATTCCGGGCAACGATGCCATCGGGGTGTGCGTGAGATCGTCGAACACCAGATGCTCGTAGACCTCGTCGCTCAACACGATCAGATCGCGTTCGCACGCAATCTCTGCGATTGCCCGCAATTCTGCCTCGGTGAACACAGTTCCCGTGGGGTTGTGTGGGCTGTTGACTACCAGCATCTTCGTGTTCGAGGTGATCGCTGCCTTGACCGCATCGAGGTCGACGACAAACTTGTCACCCGACGCGACCAGTGGAACGGTGCGACGCACGGCGCCGGCCAGTGCCACCGATGCGGCATACGAGTCGTAATACGGTTCGATGAGAACTACTTCTTCTCCCGGTTCGACCAGACCCAGGATTGCCGCACTGATTGCTTCGGTGGCACCCACCGTGACCAGCACCTCGGAATCGGGGTCGAAACCCAGGCCGTAACGAGCAAGTCTGTCGGCAGCGATGGCCCGGCGCAGGACGGGCATGCCCGGTCCCGGCGGGTACTGATTGACGCCCTCGGCGATTGCCCGCCTGGCTACCTCGAGCATCGCAGCGGGGCCATCGGTATCGGGAAATCCTTGACCCAGGTTGACGGCGTCGTGAAGAGTCGCCAGCGCCGTCATCTCAGCGAAAATCGTGGACGCGAATGGCTGCAGACGCGAGACAGTGCGGTTGCGGGGCGTCGAAGGCATCCCTGCAGCTTAGTCGGCTAGTGCTGCATCTTCACATCGCCGCAGGAGGGCTGCTTTGTCACGTTTAGAACTGCTTCCTCGTCCAACGCTGTAGACGGCGTCGAATTACGGCGGCCGAGGAAATCTGGAGGTTTGTGATGACGCGTATTCCATCCGTGGCGCCGACTGATGCCGGCCCACTGATCAAAGTGGCCTACAAGTTCACCGCCCGACAGTTCGGTGAGGTCCCCGAACCTTTTGCAGTTCTCGCCAACCATCGGAAATTGTTTCTCGCCGCAGCCCGTCATGAAATGGCGGTAAAGAAGGCGTCGAAGGTCCTACCGGTGAATGTCCGCGAACTTGCCGTCTACCGGGTGGCCTGGACGGTGGGTTGTTCGTGGTGCGTCGACTTTGGCACGATGCTCTCGCGCTTGGACGGCCTCGATGTGGAGAGGTTGAAAGAGATTGCCCATTACCAGGATTCACCGCTCTACAGCGATGACGAAAAAGCAGCAATCGCCTACGCCGACGCGATGACGGGGGATCCGCACGGTGAGCACGGCGTTACCGACGAGCAGGTAGCGGACCTGGAGCGCCGGTTCGGAAAGGCGGGGGTGGTGGAGTTGACCTACCAGATCGGCTTGGAGAACATGCGTTCGCGAATGTACTCCGCGCTCGGGATTACCGAGCAAGGGTTCAGTACTGATTCCTGCCGTGTCCCGTGGGCAGAAGACTGACACTGACATATCCGCAGGTGCGTTTCAATTTACCTATTTGTCACGCATGTGCGGTTGCATTGTCTTGTTTCGCGGAGCGTCACACCCTACGATCACGTGGTGCCCAACATACGAATCCGGGAAGCGGCCGGCCTGCTCGGTGTCAGTGACGACACCGTCCGGCGCTGGGTCGACGGAGGTCAACTGAGCGCCTCGACGGACGACGCGGGCCGTAAGGTCATCGACGGCGCCGAGTTGGCGGTGTTTGCTCGCACCAACTCCGCGCCGACTCCGACGGATCCGCTGAGCGGTGGGAGTTCGGCGCGCAACAGGTTTGCGGGCCTCGTCACCAAAGTTGTCACCGACAAAGTGATGGCGCAGGTCGAGATGCAATGTGGTCCGTTCACCGTGGTTTCGCTCATGAGTACCGACGCAGTCCGTGAACTCGGTCTCGAAGTCGGCAGCATTGCCGTTGCCGTAGTTAAAGCCACCACCGTCATCGTAGAAACGCCGTAATCGTCGAAACACCGTGAGGGAAAAGTGAAGAAAATTCTCGGAATCGTTGCCGCCGGTGCACTTTCGCTTACTCTGGTGACTGGCTGCAGCAGCTCCGACACCTCAACGACATCGACGGTACCGGCGAGTGTGACCGGCAACATCACCGTCTTTGCGGCAGCATCATTGAAGGGAACTTTTACCGAACTCGGTAAGGAATTCGAGTCCGAGAACCCGGGATCCACAGTAACTTTCAGTTTTGCCGGCTCTTCCGACCTCGTTGCACAGATCATCGCGGGTGCACCGGCCGATGTATTCGCCTCAGCGGACGCCGCAAACATGAAGAAGGCCACCGACGCCGGCGTCGTAGAAGGAACACCATCGGACTTCGCGAGCAATACCCTCACGATTGTTGTTCCGCCAGGAAATCCGAAGGGCATCACGTCGTTCGCTGATTTGGCGCAAGAGGGAACACACTTGGTGATCTGTGCCCCGCAGGTTCCGTGTGGTGCAGCCACGAAGAAGGTCGAAGACGCTACCGGTCAAACACTCGAGCCGGTCAGTGAGGAATCGTCGGTGACCGACGTGCTGAACAAGGTCACCTCAGGTCAGGCTGATGCCGGAATCGTTTACGTCACGGACGCGAAGTCAGCCGGCGACAAGGTCGAGACCGTTGAATTTCCCGAAGCTGTCACGGTGGTCAACCTGTACCAGATTGCGGTGATGAAGGATTCGAAGAATGCATCAACAGCAGCAAAGTTTGTTGATCTGGTGAAGGGGTCGAAGGGGCTGGCCGTCCTGAGTGACGCAGGATTTGCCGCCCCGTGATGCGAATCAAACCGGCAACTCGCGCTCCGCTCGGGTTGCCGGTCTGGATTTATCTCCCCGCGCTGATCGGCGGGGCTTTTGTCATAGTCCCGCTGATAGCGATGATGTCGACCGTTCACTGGTCGCAGTTCTGGCAACTCGTGACCTCGGAATCGTCGATTGCCGCGTTGAAGTTGAGCTTGAAGACGGCTGCTATGAGCACGATTCTCTGCATTCTCTTCGGCGTCCCGATGGCTGTGGTGCTGGCGCGCAGCAGTTTTCGGGGTCTGTCGGTTCTGCGGTCGCTGATCCTCCTTCCTCTTGTTTTGCCGCCGGTAGTGGGCGGCATCGCATTGCTCTACACCTTCGGCCGTAAAGGGCTGATCGGTGAGCAGTTGGAGGTGCTCGGAATTCAGATCGCCTTCTCCACAACCGCTGTCGTGTTGGCGCAAACCTTTGTCGCTCTGCCCTTTTTGGTGGTGAGCCTCGAAGGTGCGCTGCGTACGGCAGGAACTCGCTACGAGGCCGTGGCCGCGACGCTCGGTGCCAGACCGACCACAGTCCTTCGCAGAGTGACTCTTCCGCTGGTGCTGCCCGGCCTCGTTTCGGGTGCGGTCCTGGCGTTTGCCCGTGCACTCGGAGAATTCGGTGCGACGCTGACGTTTGCCGGCAGCCTCCAAGGTGTGACCCGTACCCTGCCGCTGGAAATTTATCTACAGCGCGAGACAGATCCAGATGCAGCCGTGGCTCTTTCGCTGGTACTCGTTGTAGTCGCAGTGTTGATCGTCGTTGCAGTTCGCGGCCGCGGAACAGCGGGATCACTGTGAGCGGACTGCACATCGACGTCGAGATACCGGAACGCGACGTTATCGCCAAGTTCGAAGTCGTGGCCGGGGAAGTGACAGCGATTCTCGGGCCCAACGGCGCCGGCAAATCCACAGTGCTGGCTGCTGTTGCGGGACTGCATCATCCGCATCGCGGGATGATCGAGCTCAACTCGCGAGTACTCACGGATACCGCAGCCGGAATCGCCCTGCCGCCGCACAAGCGCGGTACCGTGCTTCTCGCCCAGGACGCATTGCTCTTTCCTCATCTCAGTGCGGTGGACAACGTTGCGTTTGCACCTCACAGTGCCGGTCGATCGCGGCGCGAATCGGCGGAGATTGCCCGCCGCTGGCTTGACGCCGTTGATGCCGGTGAACTCGCAGAACGGAAGCCGTCGCAGTTGTCCGGGGGCCAGGCACAGCGGGTTGCCGTCGCGCGGGCGCTGGCGGCAGAACCGGAGTTGCTTCTCCTCGACGAGCCGATGGCGGCACTGGACGTGGCCTCGGCACCTGCCCTACGGTCGTTGCTGCGCAGAGTGTTACGAACCGGCGACCGCACCGCAGTCCTCGTCACCCACGACGCGCTCGACGCTCTGGCGCTCGCGGATACCGTGGTCGTTCTCGATGGCGGGCGAGTCGTGGAATACGGCGATGTCCGAACTGTTCTGACGCGTCCCCGCAGTACCTTCGCAGCCAGGATCGCAGGAATCAATCTCCGAAGCGGAAACATGCTCGACGAGGGAACAATGCGAACGCCGGGCGGTACCGACATTGCGGGACGAACCGAAGTTGATGTCGCAGTGGGAAGCCCGGCGGTTGCGATGTTCGAGCCGCGTGCCGTATCAGTGTTTCTCGACCCACCGCATGGAAGTCCGCGTAACGCCTTTACCGTCACGGTTGCGGAGATCGAAAATCGCGGATCGGTAGTTCGCGTGCGTGCCGAAGACGACGAGGGGCAACCTGGTTTGTCAGCTGACATCACCACTGCGGCAGCGGCCGAACTGGATTTGGTTCCAGGCTCGACCGCTACCTTTGTCGTGAAAGCTACCGAAACGCTGATCTACGCGCAGGGCGCCGGTTCGTAGAAGTCGCCGGTCATGGAATCCGTGTAGAGAACGGCGATTTCGGCAGAGTACTTCTCCGCGATGGGCTTGCGGCGCAGCTTCATCGTCGGAGTCAGTTCGGTGCTTCCCGGCTCCCAGAACGTGGGCAGTACGCAGAAGCGTTTGATCTGCTCCGCCCTCGACAGCCGTGAATTCCCCTCTCCGACAGCAGTAGCGATGGTGTCGACGATCCGGGAGTCCTTGGCGAGTACGGCAGCATCTGCCGCCAGTCCCAGCGTTCGCGCAATATCCAGGGCAGCTTCCGCCTTGAGCGTGATCAGTGCAGTGTTGAACGGTCGGCCGTCACCGATTGTGACTACCTCGCCGATGAGCGATGACGATGTCTTGACGGCTGTTTCGATTGCGGCCGGGGACATGTTCTTGCCCGACGCGTTGATGATCAGTTCCTTCTTCCGATCGATCACCGTCAGGTATCCGTCGGAATCCGCGGTAACGATGTCACCGGTCGAGAGCCAACCGTCGGAACTGAGTGCCTCAGCAGTCTTTTCCGGCTCGCCGCGATAGCCCTTCATTACCAGTGGGCCGCGTACGAGCAGTTCACCGTCGGACTCGATGCGCATGTCCATGCCGGGAAGAAGTTTTCCGACCGTCCCGAGTTTGGTGGGATCAGCCGGCGCGGTGCTGGCGATGCAGGTCAGCTCGGACATACCCCAGATCTCGGAAATCTGAATACCCAGTGCGGCAAAGAATGCCAGCGTGTCCGGTGGAATTGGGGCGGCACCGGAAATGGCCCATTTCAATTCGGCGAAGCCGAGCTTTGCGCGCAACGCGGACAGGACCATGGAATCTGCCTTGGCATACTCCGCTTCCAGTTCCGGGGGAACAGCGTCGCCCGTCCGCAAGAGCGCGAGGCGCTTACCTCCCACGGCCAGGGCCCACTGGAGCGCTCCGCGACGTGCGTCGTCAGGTTCGTTGGCTACCGCCAATTCGACTGCAACCTTGAGCTTCTCCCACACTCGGGGAACACTGCCCCAGATGGTGGGTCGGCAGTCCGGAAGCGCGGCCGCGACCATCGAGGGGTCGGGTACCACGGTGATTTCGGTTCCGAACACCATCTGCATGTACAGGCACGTCATCCGATCCGCGATGTGCGCGGATGGCATGTACGACGTGATGCGGTCACCGAATTCGACGGGTAGGACTTTGCTTACCGCGTTGGTTTCGAACAGCAAGGCGGTATGCGTCGACTCGACGCCCTTGGGGTTTCCGGTGGTTCCGGACGTGTAGATCAAGGTTGCGACGTCAGTGGGTTGTACTGCGTTCCAAGTTGATTCGAAGTCGAATGTCTCCGGAGCCGAGGCCTTCAGCTGATCAAGTGTCAGGATTCCGTCCGGAAGATCGGCGGAATCGGCATCGATGACGACAATAGTTTCTACCGATGCCCCTGATTGCTTGACCTTCTCCACGTATTTCGCTTCGCAGATAAGAACCCGCGCACCCGAGTTGGTGAGAATGTAGCGGATGGCTTCGGGCGAAGATGTGTTGTAGATGGAAAAAGCGGTGACTCCGACGTGCTGGGCACCCACGTCGATCGGATAGAACTCGATCCGGTTGCCCATCATCAGGGCAACGGTGTCACCCCGTTTGACTCCGATCCCGGTCAATCCAGCAGCAACGTCGCGGACCTGATCGGCATAGTCGCGCCAGGTCAAAGTCTGGGTACCACCGATGGTTCTCACTGCGACGGCGTCGGGCGCCACGGCGGAGACTCGTTGGAAGGCTGAACACAGTGTGGTCATGAGGCGCTCCTGGATCTGGTGGTGTTGTCGGTTCTTGTCTCGAGTTCGCGAATGAGCTGCTGTGTCTGCGTATCCCGCGCCAGATAGCTGTCGGCGAGGATGTTGACGAAGCCGCGGCCCCACGCCCACGGTTCCCAGGCAGCGGGCGCCAGCGTTCTGCCGGCGCGGCGCGCGATGGCGTCGGCGATCACTGTTGCCGCGCGCTCCGGGGAGATCCGGTGACGCAGCGGACCGGGAAGCATCGCGTCAAGTTTGCGTCCGATCTCGTCATCGTCGAGCGTCGCCCGCGCCAGTTTTGTATCGACCATTCCGAAGTAAGCGACACCGGCAGTTGCGCCGCGACCGGCTACTTCCAAACGTAGTGCGCGGCCGAGAGCTTCGACCCCGGCCTTGCTGATCATGTACGACGCCCCGCCAACCCCCGGCGCAAACGATGCTGCCGACGACACGACAACGATGTGCCCGCGATTGCGAACGACCTCGTCGATCAGTGGATGCACGGTGTTGAACACACCGATCAGATTGACATCGATGACCCGGTCGAATTCAGCCGGGTCGATCTGCCTCAATGTTGCCGGGGGAGGCGTGATTCCGGCATTAGCCACCACCACGTCGACTCGTCCGAGTTGGGTCACCACGGAATTCGCGGCTGCCCTCATGGCCTCCCGATCGCGAACGTCGGCCGTCACCGTTACTGCTCGCTCCGAACCCAACTCGGCCTTGGCTGCAGCGAGCGACGATCCATTCACATCGACGAGCGCCACAGTTGCGCCGCGCGAGTGCACTGTGCGAGCCAGGGCCAATCCGATGCCGTCCCCGCCGCCGGTGATCAGGACGACCTTTCCGGAGAGGTCGTAGTCGACTCGCCTACCCGGCAACGGAATTCCGAGATCCCGGACCGTGCCCGTCACTGCTGACCAGCGTCCTGTCATCTTTTCAGTGCCTTCCGTGTAGTGCGCGAATGAGAACCTTGACCAGCGAATCGATTCGGGCGGTACGACGGAATGTCGTCAGCGGTAGCAACGAGGGGAAACGCTGGCGGCTCGAGGCCCGCGCGTAGGTGAATTCCTTGAGTCCGTCGGCGCCGTGGACACGTCCGAATCCGGACTCGCCGACACCACCGAGCGGAAGGCTGGGAATTGCGGCGTACATGACGTATGAATTCACCGAAGCGCCTCCGGACCGAATCCGGTCTGCGATGGCAACGCCGTTCTTGCTGAATACGCTGAGCCCTAGCGCATATCGCGACGCGTTGGTGTGCATGATCGCCTCGTCCATGGTGCGGACTTTGGTGATGGTCATTGTCGGACCGAAGGTTTCTTCGGTGACGGCAAGGCTGTCTTCGGGCACGTCGACCAGAATTGTCGGCTGTACGTATTGGCCTGAGATGGAACCAGGCCCGCCGAGGACTACTCGTCCACCCTTGGCAACCGCGTCCGTCAGATGACGGCGGATGATATCCACCTGCGACGGCATCGTGATGGGGCCGATCTTGTCCTGCGCGCCCGAGCCTGCGCGGATCTTCGACGCCAAAGCAATTGTTTTGTCGAGGAACTCGTCGTAGACGTCTTCGTGCACGTAGACACGCTCGATGCCGAGACAGGTCTGACCCGAGTTGGACAGGGCGCCCCAGACTGCGGCATCTGCCGCAGCATCGACGTTGCCGGTCGAGTCGAGAATCAACGCGTCTTTGCCGCCGCACTCCATGAGTACGGGAGTGAGAGTCTCGGCGCACGCTGCCATTACCTTTTTGCCGGTCGCCGTAGATCCGGTGAAACCGATCTTGTCCACGCCGGACCGGCATAACTCTGCTCCGACAGATCCGTCTCCGGTGATCACCTGCAGTACCGAATGCTCGGGTACGACTTCCGCGAAGACACGCCCCAACCACTCGCCGACACCCGGCGCGAACTCGCTCGGCTTGTAGACCACGGCATTGCCGGCAGCCAGGGCAAACGAAATGGATCCCAGCGGAGTGAAAATCGGATAGTTCCACGGGCCGATCACCCCGACCACACCGAGTGGCCGGTACTCCAGGCTCGCAGCCTGATTGATCGTGAGCAAGCTCGATCGGACCGACCGTCGACCGAGCACCTTGCCCGCATTCTTCGACGCCCAGGCGAGGTGCTCGGGCTCGATCGGACCGACCGTCGACCGAGCACCTTGCCCGCATTCTTCGACGCCCAGGCGAGGTGCTCGAGAGCCATCGCAATTTCGAGCATCGCGTCGGGGCGCGGCTTACCCATCTCGAGATGAATGACCTCCGCTAGTTCCGGTGCTCGGCGTGCGATGATTCCGCGCCACCGGTCCAGGAGTTGGGCGCGCTCGTTAAATGCCAGTCCGGCCCACCACGTAGCAGCGACACGAGCAATGCGAACGGCGTCGGCCACATCGGTGCCGCGTTCGATAGTTGTCTTCATCTCCGGACTCCTTGGCGTGCGTGGACAATGGCGCCTTGCGCCCATCCCTTGGTGACACGGTGGAGGACCGGCCGTGAGAGCGCGAGGGCCGGCGAGAACCAGCGCTGTGGTTCTACGGCAAAGGTCCAGGTGAGGCGGCTTCCGCCCGGAATCTGTTGCACCAGGACGTCTTCGGCGAACTTGCGGAATCCGGGAAGTGAGGAAGCCTCGACATAGAATGACATCTGCGTTCCTTCGTCCCAGCGAAAGAACTTTTCGTTCAGCGAAGCAACACCGCCGGCGGCTTCTACAACGCGAGTCGAGCCCACCCCGAACGGCCTGGTGGAGGTCCAGTCTGCCCGTGTGAGTCCACGCGCCCAGGACGCCAGTGCGTCATCGGCAGTCAATGTGCGCCAGAGGCTTTCGGGATCCACGTCACTCTCGATCGCGTGAACGATCTTGATCGGTGCGGATTGGAAGAATGCGCCGTCTGCCTGTTCGAGGGCGTAGGAGCGCTTCACAGGTCCAACACCAAACTTCCACCGGTAGCGCGTGATTGGCAGGTCAGCATGAATTCGCTCCGTTCAGTGTCGGTGAGCAAGGTATCGCGGTGATCGACGTTTCCGGAGAGAACGTGCACTTTGCATGTTCCGCAGAATCCCTGCTGACAGGAGTAGGCGACGCCCGGGAGGACGCGTCTGACGGCTGCCAAGGTGCTCTCCTTGGCGCCCACGTCGACGGTGACACCAGTTTTGGCCAGGTGCACAGTGAACTCGTTTCCGTCCACCACCGGCAGCGGGGAAAAGCGTTCGCTGTGCAGGGAACCGGTTGGGTTGACGGCCACCATGACTTCACGTGCCGAGGACATCAGCGGCGTCGGACCGCAGATATACACCGCAGCGCCCGGCGTGGAAGCGGAGACTATCGATGCGATATCGGGTAGTCCGAACTCGTCGTCGGGTCGAATCGTGACCTGTCCGCTGGTGCAGTCCGCGATCTCGTCGAGGAACGGCATCGTGGCCCGAGATCGGCCGAGATAGTCCAAGCTCCACGGTATTCCACGCTCGTGGCAGCGCCGAATCATGGGGAGAATGGGTGTGATGCCGATTCCGCCGGCAATGAACAGGTACGACGGTGCTTCGACGAGAGGGAAGGCGTTTCGTGGCCCGCGGACATTCAATTGGATGCCAGGCGCAACGTCGTGGTGAATCTCGCGGGATCCGCCGTTGCCGTCGGCGATGCGCCGCACCGCAATCCGATAGCAAGACAGATCGCTGGGATCTCCGCACAGTGAATACTGCCGCTGCTTGCCGGAGGGCAGGAGGACGTCGAGATGTGCTCCGGGAATCCACGCCGGAAGGGCTTCTCCGCCGGGAGCAGTCAGGGTAATGCTGACAACGTCCTCGCATTCCGACTGTACCGACGACACATCGAGCAACATGTCGAACCCGCTGTAGCGAACGGGTTTCGGACGGGAAAGCAGCGGCGCCGCGGCACTGGCGGCAAAGATGCGTCGGTAGGCATCCGTCGCCTGAGCCGCCAGTCGAAGCGACCGGGGTGGGTCGAAAGACGTGGCGTTGTCAGCCTTGGTCTTGTTCATCCGTAAGCCCTTTTCAGGAGGAGTGATTCGCGGCAGGCGAACGCGCGAGATAGCGCATCGCGACGTCCATGTCGCCGATCTGTGACGGGTGAAAACTCGGTCGCAGGTAGGGAGGCATTTCGGTGATCAAGAACTTGAGATTGGGTACCAGACCGCGACGCGTCGCGCTGATCAATTGCACAGGCCAGAAGTGGCCCTTGGCTTTTGACGGATCCTGGCGGAACAGATAATTCATCGATGCACCGAACAGCACGATCAGGGTGAAGCTGGCGAGCAGTGCCGTTCGGACGCGCCGCGCGTAGCTGCCGTCGACGTACATATAGGCGTCGAAAGCGACGTTGCGGTGTTCCACTTCTTCGGCGCCGTGCCATTTGACCATGTCCAGCATCACCGGGTGCATGCCGGCGTTTTCCAATGCCGGATCGGTGAGCAGCCATTCGCCGAAGACCGCGGTGAAGTGCTCCATCGCAGCGAACAAGCCCAAGCGCTCACAGAGCCACGCGTGCTTGGCTTTTCCGCTCAAACCCTTGTCACCCAGGATCTTGTCCACCAGCCAATCCATGCGGCTCGACATCGGTTCCATGTTCATGCCGAGTTCGGCAAGGTGCTCACGCGCGCCCTTGTGCGACGACGCGTGGGTTGCTTCCTGGCCGACGAAACCCACTACTTCCTCGTGTAGCCGAGGATCCTCGATGAGCGGTAGAGCTTCGGCAAGAGTGGCGGACATAGCGCGCTCGCCCTCGGGAAGGACCAGATGCATGAAGTTGATGACGTGGGTGACCATCGGTTCGTTCGGAACATAGTGCAGCGGTACACCGTCCCAGTCGAATTCGACGTCGCGCGCAGCGATTGCGTGAGCCTCGTCCGTATAGCGGCGGGCCCCGGTCGCGGCTACGACGGGCTTACCTCGAAAAGTCTTGATTCCGAGCATCACTGGCTCCTCACGGATTCTCTGAAATTCCCCGTCGCTTCGCTCGCCGCGTCGACATTCCCCGTCGCTTCGCTCGCCGCGTCGAAATTCCCCGTCGCTTCGACGACCGGCCATCGGCGCTCGTAATGCGTCAGATCGGCTCGTCGGGTTCGGGCGCGGAAAGATCGGTTGAATCCTCCGTAGAACGTGAAGTTGCGGCCGCCGTCGACGAGGTAGTAGCTGCTGCAACCACCGGTGTTCCACACGCTGGTCGCGAGCCGCCGATCTGTCTCGTCCACGAACTGCTGCTGGACGTCGGCACGCACGTCGATGGTGCGAATTCCCTGCTCGTCCATCTGTTGTACGCAACTCGAGATGTATTCAACCTGAGCCTCGATGGTGACGACCTGCGAGGTGTACACCACCGAGTTGGGTCCGAGGATCATGAAGAAGTTGGGAAAACCGTTGATCGTCGTACCCAGGAAAGCCTCGGCGCTGCCGTTCCACGCCTCGGCGATGCTGCGCCCGTCGCGGCCCTTGATGATGCCGAACGACGGGTTGTCGCCCATCTTGAAACCGGTTCCCATGATGATGGTGTCGACTTCGTGGAGTGCGCCGTCGGCGGTGACGATTCCGTTCGAACGAACTTCCGTGATGCCGTCGGTTACGACATCGACATTGCTTGAAGCCAGCGCGGGATAGTAGGCATTGGAGAAGGTCGGACGCTTGCATCCGAATGTGAACTGGGGGAGTAGCTTTGCGCGCAATTGGGGATCGCGGACTTGACGACGCAGATGTGCGCGGCCCAGGGCGCCCAAACCTTTCAGCAAAGCAGGTTTGTACACGAACCCCGGAACCATGGCTTCTTGCAACAGATCGAGGCTTTTCCGAGCGATGCGCTGGGCAGCCGGTACGCGCTCGAACAGGGTGCTGGGCCAACCGGTCATCGGCTGATCGGGATGAGGCAGGATCCACGTGGGTGTTCGCTGGAAGACGGTTAACGCCTGGGCGATCGGTTGTAGCCGCGGAATGATCTGAACTGCCGAAGCGCCCGTGCCTACTACGGCGATGCGTTCACCGTTCAAATCATGGTCGTGGTTCCAGTCTGCGGTGTGGAATACCTGGCCCTCGAAGGAATCGAGTCCCGGCAAGTTCGGCACGGCCGGCGCACTGAAAGGGCCGGTAGCGCCAACCAGGAACTGAGCTTCCCAGATGCAATCCTCAGTGTGTACCCGCCAGAGTTGTTTGTCTTCGTCCCACGACGCGTCCGTGACCTCCTGGCCGCAGTGCAGTCGATCTTCGAGACCGAATTTCCGCACACAATCGCGGAGGTAGTCGTAGATCTCCGGTTGCAGCGGGTACAGGCGGGTCCAGTTGGGATTTGGGGCAAACGAGAAGGAATACAGAATGGACGGGATATCGCACTGTGCGCCAGGGTAGGTGTTGACCTGCCACGTTCCGCCGGGTTCTTGGGCACGTTCGAGGATGACGAAGTCGTCGATCCCAGCCTGTGTGAGGCGAACAGCAGTGCCGATCCCGCCGAAGCCGGCTCCGATGACAACCACTCGGGTGCGGCGAGTTCTCGAGTCATCTCGAGGAGTGGCTTGCTTCGAGGTTGTGTCGATCTCAACCATGTGTGACGCCTCCTGATTGGTGCGCGAACAACTGAACGAAGAGTAAGTCTGACATCAGGTGATGTCAACAGCGGTTGATGTCAGAATTGGAATTGTTGACAGATGGTGATGTCAGTTATGGAATGGATAACCTGAGGCCCTGGCTATCGCGCCGGAGTGAGAACATGGAGACATGACGGACACCGAGACTGCACGCAGTGGCCCGAGACGGTGGCGTGGTCTGGAACCGGAAGATCGACGCGCTGCGCGGCGTGCTCAGCTGATCGAAGCCGGAATGCAGATTATGGGCACCGAAGGCGCTGCTGCGGCCACCATGCGCGCGACGTGCCGCGAAGCTGCGCTGACCGAGCGGTACTTCTACGAGAGCTTCGGTAGCCGGGACGAACTGCTGGTCGCGGTACTCGACGAGGTTGTTCTCGGCGCGCGAGACACAATTCTGGCCGCCCTCGAAACCGCACCCGTCGAACCACCCTTGCTGATTCGACATGTTGTCAAGGCCTTTACCGCCTACGTCACCAAGGACCCGCGGCGCGGCCGCATCATGTTTGTCGAATCCCAGGCCGAACCTGCCCTGTGGGACCGTGGCCGGGAATTGATGGCAGAGTTCACCAACCCGATTTCCTTCGCGCTCGAAGCGATGTACGGCGGCGAGAAGCGCGATGCCGTCAACTCCGAACTCAACTCGGTCGGACTGTTCGGGGCACTCGCGTTCATCTATCAGGCGCACACTCAGTCCTCCAAGATCTCGCGCAAGCGTCTGGTGGAGCACATCTCGCTGATGATCGAGGCGCAGGCGAGGGTGAACAGCACTCCGGCGGGCAAGGCGTGACCGGAAAACGGCTTGGCCCGCAAGACCGGCGCGAACAGATCATTGTCAGCGCCGCAGAGGTTTTCGAGAACAAGTCGTACGCCGACGTGTCGATGACGGAGTTGGCCAAGGCTGCCGGCGTCGGACGTCCACTCCTCAATCACTATTTCGGCTCCAAACGTGACCTCTACCTGGACGTCGTACGACGGTTTGTCTTCATCCCCGAATTGGCGGTCGAACGCCTTCCTGGCTCCACAAGTGCCGAGAAGCGCGTCGATGCCGTGATCGATCGCTGGCTCGACGTTGCCGGGCGGCACCGCGGCATGTGGATGTCCACGGTCATGTCCGACGATCTTCGACGTGACCCGGAAATGGACCAGATTCTGCAGGATGCGGATTCTGTTGCGGCGCAGCGTATGATGGATGCCCTTGATCTGCGGCCGAGTGGCGAAGATGCGGCTAAGGTTCACGCTGCCATCGTCGCGTACGGCGGACTGGCAAAGGCTGCCAGCAAGCAGTGGCTTGTCACCGGGTTGCTGGAGCGTGAACAAGTGCACACGTTGTTGGTGGTCAGCTTGCTTGCCATCGTCCGCGACGTAATCCCCACTCTGGCAACGGATAATGGGGCTACAACGACCTCGCGATGAGATCCTTCATCGTCTCGTTCGATCCGGCGTAGATCCGGGAGATGCGTGCGTCGGCGTACATCTGCGCGATGGGGTATTCGAGAATGTAGCCGTATCCACCATGCAATTGGACGCATCGGTCGATTACCGCGCACTGCTGATCGGTGAGCCAGTACTTGGCCATGGCTGCGGTTGACGCGTCGAGTTGCCCGACAAGGTATTTGGCTATGCAATCGTCGATGAATGTTCGGGAGATCTTGGCGATTGCTGCGCATTCAGCTAGCTCGAACCTGGTGTTCTGAAGGTCGAAGAGTGTTTGCCCGAACATGTTTCGGGACTTGGTGTACTCGATGGTCAGTGCCAGAGCGCGTTCGATCGCAGCGGTGGCGGCCACGCCGCAGATCAGGCGCTCCGGTAGCAACTGCTGCATCAACTGCACAAATCCTGCGCCCTCACGGTCGCCGAGGAGGTTGGTTGCCGGGACGCGAAGTTGGTCGAAGAACAGTTCGGTGGTGTCCTGGCCCTTCTGTCCGACCTTCTCGAGAATCCGGCCTCGTTCGAAACCTGTTGTGTTGTCATCGACCTCGGCCACGATCAGCGACACTCCACGGGCTCCGAGCGTCGGATCGGTTTTGGCGGCAATGATCACCAGATCGCAGTTCCGCCCGTTCGAGATGAATGTCTTTGCGCCGCTGATCAGGTAGTCGTCGCCGTCGCGGACGGCCCGGGTGGTGATGTTCTGCAGGTCCGAGCCGGTGCCGGGTTCCGTCATCGCGATGGCGCCGACCCACTCGCCGCTCGCCAGTTTGGGTAGCCAGTGCAGTTTTTGTTCATGGGTGCCGTAGGCATTGAGGTAGTGGGGAACGATTCCCGAGTGCACGCCGAGTTGGAGTGAGTGGTCACCGGCCATTACCTGCTGGTGGAACAACACGGCGTCGTGTGCAAACGTGCCGCCGCCACCGCCGTACTCGGTGGGAATGGACATGCTTGCCAGGCCCAGGGTTCCGAGTTCCCGATACACCGACTTGTCGGGAAATCCTTGATCGGCAAATCGCTTCTGATGTGGCGTCACATGCTTGTCGAAGAAGTTTTGTGCCAGTTCGGCGACCGCGGCCAGTTCGTCGTCCATCCACGGTGAACGGAATTCGTCCGTGCGGGTTGCTGTGGATCCTTGCGTCATCGTCGTTCTCCCGGTCGGTGCAGTGCGACCCGTACGTGGGACGCTCCATCAATCATCCACACTGTTGACGAAGTGTCAATAAGCCGCACGTGGCTGGACCCGCTGCGCGGTGGGCTGTACCGCAGGACAAGAATGGGATGACACAGATAGGGATGCTCACCATTCGAGATACGACGGCACGAAGGACAGATAGTGGACCCCGATGAAGTACGACCAGGGGTTGCCGCAGTGCCAGTGCCACGTCCGGCCCGCAGCGTCCTGTTCGGACTACCACCGGTCGGAAACAGATTTCCCGGAGCAGTCCGAGTAGCGCTTGCCCTGGCGATACCGGCGACCATCGCGACACTCTTGGGCTACGGCTCCTCGTCACTGCTGGTCGGCTTGGGAGCCTTCGCGTCGATCTACGGCGAGGGCCGCCCGTATCGGAGCCGATGGAAGGCAGTCGGTATCGCAGCCTTGGCGCTGACGGCGCTCTCGTTCATCGGCGCCTCGGTAGGCGAACCCGTTCATCGTGCGATTTCGGAGGGATCATCGGAAACTCTTCTGGTGCTCGTCGTTCTTGTCATGGCTGTCGTCGTGTCGACGTGTGCGTTCACCGTTGACGCACTTCGGCTGGGGCCACCGGGAGCGTTCTTTCTGCTTCTGACGACCGAGATCAGTTCGGTTATTGCGACGCCCGGGCAACCGCCCCGGGAAGTTGCCTTGTGGACTGCGGTGGGTGGCGCGAGTGCGCTGGCTGTGTCCATGGCGGGAATCCTGTGGGCGCCCCGAGCAGTGGAGAAGAACGCTGTCCGAGCCGCTGTTGCCGCCGTCGAAGAGTACGTTGCCGCACAACCGAATTACCGCCCGCCGGAGTCGGTGAGGGACAAGCGTCACGCGGCAGCACTGCGACTGCACGACGCCTGGCAGTGCTTGTACCGCGGCGGAATCGTCGGGACGGAGCACCCTCTCGCTCGCGAACTGGAACGCGCCCAGATAGTGATGGCGAGGACTATCTCCAGCGATCATGATCCGGAGTTGCTGACGGACCCCGCATTCGACGTCGACGACATCGGAGCGCACCCGCCGTTGCCGGATCCGAAAATTCGATACAGATTCTTGCGAGCGTGTAATCCGTCGAGTCGTGCGACGATAACCGCTCTGCGTTTGTTGGTGGCCTGTACCGTCGCCGGCAGCCTGACGGTTCTGCTCGGAATCGACAGGCCGGACTGGGCTGTGATCGCTGCGGCGATGGTTCTTCATCAAGGACCGGATCGAATTCTGGGAACGTATCGCGGCATTCACCGGATCGGCGGGACCATTCTGGGACTACTGGTGCTCGGCGCGGTGTATTTGTGGAGTCCGACGGGCCTCGTGCTCGTCGCGGTACTCGCGGTTCTCATGCTGGGTATCGAGATGTTTCTCGTGCGAAACTATGGCGTCGCAGTCATTTTCATCACCCCGATGGCCATTCTTCTCGGTGCGGCCGGTGGTGCTCACGGAACAGTTGAGCACTTGATCCTGAGTCGAATGCTGGAAACTGCCGTCGGAGTAGCGGTGGCGTTGATTGTGTTGTGGGGCGTCGGCCGCCATGCGCATCGGCGAACCTTGACCTGGGTTGACGCCCGAGCGCGCAGTGTCCTGCACAAGCTGCTCACCGAAATTCGAACAAGGCACTATGCAACGCAGGCAAATTGGTCGGAACTATCCGAGTTGCGTCGTGACTTGGATTTCGAACTGCGGGGCAGTGCGATGGCAGGAATCGATGCTGCACACAACGAGCCGGAGTGGGCTACGCAGCGGTGGGCGGAGCACACCGATCTCCACCATCTGGGGTCTGATGTGCTGCATAGGCTTTGGTTCGGTACACAGGTTTCCAGGCCGCACCTCGAAGAATGGGAATCGCGCTACCTGCGCTTGGACTCCGTGTGATCGAGTCCTGATACGCCGCTGAGCTTGTCCGGATTGGCCAGATCGTAGGCCGCGCACACGACACCGCCGCGAACTGTGAATCCTGCAACGCGCATCGGGAACGGCGGGTGGTCGTCGTCGCCGGGGGAGTCGGCGATGACGCAGCCGAGTTGACCGTTGACCATGGCCGGCGAAATCGACATCACCGCGTTCAGTCCGTACTTGCGTACCAGTCCCAGGTAGAACCGTGCGACCCGATCGCTGCCGCGCACGATATTGACTGCGGTGCGGGTCTTTCCGTCGGCGTCGCCGATCAATACGGCATCCGGGTCGAGTGCTGCGATCACATCATCCAAGTTTCCGCCGGCGATGGCCGCGACCAAGCGTTCCACTGCTGCCGAATGTTCCTCGCTCCCTACTGGTTCGGGAGCCGCGGATGCGGCCTTGCGTGCGCGTGACGCCAGTTGGCGAGCGGCAGCAATTTCGATGCCCAGGATTCGGGCGATATCGGCGAACGGCACGTCGAAGCCGTCGTGCAGGACAAACGCGACTCGTTGCGCGGGCGTGAGGGTGTCGAGAACGATCAGTGCGGCTAGCCGGCTCTCTTCCTGCTGCACGACGTAGTCGAGTGGATCGGGAGGTGAGGATGCCGAGATCGACGTGACGATCGGTTCTGGAAGCCACTGTCCCACATAACTTTCTCGACGAACAGCCGCAGATTTCAGGCGATCGAGGCAGATTCTCCCGACGACGGTGGTGAGCCACGCGCGTAGTTCCCGAATCTCGTGCCCGGCAGTCTTTTCGGATTCTGCATTCTGTAGCCGTATCCACGACTCCTGCACGGCGTCCTGGGCATCGCTGAAACTACCGGTCAGGCGGTACGCGACGGCCATCAGATGGCCGCGGTGTGATTCGAAGGCCTGTGTGGTCGTCGGCATGTACATCCTTCGAGTCTAGTGAGGTTCCGCGCGCGCAACATGGCGGTAGGTAGGTACTCTCGCCACATGCGATTCGGACTGTTCGTACCTCAAGGCTGGCGTCTCGACCTGGTCGGCATCGACCCCGCTCAGCAATGGGAGGTTATGCGCGACTTCACGCTGCGTGCCGAAGCGGGCCCGTGGGAGTCGGTCTGGGTGTACGACCACTTCCATACGGTCCCGGCTCCGACGGAAGAAGCCACGCACGAGGCGTGGACTCTGATGGCCGCGCTCGCCGCATCGACGTCGAGCATCCGGCTCGGTCAGATGTGTACGGCCATGGGTTACCGCAACCCGGCCTACCTGGCCAAGGTTGCCGCCACTACGGACTTGATCAGCGGTGGGCGCGTCGAGATGGGAATCGGCGGCGGCTGGTACGAGCACGAGTGGAATGCCTACGGCTACGGGTTCCCCTCCGCCGGTGAACGTCTCGGTCGGCTCGACGAGGGCATTCAGATTTTCCGTCAGGCCTGGTCCGCGGGCACTGCGACGCTGGACGGCAAGTACTACCAGGTCGACGGCGCCATCTGCCGTCCGCTTCCGTTGCAGGAGGGAGGAATTCCCTTGTGGATCGCCGGTGGTGGCGAGAAGGTCACGCTGAAGATCGCGGCAAAGTACGCGCAGTACACCAACTTCGACGGCACACCGGAAGTTTTTGCCCGCAAGTCGGAGATCCTGAAGAAGCACTGCGACACAGTGGGTACCGATTTCGACGCCATCGTGCGCTCGGCGAACTACAACGTCGCGATCGGTGCAACGGAAGCAGAAGTGGCGCAGCGACTGGAAACGCTGAAGTCTCGTCTGACGCCGCTGGTCGGTGAGGCCGCGGCCGACGCGTCGCTGGCCGCCTTCCGCGGAATGCCGGCAGTGGGAACCCCCGAACAGATCATCGAGAATCTGTCGGCACTCAAAGCACAAGGGCTCGAATACGGAATCTTCTACTTCCCCGAGGCCGCCTACGACACGTCGGGCATCGAATTGTTCGAACGCGAAGTACTGCCGGCTCTCCGCTAGAGGGAATCGCGTCCGCGAAGGCCGCTAGAGGGAATCGCGTTCGCGAAGGCCGCTAGACAAAAACCGCGTTAGCGCAGGTTGTCCGGGAGGTCGGCCGGATCGACCAGGACGCGGCGTTCGGGGTGGGTGCGAACTTCCTCGGAATCAGAGATTCGGCTCTGGAGGAATTTCCACTCACTGTCGCTGATCGCGCCCACCGCTCGGGCGAGTACCGCCGAGTCCTTGGTTCCCCATTCGATCGGCATCGGGCTGACCATCTCCCAGACGGCGTCCTTGCTCCGAGTGGAACGATCCGAGCGCAGGGCTACCGACGGAATGCGATCGCCGACCTTCCACTTCGGGTTGAGCCGGACATTACGGCTGACCAGTGCGTATTTGGGTGTTCCCGCCGCCGGCTTCGCGATATCGATCAGCGCGGTCAATGTCGCAGCTCGGGGATGGATCTCGCTCACGATCGCGGGGACCAGAGGATTCTCGCGATACAACTTTTCGGCGTTGCCTACCTTGCGTGGTGCCCACAACGCAACACCCAGCGAGCTGAGGGCTCCGATGACCAATACAGCGCCGACGATGATGGACCAGACGTCTCCCACGAGGATCAGCCAGGTTCCTCCGGCGGCCAGCAACACGGCGAAGATCACCGCAGAAATTTGCAGACGACGAACGTCGGCCAACGTGTCGTTGACGGACCTCGCGTGAGCTTTGTCGACGGTGAACTCGAATTCAGCCACTGATGTATTCCTTCGAAGGTGGAACTGCGGTGGTGGAACTGCGGTGGTGGTGGTCCCTGAGATTTTCAGGGGCCACCACCAGCGTAGCTAGTTCCGCGCGCGCTCCCACATCTGCAGGTAGGCCTCGGCGCCTCGGCTCATGTCGTCGATGATCGTGTCACCGTCAGGCCCACCCGCGATACGCATGTCGGCAATCCAGTCGGGAATCAGTCCGTACTGCGCGACACCGTCGGTATTGACATCGAAGACGCGGGTTCCGGCATGCTGCTTGTCCATGACGGTGCCGTCGAATGCGGTGTACGGGTACTGCAGGGGATTGACGTCCGCATCGCCTCGGGGCGCTGCCTGGGGCCCGAACCCGTTGGTGTCGGCGCCGTATCCGAAACCGAAGTAGTAGTCGTCACTACGCATTTCCCGAGCTTCTCGCCACGCCTGGATGAAACCCTTTTCCTTGGGTTTGCCGTCGGTCTCGGATGTGCCGTCGGACGATTCCAGTTGACCGGCATAGAGAGCCACGAAACCGCCGAGTGCGTAAATCCGCTTGTAATAGCTGGGGTCACTCCAGCTGTGGCTCGACACGACGCCCGAGTAGTGGGCAGCTTCGAGCATGGTGAGGGCGTCGTCAGCAGCCTTGACACTCAAATGGTCGATGTCGACGATCATTCCGCGGTCCATCAAACCCTGGATCATGTGCTCGCCCAACGAGGTCAGTCCGCGTGAATTGCATTGCGGGCCGGCCGGGTACACCGGGAGTGTCACGCCGGGCGGAAGCATCCCGATCAGATTTTGGGCGCCGTCCACCTTGGTGGGCAGCTCGTTGTCCTCAGCGACACCTTGGCAGGGCTCGGACTGCCAGAACTCTCCGGTGCCCAGGTAGTTACCGATATTGACGGCAACTCCGGTAATGCCTCCGTCGAAGCGTGTTCCACCGAGTGCATTGTCGAATTTGTGCGTCACGATCATCTGCCGGACGCCCAGATCGTAGAGTTCGTCCAAACCTTGGTCGATGTCGTTTTCGTCGCACTGCGCTACACCGTTGCGGAGGGAGCAGCCGAACGGCTCCGAAACCTCGACGCCCAATGTGACGGCGAGCTTTCCGTCCGCCGCAACCTGCCTGGCCTCGGCAGGGGAGCTCACGATACGGAACCAGCCGCGTCCCGGCCCGCCGTACTGCGCGTCGATGTAGTCCTGGAGTTCACGGGTCTGCTCGGCCTGAATGCGCACCGTTTCCATCTCGTTGCACGGATTGCGCTTACTGGGATACAGCTCGCACAGAACACGGTTGGCTACAAAAAGATTGGTGAAGATACGCAGTCCGCCGCGCCATGCTCGCTCAACCCACTTGTAGTACGTCTGCTCGTGGGTCAGGGAGTCCTGGGCCGGCCAATCCGCGAAGGTGGGCCAACCGGTGGTGTCGTGGGTTTCGAACGGGTTGCCGTAGGAGAGAACGTTTTCCAGGAGGGCGGGCATACCGTTGGGCTGGTGGTCCGGGCAGTCGACCAGTGCCGCGGTCACGCCCTGAGGATCGAAAGGCTTTCCGCAGTGCAGGTTTCCGCCCATGAACTCGGAAGCATTCATGTGTACGTGTGTGTCGATGAATCCGCGTACTTCACCGCCCAGTCCGATCTCGGTGGGATTGCCGGTGGCATTGACTTCGGATTCCGGGAAATCGGCACAGCCGGTGCGAGGAACCAGGGTGAACGAACCGGTATCCGGTTGGCTTCCGGGTTCGGCCATCGCCAAGGCATTGTCACGGGTGACCAACTGTCGGCCGTTCGTGGTGGCGGTGAGGACAAAGTTCTCGTCGCTGGACATCACGGTCCAGTCCGTCATCGGAGTTGCGGCCGCAGTGGCGACCACAGTGTTGGTTCCGTCGTGGGCCAGCATGGACCCGTCGACGCCGTAGAACATGAACCGGCCCAGTTGCGCCGCATGGAGTCGGAACGGTTCAGCTTCGTCGGCGGACGCGCGATCCGCGCGATACCCGGCGGCGTCGCGTCGCACGAAGTCGCCGGACGCGCTCTGCACGGCGTAGCAACCGTTGGCGAGCTGGTACACCGTGTTGTCCGGGGCGCTCGGGGCTGCCGTGCCGACGCCGGTGACCGCGACGAGCAACGTCGTGGCCAGCAGCGAAGCCGTCAGAAGTGCAACGACTCCGCCCGGTCGACCACGTAGACGTGTAATTGAGCGCATGCATGACTCCCGGCCGTTGAACACAACTGTGACACGGGGCACCATACCGACAAATGGACGTACGTCCAATTAATATTTGAAACTTGTTACAGAATCGTGTTTAGCCGATGGCGGGGCCAAGCAGGTCGTCTGCGTCGGTGATCCGGTAGGCGTAGCCCTGCTCCGCGAGGAAACGCTGACGGTGCGCTGCGTACTCGGCGTCGAGAGTGTCGCGTGAGATCACCGAATAGAAGTGAGCCTGTCCGCCGTCGTGCTTGGGGCGCAACAGTCGGCCGAGGCGCTGAGCCTCTTCCTGGCGTGAGCCGAAGGTTCCCGAAACCTGAACGGCAACAGATGCTTCCGGAAGGTCGATCGAGAAGTTGGCAACCTTGCTCACCACCAGGGTCTGAATCTCCCCGTTGCGGAACTGATCGAAAAGGATCTCGCGTTCCTTGTTCTTGGTCGAACCCTTGATCACCGGAGCATTCAATTCCTCGCCCAGTTCATCGAGCTGATCGAGGTAGGCGCCGATCACCAACGTCGGCGCATTCGGATGCTTGGCCAGAATCGATTTCACGACAGCAACTTTGGTGTGCGCCGTCGAGCACAGCTTGTACCGTTCCTCGGGTTCGGCAACCGCATACGCCATACGCTCGGCGTCGGTCATGGTCACACGCACCTCGACACAGTCAGCCGGAGCGATCCACCCCTGCGCCTCGATGTCCTTCCACGGAGCGTCGTACCGCTTGGGGCCGATCAGTGAGAAGACGTCGCCCTCGCGGCCGTCCTCACGCACCAACGTCGCGGTCAGTCCGAGGCGCCGACGCGACTGTAGATCCGCCGTCATCCGGAACACGGGAGCAGGGAGGAGGTGCACCTCGTCGTAGATCACCAAGCCCCAGTCTCGGGAGTCGAACAGTTCGAGGTGCTTGTACTCACCCTTCGTTCGACGCGTGATGACCTGGTACGTCGCGATCGTGACCGGTCGAATTTCCTTGCGCTCACCCGAATACTCGCCGATTTCTTCTTCGGTGAGTGACGTCCGTGCGATGAGCTCGCGCTTCCACTGACGCCCGGCGACGGTATTGGTGACCAGGATGAGAGTGGTTGCCTTGGCCTTTGCCATGGCGGCCGCGCCCACCATGGTCTTGCCTGCGCCACACGGGAGTACGACGACACCCGAACCGCCGGCCCAGAACGAATCCGCAGCCATCTGCTGGTAGTCGCGCAGCTCCCAATGACCTTCCTCGAAGGCAAGATCGATGGGATGAGCTTCTCCGTCGACGTACCCGGCGAGGTCCTCGGCAGGCCAGCCCACCTTGAGCAACATCTGCTTGAGGCGGCCCCGTTCGCTCGGATGGACGATGACGGTGTCGTCGTCGACCTTGTCGCCGAGCATCGGCGCAATCTTCTTGTGCCGCATGATTTCGGTGAGAACCGCGCGGTCGAGGCTGATCAAGATCAGGCCGTGGACCGGGCTCTTCACCAACTGCAGTCGGCCGTACCGGGCCATCGTGTCGACGATGTCGACGAGTAGCGGCTGGGGAACCGCGAAGCGGGAGAACGAGACCAGAGCGTCGACAACTTGCTCGGCATCATGTCCGGCAGCGCGAGCATTCCACAGCGCCAGGGGAGTGATGCGATAGGTGTGGACGTGCTCGGGCGCTCGCTCGAGCTCAGCGAAGGGCGCGATAGCTTGCCGGGCTTCGCCCGCGCGCTCGTGATCGACCTCCAAGAGCAGAGTCTTGTCGGATTGGACGATCAACGGTCCGTCGGTCACGGAGTCCTCCTGGTGTGGCGGATGAGGCAGTGCGGCGCACCGCAGGCATCGTGCGCGGCAACCCTGCCATTGTCCTGGTATCGCAGTGCATACGCCAAGTGGCACGCATAACACCACGCGAAATAGGGGTGCCCGTTTCGGGGCACCCCTACGTCAACGTGGCACAGTTGACGACTATTCCTGGCGGAGGAGATTATTTATTTCTGGGCCACGGCTGTCTTTCGCATTTCCATGACGTGAGTTATCGCCTCCGAAATTCCGGATCGATAGCCGATATTCTTTTCGCTGTCGCCTGGCGTCGAATCGAGTTCCGATTCGAGTCGAGTTTGAATTCGGTCGAGGGCGTGGATAGTTCTTTTCACAGCAGAAATCCTTTGTGCTACGAACGGCCCGATAACAGGATTCCGGGCCGTCGAGCGTTCTCGTCGAGGACGCAGACCGCAGCCAGTGTCATCCCGGCAGCGTATCCACGTGACCTGGGATCTGCGCCGCGGCTACTGGACCTGAACTGGTCGAACGTTTCGTGGAGGTGGTTGAGCGTGTCAGTTTCGGTATGCATGATGGAATCTGTCGTCGGTGGAAAAAGAAGGGCTTTTTATCAGCTCCGCTTTCTCTTGCGAATTAATTCCGAAGAATCCGCAGCTTTTTCGCGCTTTTCTGCGCGGCGTTCCTTGATCGACTGGGCGGGTTTCTTCATATTCTTACCCGGCGCCTTGTCAGCCATTGTCGCTCCTCAGTTTTTGAAGTGTGGCAATCACAAACTGACCACGACCATACTTCATTTACAGAAAAAAGCCAGTTACGACTTTTTTTCGTCGATCGGGGTCACCGAAGTAATCCGGTGAAGTGTGAACCGGCGCACTGCGCCACTCGCCGGATCGAATGCATCCAGCTGTCCACCGCCCACGCTGACGGGGTCGACGATTCGATGCGTAGCCACGCCTTGGGCGTCGACGTAGCCGATGTTGACGCTCTTGCCCGCTCTCGCTGCCGAGGACAACAACGCGATGGCGGCGGCGCTGCTTTCCCTCGATCCGTCCGCTCGAACACCACCACGGCCGGGGCTGGACGCCCGGTCACCGGCGCGCAACGTTCGTATCAGCGATTCGAGTTGTTCCGGCGATGGACTCGACTGTGTTCGCGGCGTTTGCCGCAAACGGCGATTCTGTATCCGTGCACCGCGTGGTCGCAGATCGACCAGGGCCCCGGACGAATCCTCACCGGCCGGCGCAAACCCGGCGGCTCGCAGCTCCGCGAGTACTTCCCGAAGTGGGGCCTGGGATACGGCGACAGTGGGTGCGAGGGCCCGTAGGGCCAACGTTTCCGCGACGGCGGACGCCAGTACTTCAGCCAGGAGGGAGGCGTCCTCGCATCGGATGAACGACGCCGCGACTCCGGCGCGCAATCGGCCGTGCCGGCGCGCAACGTCGTCGATGAGGTATGAAAGTGATTGAGGAACAGGTGTTTTGGATTTTGTACTGAACATCGTCTGTAGTTCTGTCGCAGTCAGCCCGGCATCGAGTGCCCGGCGGATACTGCCCTCCGTGATGCGATACATCGATGCCGAGCCGGCCGATTCGATATCCGCCACCAACGTCACCTGCTCGAGCAGGTCCGGCACCAGCGGTCCGGGAGCCACCAACGTCAGGTCCGCTTGGACGAGGAAGTAATCGATGGGCTTGGGCAACACTGCCGCCATCTCGGCTTCGGCGTCGCCGCCATGGAGCATTGCGCGACCCGGCGAACTCAGCGCACCCCGAGCGACCAATCCGAGCGCCGACGCCTCGGCGAGTGTGTTTTCGACGGCCAACGTCCGAAGGCGCCCGCTCCGCCGCGGATGCCGCCACGCCAGCAGGCGACTGACCTCGGCGGGTGAAGCACTCTGGCCGCTGTCGAGTTCGGCCAACAACCCCAGCACCGACGCACGGTCGCGAGGCGCGGAAGGCGCGCGGCCTTCCTCCGCCAGCGCAGCTATCGGCTTGTCGGACGGATCACGCATCCCGATCATCCAGGGGACCCGGGGAACGTCGATCCAGGCCGACGCCAGTACCTCCCACCGGCGTGCCGTAGTGGCGTTGAGCCAACCGTCCACAGCCACCGTCGGCGTCCAGTAGTCGTCCGAGGTGTCGACGCTCGGAGTCGGGTCGGGGGTACCGCTGGCGATCAACCCGGCCGCCGAGAGAAGCTCGACCAGCAAGTTGACCCGGCTCTCGTCGAGTTCGGCAGCCTTCGCGATGCGACGGAGTTCGCGTACGCCAAGCCCACCGGCCCTCAATGCGGGAGCGGGTGCCGCGCCGAGCACGGCAACAACCTTTTCGCTCTGGCGAACCAGTTCGAGGGCCTCGCCGGCTGCCGCAGCATTGACGTCGGCCGGCTTGAGCTTGTCGCCCGTGATGACCGGCGCGGTGAGGGTGGTCGGATCGAAGACAGGTTCACCGCGGATCGCTTGACGCACAGTTGCCGGTAGTTCGACGGTCTGCTCGTCCAGCCAGCGGAGCAAGCCGGCTGCAAGCAACTTCTGCACCGGGCGGTCTGCGGGAGTCTCCGGAGCGGCGTCGCGGGTTCTGCCGATGGGGCTGGAATTGGCCAGGGTCTCGAGTAGGTCGCGCTCACGCTTCTCGAGCGCGTTCAGTGCCGCGGTGATCTCGGCTTCCGACATGGACTCGACGGGCTCGAGAGCGCGTCCGACCCGCCACGGAATGCTGTCGATGACAGCCGGGACCATGCTGATCGGATCCGTGCCCCAGATCAGCGCAGTCGCACGCATCTTCGCGAGAGAAGCGTCGACGGCCTTCTTGGTGACCTTGCCCTTGCCGGTGAGGGCGCGTTCGGCGAGAGCGTCGTTCAACTCCTTGCGCGACATCGGCGTTTCCTCGGCCCCGGCCAGAGCCATCAGTTCGAGGATCCCGAAATCGAGCGTGTCCAGCTCGTCAGCTGCCCGACTGACCGACGCACGCTGCTGCGCACGCCCGCCGAGAACCACCATTGTGCTGGGCGGCGGTACCGCGAGGTCGGGCCGAAGACGCAGTAGTTCCGTCAACTCGGCGTCAGTGCGGGCCGACAGCCATTCGGTCAGGCTGTCAGCTCGGGAATTGCCCGTCGAGGTGCCACGTATTTCGGTCATCGCCTATCAGATTAGAGACCTGGTATGTACTGCGTAACGGCGTCCTGTCAAAATGGCTTCGTGGCCAACAATTCGAAGCAGCACTATGTAGATCCAGGATGGCCGGAAACTGCAGACGGAGATCACGCAGTGACCGAATTGTCATCGACCCGTTCAGGTGGACTTTCACCGTTCGGTGACGACACCACCTTCCCCGTGCCGGTGGAGTCACTCCCTTACATCCATCCGTACACCGTCATCAACCGCTAACGACCAACCACGAAAAAGGCCCGCACCAACCGGTGCGGGCCTTCTTCGTATGTTCTTGTGCTGTGCGTTCGAGCGGAACGCGAGATCGCGGTCCTACTTGAGGAAGGACTTCGCGGTATCTGCAGCTGCGAGGATCTGAGGATCGATAACGATGCCGTTGTCCTCGGCGAAGGCGATGGCCTGGTCGATGGCCTCGGAAACCGGGTGTGCGACGACCTGAGCGGCCTGTGCCGGTGCGGGTGCCTGGGTAGCCGGAGTGGTCACGGTGGCCGGAGCGGAGCGCTGCGTTGCGCCGCTGTTCAGGCCGAGGCTCGAGGAGCAGGACGGCCAGGCGCCCCATCCCTGGTTGGCGAGAACGCGCTCGGCAACAACGATCTGCTGCTCGCGAGAGGCGTTGTTGGCGGTGGCGGCATATTCTCCGCCGCCGTGTGCGTTCCAGGTGCTGGGGGAGAACTGCAGTCCACCCTGGTAGCCGTTGCCGGTGTTGATTCCCCAGTTGCCGCCGGCTTCGCACTGTGCGAGGCGATCCCAGTCGGAATCAGGCGCTGCGCTGGCGGTACCTGCGGCTGCGAGTCCTGCTACGCCCATGATGGCGCCGGTGACGGCGACCTTGGCGACAGTGCGGCCTGCAGTGGTGGGTTTGCGATGGCGTCCGCTCATGATCGTGAATTCCTCTCCACACGCGCCTGCGAGGTCAGCTGTCGGGTTCGGGCTGAGAGGTTGCCCGGCCTCGCCTTTCCTGGCTGGAAAGAGTCTGGCTTCACCCCAAGATTCGACTGTGTAAAACAACCGAACCGGTGTCCGAGAGGACTTTGGGTCCCCCGTCCTCGTCCCTGGAATGTCTGTTTAGGAAATTCCGGTACCCGCGGGACAAGGCTTGGCGCGGCGGGCCGGAGGTGGCCGAGTTTCCCGGCCGAAATTCACGGTAACGGCTCTGCTCGCCCGTGTCACCATTTGATAACGCGGCGCGTCGATCGGGATGCAGAGCGTGGGGTAAATGCGCAGGAGACTCTGCCCAGGTAGCGGGGGGTTCTGCAGTGACAGCTCTCCTGTGGCTGTTCCGTTATCTATCCGTAATGTGATTAAGGTCACACCGTTATCTGGAACAGCTGTGGAGCTTATGCGTAGTTGACGCGGTCAACGTCGACGATCTCCTTGCCCAGGGGCATCAAGCAGATCGGAATCATCTTCAGATTCGCGATGGCCAAGGGAATTCCGATGATCGTGATCGCCATCGCGACAGCCGTGACGACGTGTCCGATCGCCAACCAGATGCCGGCGACGATGAACCAGATGACATTGCCGATCATCGAACCGACACCGGCCGTCGGCTTGTCGACAACGGTCTTACCGAACGGCCAGAGGGCATAGATGCCGATACGGAAGGCCGCGATGCCGAACGGAATCGTGATGATGAGAATGCAGCAGATGATGCCGGCGATGAAATACCCCAGCGCCAGCCACAGACCACCGAGGACCAACCAGATGATATTCAGAATAAATCTCATGGTCAGCGACCTTTCGGTAGGTACGTGAGGGAATTCAGCGTGCGCGTCGACCGGACCTCAACGTGTAGACGATGGCCAGCAGGAAACCGACTGGGCAGGCCAACGCGAACAGGTACAGCACCAATCCCGGAGGAGTGTCGCTGAAGATCTTTACCGCGAAGATAGCGACAATCGCGAGCAACCCGACAAGAAACAGCCCGATTGCGATTCGAAAGAGACCGTTTCCGGTTCCGGAAGTGCTCGGGTTCGGTTGAGAGTCCACAGGTACAAGGGTAGTGCCCGTAAACGCGAGTGCCGATACCGGTTGCTCACAGGTAGACTGTGGAGTGACTGCGCGTCCCGTCAAGCAAGTTCGGGGCGCGTTCTTTTGCATTCTTCGGTCGAACCTCTCGATCGAAGCTGAGCAGGACCATGGGGCTCGTACTCGAGCCTCCCGAGAATATTGGGGCGACAAGCCCCAGTCGAGTGATGAGCGGGTGAACGCGGTGCCGACCGGCAAGGTGAAGTGGTACGACGTCGAAAAGGGTTTCGGCTTTCTGTCGCAGGAAGAAGGGGAGGACGTCTATGTACGTGCCTCTGCCCTTCCTGAAGGTGTCGAGGGCCTGAAGGCGGGCCAGAAGGTCGAATTCGGCATGGCGGCCGGCCGACGCGGCCCCCAGGCGCTGAGCCTGAAGGTTCTCGAGCCTGCCCCGACTCTGCGCGGTGCGTCGACGCAGCGCCGTGAGCCGATTGTCCGCAAGCACACGCCGGACGAACTGCACGGCATGGTCGAGGACATGATCACGCTGCTCGAAGCCAAGGTTCAGCCTGACCTGCGCAACGGAAAGTACCCGGACCGCAAGACTGCTCAGCGGATCTCCGAGGTTGTCCGCGCGGTGGCCCGCGAGCTCGACAGCTGACCAGCCTGAGAACAAAGAAATGCCCGGCACACCGAATTGGTGTGCCGGGCATTTTCTTCTGGATCAGCTGGTCTTGATCGACCAGATCAGGAGTCCCTGTTCGCTGCCTTCACCGACAGCAAGGTGAATCTCCACTCCCACTAGTTGCTTCTCCGGCAGCGCTTCGACGGTGACTGCCATCGCCTCGTCAGCCTTGAAGAAGCGGGGTTCGCCGGACTGATTGCCGTCGGCGTCTTGGTAGACGGCGAGCATCGCCCATTCCGCAGTCGAGACGTCCTTCGACAACGACAACTGCAACGCGGAGCCCTGCGGCACGTCGAGTTCGTAGATTTCGCCGATCTGAGCGCACTGAGACAGGTCGATCGTGCAGAAGCCCGCCGGCTGGGTTTCGATGGTCCGACCGTGAGCGTAGGCAGTGATCTGCGGGAGCTTGTCGGGCTCGTCGTTGATGTTCTTGATGATCACGAACAAAACCGAGGCGTAGACAGCTAGTGCCACCACCATCAGGACACTGATCGCAGCCACGATCTTCTTTGTTCTTGCACGCATGATCACTGCGGAGTACTTCCTTGTCCTCGATCGGATTTGCCGGTGTAGATCACTTCTGTCACTTCTTGCTCGGCCAGGTCTGGTCGCTTGCCGCCCAGTCCGGGCAGAAGTGAGCTGCCTCGGTAACACAGGAACGTCTGCAGAAGACCGATCGTCAAGAACACGGAAACGACAGTGAACCCGATCCAGTATTCAGTAGGCAGCAGAACGCCCAGCGCGCCACCCAGTACCCAACTCAACTGAAGGACGGTTTCGGATCTACCGAATCCGGACGCGATCGATTCCTCGGGCAGATCGTGCTGCAGTGACGCGTCGAGTGAAACCTTCGCCAAAGCGCTCGCAGCCGACGCGATCAGAGTGGCCAGAGCGGCTGTCATCAGGTTGTCGGTCAGCGCCGCGATAACCGCGATGATCCAGACGGAGGCGGTGCATCGAAGAACGACGACGGCCGGTCTCCCCAGTTTGAGTCGCGCACCGGCCGCATTGCCGCCGAAGTTGCCCAAGCCTGCAGCGGCACCGACCAAGCCGAGCATCATGGCCTGCTGCAAAGGCTCGTGGTCCGTGCGGGATTTGGCGACAAACGCGATGTACAGCGTCAGGAAACCGGTCAGAACACGAATTGTTCCGTTGCCCCACAAACCGATGATGACGGCGCGTCCGAGTGGCTGACGTACCTTGGCGCTCTTGATGCCAGGGGCACGTCCACTGCCGGCGTGATGTGCCTCGTCCGGGTGGTAGGTGATGGTGGCGGGAACTTCGCCTTCGGTGACTTCGACCCACGACGGAATTCGCATACTCAGATACGCGCCGAAAATGGTGACCACCACCGCGAACCAGAGCGCTCCGGGAGATTTGAACGCGAGTGCCAGTGCGCCCGCGACGGCGCCGGCGCAGATAGTCCCACCGATCAATCCGAAAACCGTGAGCCGAGAATTGACTCTGACCAGGTCTATTTCGGGCGGGAGCACACGTGGAGTGACCGCGCTCTTGAGTACCGAGAACGATTTACTCAGAACCATCATGCCGAGTGCGGCCGGATACAGGATCCAACTGTCGAAGTTGAACACCAGGATCAGCGCCAACAACGTTCGAATACCGAACGACGACGCCAGCGCGATTCTGCGCCCGCGCTGCAACCGGTCCAGCATCGGTCCGATGAGCGGTGCGATCACCGCGAACGGAGCGATGGTGATCAGGAGGTAGAGAGCGACCTTCGTTTTGTCCTCGCCGGTGGCCGCGGAAAAGAACAACGTATTTGCCAGGGCCACAGCGAGAGCGGCGTCGGTCGCGTTGTTGGTCATCACCGCGTATGTCAAAGCAGTCAGGCCGGACTTGTCGGCGCCGTCGGCCTTGGCTGCACGCTGGAACGTCGCAATACCTTTGTTGGTCAGTTCCCGACTGCGCATCGCCGCGACTCGGGTGACCGTGAGCTTGCGCGGCATCGGCGGGGCTTTGGGAGCGTCGGCAGGATCGCCTTTCGAGCCGGAACCCTTCGAATCGGACGTGTCCGGAGCTTCGTCACGAGACTCGGGAATGGGGTGCAGCGGCGGTAACGGAGCACGTCGGCCGGACGGCCGCGCAGCCGGCGGGTAGTTGTCGTAACCCGGGTGGACTGCCTGACCAGAGGAGTCGGTCTGCCCCGCAGACTCGTTCGGAATTCGCCGAGTATCGGGGTCGTAGGGTTCGCGCGGTCCGGTCACCACTCAATTCTGTCCTAGTACTGCGGAGGCGACCACGCACACCCCTGACGAGTTGGGCGGCAAAGTCGATTCAGGCCACAAATCGCACGTCGAATATCTGTGGCCAGTACTTACCGGTGAGAAGAAAGCGGTCGGTTCCGGGTATCTGGGCGATTCCGTTGAGCACGTCGACGGTGCGAGTGGATCCATCGGTGTTCAGCCTGGCGCGCAGAGGCGACGCGTCGATCACACTGGTCACCTGGCCATCTTCCGGATCGATCGACACGATCGTGTCCGTCTGCCAAACGTTGGCGAAGACGGTTCCGTCGTCGGTGCATTCCAGTTCGTTCAGATTCGCGAGCGGCTTATCGTCGCGAGTGACGTCGACGGAACCGATCGCGTCGAAGGTCTCGGGATCGTGAAACCTCAGGCTGGACGATCCGTCGCTGGTTACCAACCGATCCTCGAGCGCGCAGATGCCCCAACCCTGAGTGGTGAGCGGAAATCTGTCACGTTCGACAAGAGTGTCCTTGTCACGGACGATTGCGACGCCGTTCTTCCACGTCAATTGCCACAGTGAGTTTCCGGAGACCGTGATGCCTTCACCGAACAACGGTGGCGCCAGATCCGCTCGGGCGATTTCGGGGCCGGAACCCGGGTCGCTACCGATCTCCGTCGAACGCACCCATGACTCGCCGACGCGCCCGGTGCTTTCGTAAAGTCTGTCGCCGTCGATCTCCAAGCCTTGGGTGAAGGCGTCGGCGTCGTGTGGATAGACGTCGACGACCTCGACGGACAACGTCGGTACCGGCCCGTTGTCTCCTGCAGCAGGGGTTCCCGGACCCGTCGGAGAGCAGCCCGTCACGACCGAAGTGATCACGGCGAGTGCCGAGACGACAGCTGCAGAACCGGCGCGTGACCTACTCATCTATCCAGCATTGCAGCCCAGTGCGTTGCGGACTTCTAGTGGTGCGGCAAACTGGAGGAGTGAGTGTTGCTACTTCTCCAGAGCGTGCAGTGCCGCGCCCCGTACTGGCCGATGCCGTCGAGCTTGCCCGAGCAGCTGTTGTAGAGCTGCACGAGGGTGGCGTCGGTGCATACCTCGGCGTCACGTCGGAGGATGAATTTGCCGCTACCCATCGATTCGCCGCAGACATTCCCGGTTACAACGGGTGGCAGTGGGCCGTTGTCGTAGCGGCCGGGCCGAACGATCACCGGGCCACCATCAGCGAACTCGCTTTGTTGCCCGGCCCCGATGCATTGGTGGCGCCCGCGTGGCTGCCCTGGGATCAGCGGATTCGCCCCGGAGACTTGTCGGTCGGCGATCTTTTGGCTCCGCCGGCGCAGGATCCGCGCCTCGTCCCCGGATACGTCGCTACTGGTGACCCCGAGGTCGACGACGTTGCACTGGAACTCGGTTTCGGACGCAAGAAGGTCATGAGCCGTGAGGGTCGACTCGAGGCGGCTCAGCGCTGGTTCGAAGGCGACTTCGGACCTGAATCGGAAATGGCGAAGGCAGCTCCGTCCACGTGTGGGCTGTGCGGCTTCTTCCTGCCGCTGGCAGGATCGCTCGGTGCTGCATTCGGCGTCTGCGGCAACGAGCTTTCCGCTGACGGCCGTGTTGTGCACGCGAATTACGGCTGCGGTGCGCATTCCGACACCACCCTCCCTCTCGGTGCCGGTTCACCGGCTTTCGACGCCTATGACGACGGGGCTATCGAGATGACTGCCATGCCGGCACAGGCCGCAGATGATGCAGTCGCCGAAGATTCGGATTCGGTATCCACCGAGTAGACGACCCGTTCGCGGCGGCGGCGCTCCGCGAGGCCACGCTACGGGCGTGGGCGGATTCGCCTACCCGATTACGTGAAGACGCGGCCACCGAATCCGATTTGGCCGCAGCGGGTTACCGTGACCGGTTGCTGACGGAGTTGGCTCAGAACGCTGCCGATGCGGCGTCGAGAGCAGGCGTACCGGGATCCTTGAGTGTTGTGTTGGACGGTGAGGTTCTGACCGTCGCCAATACCGGCCGGCCGCTCGACGAGGACGGTGTTCACGCACTCACTGCACTCCGCGCTTCCGGCAAGGTCGACGCCGACGATGGCGTCGTGGGTCGGTACGGTGTCGGTTTCTCGGCAGTATTGTCGGTCAGTGACGAGCTCGAGTTGCGGTCGACGACCGGATCGATTCGGTTCTCCGCCAAGAAGACTCGTGAAGAGATCGAGAAAGCCGGCCTTCGAGTTCCGGACTCGGGAGTGCCTGTGCTGCGGCTGGTGTGGCCGTCGGACGAGAGACCCGGCGCCGGTGCTGATTCCGAAGTGGTGCTGACGCTTCGCGATGATATCGACGGCGGCGCATTGGTGTCCCGGATGGCTGCCGAGGCAGTCGATCTGCTTCTCGAACTTCCCGGATTATCTTCGATTCGGTTGGGCAACAAAACCTTTGAACGAACCGAGCGAGTCCTGGAATCCGGACTGACCGAGATTTCGATCAATTCCCAGGTGTGGTGGCAGTATCGAACTGCCCGTGCTCGCTGGATTGTTCCCGTCAAGCACGGAGTGGCCGCGCCGGTCGGTGACGACGTCCTTCGGGCGCCGACGCGATCCGATGAAGAACTGTCTATTCCGACGCTCGTTGTCGCAGACATCGCGATGCAGCCGGATCGGCGACGAATCCTGCCCGGTGCGCCCATCGCGCCGCTCGCGGCGGGGTACGCCGAGTTTGTTGCAGCGTTGCCGGTCGATCAACGAACCACACTGGTCCCGGTGCCCGCCTTTGCACGTAGTGAGACGGATTCGCTTCTGCGCGAGGCGCTTCTGAAGGAGCTGCAGGAAAATCCCTGGCTTCCCGTAGTGGGTGAACCGGACCGGGCGCCGCAACGTGCGTCGGTCGTTCCGGGGCTCAGCGACGAGTTGGCAGAGTTGCTCACCGACATCATCGGCGGCTTGGTCGTGCCGGAACTTTCGGGTCCGCGCCACGAACGCGCGCTGGCGGCAGTGTCGACACACCGAATCGGGCTCGCTCGAATCGCGGAACTGCTCAGCGGGCTGGAGCGGGAACCGTCGTGGTGGTGGCGTCTCTACGGCGCTCTGGAGCCGCTTGTCGTCGACGCGCTGGCCGTGGAAGAGCTTGGTACGCTGCCGGTCCCGTTGTCGGACGGGCGAATTGTCACCGGCCCGCGAACAGTAGTTCTGGGTAGTGAACTCGGTGAATCCGTGCCGCCGGTGCCGTGGACACGGCTGGTGCACCCGCAGGCATCGCACCCGTTGCTTGCGCGGTTGGGCGGAGTGGGTGCGACTGCAACGGATTTGCTGTCCGACCCCGCATTGCATGCACTCATCGAAGACGCCGCCGATCAGGATGATTCCGTCGCAACGGAATTGGCGTCGACGGTGTTGGCTTTGGCTGCGCATGTCGCGCCGGGTGCGTTGCCGTCATGGATCGGTGAAGTGTTGCTTCCCGATTCTGACGGGGAACTGCGTTCCGCCGATCAGTTGTTGCTGCCGGGAGCGCCGTTGGCGACCGTGCTGGTCGACGATTCACCGTTCGGCATTGTGGATCCAGGTTTTGTGGAACAGGTGGGGGAGCAGGCACTTCGAGTAGTCGGTGTCGGTTGGGGCTTCACCGTCTTCCGGGAAGAGTTGCCGTCCGGACCGGATCACGATCTCGATTCCGAGGATCAGTGGTGGGACACCCTGAGTGAGGATCCCGAGCACATCGAGGCTGTGCGTGACCTCGATCTGGTCGACGAAAACCGTTGGGCAGCAGCGTTGTCGCTTCTCATGGAGTCGCCCGCGACGCGCCCGCTGCTGGGTGACCGCCGCGGCTACACCGCGTGGTGGCTGCGTTCGAATGCCGAACTGGGCGGCGAGATCCTGGGCTTGCTGCGAGCACCCCACGACCGCACATTCGAGGGATTGCTCGACGTAGCAGACCACCCGGAAGCTGACGATCTGCGCGGAGTATTGGCGGCGGATACCGTCGACGACCCGGAACTGGCTCAGCTCCTCCTCGATCGACTCGCGGATCCATTGCGGATGCCCACGCCGGCCGTCGTTGCACGTGCTCATCGCCACCTGGCAGACGCCGCCCGGCGTCGCGTTCTCGATCTCGACGAGCTGAGCTTGCCGAGCTTCGTTCGCGGACTGTCCGGCGACCTCGTCGAACCCGGCGACGCCCTGGTACTCGATCGGCCGTGGTTCGGTCCGGCGTTGCCCGCGCAGCGAGTTGTCCTGGGCAGCTTCGAGACTGCGGAAGCGTTGGCTGACCTGCTGGACATCGCGACTGCGTCGTCGGCTGTCGACGGTCAGGTCACGAGCAGTGGAGTTACCCGGTTGTGGGCCGAGGAGCCGCAGGCCGTCCTGGCATTTGCCGCGCTCGGACGAGAGGTACCCGAGGGCGAGGTAGTGATTCACCACGAGCTCACGATCCGGCTGAGCGGCGCTGCCGAGGGAACCGTGACCGTCCCCTGGTGGGTGGACGGCGACGGTGTCCATCACGTGATGCGTGTGTGGGCCCAGCCCGAGGAGATGTGAGGGAACAGGTGTCGTTCGACAATTGGGTGCTGGAGACAGCCGTGCATCAGCGCACGCCGTGGTTGGTCGACACAGTGGACGTCATCACCGACAGCGGCGGCACCCTGAGCGTGTGGATGATCGCGTCGGTTCTGACAATCACACTTCTGATGCGCGCCCGACGCGTCGACGCTCTGATGGTCGCCGGTTCCATGCTCACCGGGCTGCTGGTGATGACGGGACTCAAACACATCTTCACGCGGACCCGTCCGCCGATCCCGGAGCGGCTCGTCGAGATCGATTCGTATTCGTTCCCGTCGGGGCACGCGATGATGACGGCGATTCTCGCGACGGTGGTGGCCGCCGTGGTCGTTCGTCTGACATTGCCGAGGCTCGCAAAAGTGGCCATGCTCACTGTGCTTGCGGTCTATACCGTCGCCGTCGGGTTTTCTCGTGTCTACCTGGCCGCGCACTGGATGACCGACGTTATGGCCGGCTGGGCCTTCGGAGTCATGTGGGCCGGGCTGTGGATCTGGGGCTCGAGTCGATTGCAGCGCCGGCAGCTGCAGCCCGCCTGAGCTAGTCGGTCAGACCCGCACCTTGTTGGGCGCCTTTGCTGCCTCGCAGCGCTGCTCGGCGCTGAATCCAGAACAGGCCGTATCCGAGGAACCCGACGCCGATTCCGGCGTAACAGACGGGTAGAACGTCGGACCAGCGGTCGCCGCTCAGCAGGACCACGACGGTGGCAACTACCCACACCGCCGTGCCGATGATGAGAGCTTGTCCCGGTGCGGACAATCGCTCGATCAAGTTTGTTGTGTTCGGAGTCTCGTTCACGAAATTAACGCTACCTGTGCCACCGTGCCTTACTCTCCCTTAGTGCGACCGGCCTTCATGTGCGCCGGTAAAGGCGACCTCCGAGGCAATGAGGAAAGAAGACATGGCGGCATCCGGGAAAATTCTCGACACATATTTCAAGATCAGTGAACGAGGGTCCACGATCTCCACCGAGGTTCGCGGCGGTGTTGTCTCATTTTTCGCGATGGCATACATCGTGGTGCTCAACCCACTGATCCTCGGCAGTTTCTCGGCTGACGACGCCGTCGCCAAGGTCGACGTCCTCGGAAACATCCTGCCGGTCAACCAGGTGGCTGCCGTCACGGCGTTGGTCGCCGGACTGATGAGCATCGCCTTCGGCGTCATCGCCAACTACCCGTTTGCCATTGCGGCCGGCCTGGGTATCAACAGCCTGCTCGCAGTGACGATCGCCCCGCAGGTCACCTGGCCCGAAGCCATGGGACTGGTGGTCCTGGACGGCATCATCATTGTGGTGTTGGCGCTCACCGGTTTCCGAACCGCGGTCTTCAATGCGATTCCGAACGCGCTCAAATCGGCGATCGCAGCTGGTATCGGTATGTTCATCGCCTTCATCGGCTTTGTCGACGCCGGATTCGTCCGTCGTATCCCGGACGCCGCGGGCACGAGTGTTCCCGTCGGACTCGGCATCAACAGTTCCATCGCATCGTGGCCGACTGCCGTCTTCATCTTCGGTGTCCTTCTCATGGGCGTCCTCGTGGTGCGCAAGGTTCGCGGTGGCCTGCTCATCGGCATCGTCGTGACGACCATCGTGGCTGCGATCATCGAGGCAGTTGCCGACGTCGGACCGTCGCTCGGAACCAACCCGAAGGGCTGGAACCTGAGTGTTCCCGCGATCCCCGACATGTTCGGAGGCATGCCCGACCTGAGTCTGGTCGGTGAGGTCAGCCTGTTCGGCGCGTTCACTCGAATCGGAGTTCTGGCTGCCAGCCTGCTGGTGTTCACCCTTGTTCTCGCCAATTTCTTCGACGCCATGGGCACCATGACGGGCCTCGGTAAAGAAGCAGGACTGACCGACAAGGACGGCAACCTTCCCAATGTCGGCCGCGCTCTGGTCGTCGAAGGTGCCGGTGCGATCGTCGGTGGTGGAGCTTCGGCGTCATCGAACACCGTGTTCGTGGAATCGGCTTCGGGTATCGCCGAGGGCGCCCGCACAGGTCTGGCGAATGTCGTGACAGGTTTGCTGTTCCTGGTCGCCATGTTCCTGACGCCGCTGTATTCGGTGGTGCCGATCGAGGCAGCAGCACCAGCGCTGGTAATTGTCGGTGCACTGATGATCGGGCAGGTTCGTGACATCGATTTCACGAAGTTCTCGGTTGCCCTGCCCGCATTCCTGACCATGGTCGTCATGCCGTTCACCTACTCGATTGCCAACGGCATCGGCGTCGGATTCATCTCGTGGGTCGTCTTGAACGCCGCCAGCGGTGAAGCCAAGAAGATTCACCCGTTGCTGTGGGTCGTGGCGGCTCTCTTCATGGCCTACTTCACGGTTGGACCGATTACCGACGCACTTACGTAAAACTTTCAACTAGCCGGTACCCGATTACCCGGTTACCGGCTAGTTGTTGACGTATTGTTCTCGCGTGACCACCGAAACCCGTGCGTTGGCCAGTGATTTGTCGTTGGCTGTAGTGCGTCTCAGTCGGCACCTGCGAGGCCGAAGGGCCGACGCGCAGGTATCTCTGACGCAGCTTTCTGCTCTGGCCACCCTGAGCCAAGACGGGCCGATGACGCCCGGCGCCCTCGCGGCTCGCGAAAAGGTTCAGCCGCCATCGATGACCAGGGTGGTTGCTTCCTTGGCCGAGAAGGGGTTGGTGGAGCGTTCGCCCCACCCCACCGACGGGCGTCAGATTATCGTGACGTTGTCCGACGCCGGCCAGGCTTTGCTGGCTGACGAGACTCACGCACGTGAGGCCTGGATGAACGAGCAGCTTTCAGGCTTGAACGCCGACGAACTCGCGACACTTCGTGGCGCCGTCGGGATCATCACCGTTATGGTGAGCGCGCCCGAGTAACCTCGCCGCATCATTTCGGTCCGAGATAATTACCGGAACGAACGATCGTAGGGGCAAGATGGGGCTGTGCCCCGTGATCCCGACTCCGGCATGTTTGCCGCACTCCGCAACCGAAACTATCGGCTCTGGGCGTCCGGGCAGATCGTTTCGCTTGTCGGAACGTGGATGCAGCGCATCGCCCAGGACTGGCTGGTACTGACGCTGTCCGACGGCAATGCGTTGGCCGTGGGCATCGTGATGGCGTTGCAGTTCGGGCCCACCCTGTTTCTTTCGGTGTGGGGCGGCGTCCTCGCCGATCGGTACGACAAGCGTCGAATCCTCATCTTCACCCAGTGGGCGAGTGCGTCGTGCGCGCTCGTGATGGGACTGCTCGATGTGGGCGGAATCGTCGAAATGTGGCACGTCTTCGTGATTGCGTTCGCTCTCGGATGCGTCTCGGCGGTGGACGCTCCCGTGCGGCAGTCGTTCACCATCGAAATGGTGGGCAAGGAAAACCTGTCCAACGCAATTGCGTTGAACTCCATGACCTTCAACACCGCTCGCATCATCGGCCCGGCAATTGCCGGTGTACTGATCAACGTCATCGGCACCGGGTGGGTGTTCCTGCTCAATGTTGCGACGTTTGCCGGCGTTCTCATCGCGCTCTCGCTCATGAACACCAAGGAGCTGACGCCGTCAGAACCCGCTCCTCGGGCCAAAGGGCAGGTGCGCGACGGATTCCGGTACGTGTGGGGGCGCAAGGATTTGCGCGTGATCACGCTGACCGTCTTCATGGTCTCGACGTTCGGACTGAACTTTCCGATCAGCCTCGCGGTGATGGCTCGAACCACATTCGATCGAGGCGCCGACGCCTACGGACTGCTCTCCACCACGCTGGCGGTCGGCACGTTGGCGGGAGCGGTGTACGCCGCGCGGCGTAAGGAAGCGCCCCGCTTGCGCACGTTCCTCTTTGCTGCCACGGGCTTCGGTGCCTTCGAAATAGCCGTCGGCCTGATGCCGACCTATCCGCTGGTGGCGTTGATGCTGATACCCGCCGGCGCACTCACATTGACCTTCAGTACGTCGGCGATGAACATCCTGCAGATGTCGGTGCCTTCGGAGATGCGCGGACGGGTCATGGGCATCTACATGCTCAGTTTCCTCGGCGGAACACCGCTCGGAAGTCCGGTGCTGGGTTGGGTGGCTGACACTGTTGATCCTCGGGCACCGCTGATCGTGGGCGGAGCGATCTCCCTGTTGGCGGGTGCCTTGGCCGGTGTGTATCTGCTGCGCAGTGAGCGCCTGAAGCTACGACTGAAGATGCCCGACGGCGGCGGTAGGTTGCCGGTTTTCGACGTGCGGCCTGCTGTTGTCTGTGATGCGGCAGAGCAAGCGGTGGAAGCTAACCGCGTGCCGTGAGCTTTTCTCGTTTGGGAAACAGCGTGTAGCTCAGCGCGACGACGGCCCAGATTCCGAGAACCAGCGTCAGGTTGCTGATCCAACCTTCGAGCGCTTCGGTACGACCGGCGTCGTCGACGAGGAAGATTGCGACGGTCAGTAGGCCGCACGAGATGGCCCAGGCCAGAGCTGCTTTTCCGAATTCGCGCCACTCCCGCAGTGCCCGCGGGGTGCCGTATTTCGGCGGCGCGACGGGCCGGGGACCGCCGGCAAATCGGTAGGAGAACTGGGCGTCGGCCCAGGCGACGAGGCTGTGCCCGAACGCGACGGATACGCCGATATACGCGGCAGCGAGCCCGTGGCTGAAGTTTGCCTGGCCACCGCCGCGCAGATCGAGGGCTGTCGCGACCAGGAGTACAACATCGACCAGCGGCGCGCAGATCAACAGTGCAGCACCGAGCGTCGGCTTTCGGAGTAGATAGCGGGCGGCTAGTCCCGCAGCGATGAAGACCCAGAACATTATCTCGCAGGCAACGATCAGGTGGATGATCATGAGACCTCATTTCTAGTACGACTGTGTTAGTTACGGAAAACTAGCACAGTCGTGTTAGTTTTGTGAAGTGGTGAAACGAATGAGCGCTGAGATGCGGCGCGAGCAGATAGCCGAAGCCGTCTGGCGAGTAATCAGACGCGACGGGATCGCGGCCACCAGCGTTCGGACCGTCGCCGACGAGGCAGGAATGTCTACCGGTTCGCTTCGGCATTTTTTCGCGACCCAGTCCGAGCTGTTGGTTTTCGCCATGGAGCTGGTGGTCCTCCGCGTCGAAAAGCGGATCGGCGCTATCGAATTCGACCCTGATATGCGGCGCGCCATCCGTCAGTTCGCAGATCAGTTCGTTCCGCTCGACGATGATCGCCGCGAGGAAATGCAGGTGTCCATCGCCTTTGCGGCCGCAGCCCAAACCGATTCAGCGTTGACCGCAGTACGCGATCGGACCGATCAAGTCTTGTTCGATCACTTCCGTCAGTTCGTCGCGGCACTGCAGAACGACGGCTTCCTTCGGTCGGACGCCGTTGTGGACGTCGAGGCGATGCGTTTGCACGCCGTGGTCGACGGTCTCGCTGTGCAGGGCGTCAACGATCCGCGGAGAGTGAATCCTGCCGCCGTTGCGCAAGTTCTCGACGCCCATTTTGCTTCGATGTTCAGGGCAAACGGGAGCAGTGACTGACTGCCGTACGCGATACGGCACGATAGAGCAGTGGTTCACGTTATCGATATTTCAGATCCCGCCGATCCTCGGCTGGATGACTTTCGCGATCTCAACTCTTCCGATCGCCGCCCGGACCTGCCGGAAGGCAAGGGTCTGGTCATCGCCGAAGGAGTTTTTGTCACGCAGAGACTCCTCACATCCCGCTTCCCGACCCTCAGCCTGCTCGGTGTCGAGCGGCGACTCCTCGAGTTGGCCGACGATCTCGACGGCGTCGACGTTCCCTTCTACCGGACAACCGCTGACGTCATGGCCGAAGTGGTGGGCTTCCATCTCAATCGTGGGGTGCTTGCCGCAGCCGGTCGGCCTTCGCCGTTGGCCGTCTCGGATGTTTTGCGAGACGCAAAAACGGTAGCCGTCCTCGAGGGCGTCAACGACCACGAAAACCTCGGCTCGATGTTCCGCAACGCCGCCGGTCTCGGTGTCGATGCGATCCTGTTCGGCAAAGGATGTGCAGATCCGCTGTACCGCCGTTCGGTTCGCGTCTCCATGGGCCATGTTCTGCGAGTGCCGTTCGCACACGTCGAAAAGTGGCCCTACGATCTGGAAGAACTGCGCAGCAACGATTTTCAGCTCATCTCTCTGACGCCCAATCCTGAGGCCGTGACCCTGGCTCAGGCTATGACCGGCGACAAAGTTGCATTGCTGCTTGGAGCTGAAGGTCCGGGATTGACCGAACATGCCATGCGCGCCACAGACATTCGCGCCAAGATTCCCATGGCGCCGGGAACCGACTCGCTCAACGTCGCCACTGCCGCCGCGATGGCCTTCTATGAACGCGTCAGGACAATGCAGTAATGCCGAGCCGAACTCCCTGGGCTACCGGAGTCGCGGTTTCGATTTTCGCCGCGATGCTGTCTACGGTTGCCGTGGCCGCATTCAGTGAGGGGCTCGCAAACGTCAACGTGGTACTGGCGATCCTAGTCAACATCGTTGCCGTCGGAGGATTGGCGCCGACGGTCTGGCGGTGGAGAGCGGTTCCCGTATGGCGGTGGGTGGTTTACGGTGCGGTAGTGGGTATTCCGTTGGGCTGGATCGCTGCGATAGCGGCCTGATCGGATCCGGTTCTGCCCGATCGTGTCAGTGGAAACCGAAGTACCGGGCCAGGCGGCCACGCTTCTTCGGTTGCGGCGCCGAAGGTTCCGGTGCTGCCGGTTCTGGGGCTGAAGGTTCCGGTGCTGCCGCGTCGACAATCGGCTCCGCAGCTTCGGCAATCGGTTCCACAGTCTCGGTCTCGAGTTCTTCGATCGGGGGATGAAGTTCCTCGATCGCTTCTGGCTCTGGCGTCGGCTCTGGTGTCGGCTCTGGCTCCGGTGCGGGTGCCGGTTCCGGAATGGAAACCGTCTTGGGTTCCGGCTCCACCTTCGGGGCGGCAAGTTCCAACTTCGCCTTCGGTGCCACAAGCTCCAACGTGATCTTCGGTGCTTCGACCTTCTGGTGAATCTTGAAGCCCCACAACAAGATTTGTGTCTTGTCGAGGTCGTCGTCATGAGGGGTGCCCGTGTACCGGAAGCCGAGCCACTCTGCATTGGCGGCTTCAGCGAACTGCTGGGGATGGAACGGCAAAGACTGCGGGTCGGGCAATACGCCCGGGGGATAGCGCAACGGGTGCTCGCCGGCCCAGTACGGCAATTCCCAGGTTTCCGGGATACCGATGTTCTCGACGATGTCGATCGGCAGTGCGCTGAACGAACGCCGCAACTGGCCGTCTTCCCACAGTGCGAAGGAACCCTGAGCGCGGCCGGGGACGGAACTGACCAGCAATGTTCGCGGTGCGTGGGGTGAAAGTAACCACGTTGCAGGCAGTTCCGAAGGAAGGACGGAACTCAGTTCGGTGCTACAGACGACGCTGATGTTCTGGTACACCCCGACGAAGACGTAGCCGGGTTGTACGGTGGCGGCCGTCGAGAGTGGATGTGGCCCGAGGGATTCGAAGTCCTTGCCGGGGTACAACCGCTTTGCCGTCGCAAGCGCCGCGCTCTGATCGGGCTGGGGGTACGTGCTCAGTTCGGCGCGCGCGTCACTGCTGTCGATAAACCAGATTGTTGATACCCGTGCGGCCACCGATCGCCCTTTCTCCTGTACTTAGCTGTTAAGAAGAATACGACGAATCGGCTGACGGCTTGCCCGTCGGGGCGCAGGGTTGCAGTGTCAGCGTCCGCTGCTACGTACGCCGAGGAGAACGTCGTCCCACGACGGGAGCGCAGGCTTTCCGCGCTTGTCCTTGGTGGATGGTTGCTGCGGTGCTGTCTTGGGTGTGGTCTCTGCCACCGGTTCCGGAATTTCTTCGGAAACTACGGGTTCGGGCTCGATTTCGACTGGTGCTGAAATTTCTGCCGGAGCCGCGATTTCTGTGACCGTCGGGATTTCGGTGACAACCGCCACCTCGGTCTGGATATCGATTTCGGTCTTGACTTCTTCGACCGGAACGAATTCGTTATCGACCCGTGACAATTCAGGCTTCTCGTCCACGACGGGTGCCAGACCACGTAGCGGACGGCCGAAATCCGGATCGATCAGATCGAATGCGGTGTCGTCGAGTGCAACGATCGTCCCGCCGTGTGCGTCCGGCTGGTAACGCCAATGCGCGGCATTGGTGCTGCGTCCGGCCTGCCACTGCAACTGGGCAACCCAGTGATTGTCTTCGTCGCGCCAGGCGTCCCACGTGGCGTCGTCGATGGTGTGCCCGCGGGCACGAAATGCGTGAGTCACGATTTCTGCGAGGGTCGGCACAGTTGGGCCGTTATCGCGGATCGGGTGGCCGCCTTGCGCCATTTCCGCTGCACGGGAGCGTTCCAGGAGGACAGGGTAGGCGTATCGCTCGACCTTGCTGACGGGAATCCCGGCTTCTCTCGATACCTGCTCGACGGAAGCGCCGGAGCGGATGCGGGCCTGGATTTCCCGGGGGCGGAGCTGGCTGTCGGTCTCGATCTCGATCTGGCCCAGTCGAGCCATATCGCCCCGAGATGCTGCACGCAGTTTGTCATCGGCGGGGATACGAAATTTCTCGCCGGTTTGGGCGTCCGCGCACACCACATGCGATCCATCGGGTTCAAGTCCGATCACTCGAAGCTCTCGCACATTGACCTCCCTTATCGCGTCGGCTCGCGACTTTGCGCCGCAATTTACTGTAATTCATTTGTGATCAGCGGTCCGGCAGGACACTCCCGAAGGGTGTGCCGCTCGGACCTACGTCACACGTACAGCGGAACCGGCGTCTCCGGCAGGGCGCCGGGATAGCGATCGACGATCTTGTTCAGTTCGATCTGCAAATACAGCGTGTTCAGTCCGAAGGCAAACGCCAGAATCCACGACAGTGTCGGCGAGCACGTCGGTGGCAGTCCCGCCGCGATCTGTGCGTCGCGGACACGTGCGCCGGCGTTGTGGAAACTGATGAGCGGTCCGATCACCGTCCAGCTGAGCAGAAGGAGGACAAGCATCGGGCCGGCGACGGGGATGTTGCGGCGACGATCGAATTCGGACATCTCGTTGTGAATTTTGTAGTACCAGACGAATACGTAGATCCCGAGCGTGATGAGGGGCAGACCGATCCACACTGCAAACGGGTTTCGGCGTTTCATTGCCAGTCCGCTCGAGGCAGGTTGTCCGTATGAGGCGGATGAATCGACGAATTCTGATTCGGACATAAGGTCCCCCGGTCTGATTGATGGCAATAATCCCAGTTCAGTTCAGAATTGGGATGTTAGTGCGCGTGGCAGCTGTTCAGGTCGGAATCCGTCGGATTGGTCTGAATACACTGCTGGCCCCGATTCGAAAGGAATCGGGGGCCAGCAGATGGAACGAGTCGAGAAATGGCTCAGCCGAGCTGTGAGACGACCCAGTCGATGCTCTTGGTGAGCTGGGAAACGTCTTCGGGATCGATGGCCGGGAACATGCCGACGCGCAGCTGGTTGCGGCCGAGCTTGCGGTAAGGCTCGGTGTCGACAATTCCGTTGGCGCGCAGAATCTTCGCAACCTCTGCTGCATCGACATTGTCGTTGAAGTCGATGGTGCCGACAACCTGCGAGCGGTGTGCCGGATCAGCGACGAACGGGGTGGCGAACTCGCTGGCCTCGGCCCAGTTGTACAGGCGCGAGGAAGAATCAGCGGTGCGTCCGGTGGCCCAGTCGAGGCCGCCGTTGCTGTTCATCCACTCGATCTGGTTGGCGAAGAGCAACAGGGTTGCCAGCGCCGGGGTGTTGTACGTCTGATCCTTGGAGCTGTTGTCCACGGCGATGGGCAGGGAGAGGAAGTCGGGGGTCCAGCGACCCGAGGTCTTGATCTCCTCGACGCGCTCGAGAGCGGCCGGGCTCATCAGCGCGATCCACAGACCACCGTCTGAGGCGAAGCACTTCTGCGGAGCGAAGTAGTAGACGTCCGAATCGGCAACGTTGACCGGCAGTCCGCCGGCGCCCGAGGTGGCGTCGATGGCGATGAGGGCGTTCTCCGAACCCGCGGGGCGGGAGACGGGGATTGCGACACCGGTGGAGGTCTCGTTGTGTGCCCAGCCGATGAGGTCGACGGACGGGTCGGAAACCGGCACCGGTGCGCTGCCCGGATCAGCGGAAACGACGATCGGGTCACCGATGAACGGGTTTGCCTTGGCAACCGAAGCGAACTTGGAGCTGAACTCACCGTTGGTCAGGTGCAGCGACTTCTCGCGGATGAGGCCGAAGGCTGCGGCATCCCAGAACGCGGTGGTTCCACCGTTGCCGAGGACGACCTCGTAGCCCTCGGGCAGTGAGAACAGATCGGCGAGGCCGGAACGAACGCTGGCGACAACGTTCTTGACCGGCTTCTGGCGGTGGCTGGTGCCGAACACCGAAGCGCCCACGTCGACCAGGGACTGCAGCTGCTCGGGGCGAACCTTGGAAGGACCGCAGCCGAAGCGTCCGTCAGCGGGCTTGAGATCGGCGGGGATGATCGGTGTGGAGGTCATCGCTTCTTTCTGTTCCTTCACTTGTGTTCTGTACTACCGTGATTGGTGATTAGAGCAGGTGTTACGCGTGGCTGATCTGATCCCAGCCCTCGACGGACTCGGGGGAGCGGGGTGCCGGGCCGGTGTAGATGGCGGCCGGACGAACCAGTTTACCGAGACGCTTCTGTTCGAGGATGTGTGCACACCAGCCGGCGGTGCGGCCACACGTGAACATGGCGGGCATCATGTGCGCGGGAACCTCGGCGAAGTCCAGGATGACAGCAGCCCAGAACTCGACGTTGGTCTCGATCGCGCGGTCCGGACGACGCTCACGCAGTTCGGTGAGAGCGGCCTGCTCGAGAGCTGCAGCGGCTTCGTAGCGGGTGGCGTTGAGACGCTTCGCCGTGGCGCGGAGCACGCGTGCACGGGGATCTTCGGCGCGGTAAACGCGGTGCCCGAAGCCCATGAGCTTTTCCTTGCGGTCCAGGATTCCCTTGACCAGGGCGCGGGCGTCGCCGGTGCGCTCGGTCTCTTCGATCATCGGGAGAACGCGTGCCGGTGCGCCGCCGTGCAGCGGGCCGGACATAGCGCCGATGGCACCGGAGAGGGAAGCCGCGACGTCAGCGCCGGTGGAGGCGATGACGCGGGCGGTGAAGGTGGAGGCGTTCATGCCGTGCTCGGCAGCGGAGACCCAGTACGCGTCGATTGCCTCGACATGGGCCGGGTTGGGCTCACCCTGCCAGCGGACCATGAAGCGTTCGGTGACGGTCTTGGCTTCGTCGATGCGCTTCTGCGGAACTGCGGGCTGGTAGATGCCGCGCGCCGACTGTGCGACGTAGGACAGTGCCATGACGGATGCGCGTGCGAGCTGGTCGCGGGCGGTCTCGTCGTCGATGTCGAGTAGCGGTTCGTAGCCCCAGATGGGAGCCAGCATCGCGAGTCCGGCCTGGACGTCGACACGGACGTCACCGGTGTGGATGGGCAGGGGGAACGGCTCGGCGGGCGGCAAGCCTGCGCCGAAGCGTCCGTCGACGAGCAGGGCCCATACATTACCGAAGGTAACCTTCTGGCCGACCAGATCTTCGATGTCGACGCCGCGGTAGCGCAGTGCGCCGCCGTCTTTGTCGGGCTCGGCGATGTCACTGGTGAAGGCGACTACGCCTTCGAGTCCGCTGACGAAATCGTCGGGTATTCCTGCGCTCACTGCCATTCTCGTGGACTCTCCTCGTTCGAGTGCGCCCGGTCAGAGTCGCACTGCCTCAGCCTTCAGCGATTGCGCGTCAAGTGCTCGCGGGATGAGCACGCACTTCGCGTTGTCTTGCGCAATCTTCTCGTCCCGATTCAGCTGCGGTCGCTGATGCGGCCTGCGATTCGAATCGGGTCTAGCCACGGCAAACTTTAGCGGGTGCCGCACGGCCGGTGACCGGTGAGTACCCGGGAGTAGCGTTCTGGGCTGTGTCGAAGGAACGTCAGGACCCGGTGGTAGTGAACAACGAACTGGCTGCGATGCGGGTGGGGTATCCGCAACCTGGCAGTGAATCAGAGGCTGTGCACGATCGGATGAGCGTCGAATTGGATGTGAGTCAGGTCGAGGACGGCTGGCTTCCGCTCATGCGTCAGTGGCTGCAGGACGCCGTCGAGGCCGAGGCGCCAGAACCGAACGCGATGACACTGTCCACTCTCGACGAGCACGGGCACCCGACGTCCCGGACGGTTCTCTGTAAGGGCTTGTCCGAAGCCGGGGTTCTGTTCTTCACGAACTATCGCTCCGACAAAGCGCGTCAGATCGACGCCCACCCCTTTGCGTCGGTGAATTTCACCTGGCTGACGCTCGCCCGGCAGGTCATCGTGCGAGGCGCGGCCGAGCATGTGAGTGAGCAAGTGACACAAGAGTATTGGCGCACCCGGCCGCGGGGGTCTCAGCTCGGGGCCTGGGCGTCGTCGCAATCACAACCCGTCGAATCGCGGGCCGCGTTGGACGAACAACTCCGTGAAGTCGCTGCGCGCTTCGGCGTCGACGGTGAGATTCCGGTGCCACCGCATTGGGGCGGGATCCTGATTCGCCCCGAGATCGTCGAATTTTGGCAGGGCCGCGCCAACCGCATGCACAATCGGGTCCGAACTGCCGTCGTCGACGGTCGGTGGTCCGCAGTTCGACTCCAGCCGTGAAGAGTGTTCTCGCGGACACGACTCCGCTCGAGAATCCTGATTATCGACGGTTGTGGACCGCCGGAATCGTCACGGTTATCGGCGCCCAACTCAGTGTGGTCGCAGTCCCGCAGCAGGTGTACGTCATCACCGGCAGTTCCGGCTATGTGGGTTTGACGGGAATCTTCGGTCTTGTTCCCCTGATCATTTTCGGGTTGTGGGGTGGCGCCCTCGCCGACGTGATGGATCGTCGACGGCTGTTGATGATCAGTTCGATCGGCCTTGGTGTCACGTCGGTGCTGTTCTGGATTCAAGCTGCTCTGAACGTGAACAACGTCTGGCTGGTTCTCACACTGTTCGCGGTGCAACAGGCGTTTTTCGCGGTCAACCAGCCGACTCGGGCCGCGATCATTCCGCGATTGATTCCGGGAGCGCAGTTGCCGGCTGCGAACTCACTGAACATGACTGTGGTGCAGTTCGGTGCGATCGCCGGGCCGCTGTTGGCGGGTGTGCTCATTCCGACGGCCGGTCTGGCTCTGCTGTACCTGCTGGACTCGATCTTTCTGCTGGCCACGTTGTGGGCCGTGTGGAAGCTCCCGTCGATACCGCCGACCGGAACGTCGAAGCGCGCAGGTTTCCGAGAAGTCCTGAGTGGGTTTTCCTATCTCGCGACACAGAAGGTGCTGCTCGCGTCCTTTGTCGTCGACATCATCGCCATGGTGTTCGGCATGTCCCGGGCGTTGTTCCCGGAGATTGCGGAAGAAACCTTCGGCGGCCCACCCGAGGGCGGTTTTGCTCTGGGACTGCTGTTCGCGGCGATGTCGGCGGGTGCCGTACTCGGCGGCGTCTTCTCCGGGTGGTTGCCACGAGTTCAATACCAGGGCAAGGCAATTCTGGTCTGCATCGTCTTGTGGGGATTGTCGATGATCGGATTCGGTGTGGCCGTGTACTTCGCGAGTCCGAGCTCCAGCGCGATTTATCTGTGGGCAGCGGTGGCATTCCTGGCATTCGGCGGTGCCGTCGACATGGTGTCTGCAGCCTTCCGCAGCACGATGCTCCAGCAAGTTGCGACGGACGACATGCGGGGTCGGCTTCAGGGCGTCTTCATCGTCGTTGTGGCGGGTGGCCCGCGTATCGGTGACGTCCTGCACGGCGGTGCGGCTTTCCTGTTCGGAACGGGGGTGGCGGCGGCCGGCGGTGGCGTTCTGGTGGTTGTCGGGGTCGTTGTGGCGGCAATCGCCTTCCCGACGTTCGTTCGGTACAAGGTGGGACGCGCCGCCTGACGTCCTGGTTTGCGGACGGTTCGTGGTGGAAACTTAAGTCCATGACGCAACCGCACAGCACGGGTAGAGGTGGGTTCGAGATCCGTGGTGGCGGCTATCGGGCTGAGATCGCGGCGGCGGGAGCCGGATTGCGATTGCTCGATCACGACGGTCCGTCAGGGCGTCGTGCGCTCACCGAAACCTGGGAGCTCGGTTCGAAACCGCCGTTGTCCGCCGGACTGGTGCTGGCGCCCTGGCCCAATCGGATCCGTGACGGCCACTTCATGTTCGACGGTATCGAACATCAGCTCGAGATCACGGAACCGGCTTTGGGGAATGCCAGCCACGGGTTCGTTCGTCGACGCAATTGGAGTCTGGTCAACCACACGTACAGTCGCGTCGAATTGTCCGTCGACGTGGGATTACACAAGGGTTGGCCCTACCCGTTGCAGTTGACGATCGTCTACGCGGTGGACGAGAGCGGCTTGACCGTGACACACACTGCGACCAACAAGGGCGCGACGCCGTCTCCGTTCGGACTGGGAATGCACACGTTCATCCGGGCCGGCGATTTTCCGCTCGACGAATGTTCTCTCCATCTGGCTGCGGGGACGCGGTTGCCGATCGATCCGCAGCGGTTGCTGCCCAACGCGTATTCGCAGCCTGTTGCGGGCACGGATTTCGATTTCCGGACGCCGCGTTCGCTCGAAGGTGTGCAGTTGGATACGCCGTACAGCGCGTTGGACGTCGGCGACGGCAGCGGACGCACGCAGCACGAGTTGCTCGCACCCGACGGCACCGGGACGGCGCTGTGGACGACGCGTGAGTTCCCCTGGATTCAGGCGTTCATCGCAGATCCCGCAAACGACAAGGGTTATCCGGATCGTGGACGGGCGTTGGCTCTCGAGCCGATGACGTGCCCACCCGACGCCTTCAATTCGGGAATCGACATGTTGGTTCTCGGGCCGGGGAAGACATGGACGGGCACGTGGGGGATCCGCGCGTTGTGATTCCAATCCCAAATGCTGGGAGCGCGTAACGAAGCTGTGGACGACCCCGATGGAGGTGAGTTGTTGAACGCAGTTCGGCTGTGAAGCGGGTTTCACGGCGGGCCGATGTGGTGCAAAACGACAACCCGTCGGCAAATGGGCAGTTCACGGTAGGTTTTCGAGTGTGAACATCGGATCGCGTGCGTCCGCGCCCCAGTCGATGAAACTTGTTTCAGTTTCGGGGGATATGTCTAACTCATCGAGGGCTGAAATCCTTCGCGGAGCTACCCTCCCTCGGCATGTTTTGTTCGGTGCGACTAGTTTCTAGTTGAATCGTATGAAGTTACTCGTTGGTTTGAGCTTGAGAGGGATCCTTCGTGCCCGCTGACAATGACACAAAGCCCACGCTTACTTACCCCGGTGGTGAGCACACGATGTCCATTGCCAGGGCAACCGAGGGCAATGACGGCATCGAACTGGGAAAGCTGCTGGCCAATACGGGGTACACCACCCTTGACCCCGGCTTTGTGAACACTGCATCCACCAGTTCCGCAATCACCTACATCGACGGCGAGAAGGGCATCCTGCGTTACCGCGGATACCCCATCGAGCAGTTGGCCGGTAAGTCGACGTTCATGGAGGTCAGCTACCTGCTGATCTACGGTGAGCTTCCCACCGAGGTCCAGCTCGAGTCCTTCACGGACCGCATCCGTCGCCACACGCTCCTGCACGAGGACCTCAAGCGGTTCTTCGACGGCTTCCCGCGCAACGCACACCCGATGCCGGTTCTGTCCTCTGCAGTCAATGCGCTCTCGGCGTACTACCAGGATTCCCTGGACCCCGAGGATCCGGAGCAGGTGGAGCTTTCCACCATCCGTCTTCTTGCGAAGCTGCCGACCATCGCGGCATACGCGTACAAGAAGTCCGTCGGACAGCCGTTCCTCTACCCGGACAACTCGTTGAGCCTGGTCGAGAACTTCATGCGCATGACGTTCGGCTTCCCGGCCGAGCCGTACCAGGGTGATCCCGAGGTCGCCAAGGCACTCGACATGCTGCTGGTCCTGCACGCAGACCACGAGCAGAACTGCTCCACCTCCACCGTGCGCATGGTCGGTTCCTCCGACGCCAACATGTTCACGTCGGTCTCTGCCGGTATCAACGCACTCTGGGGCCCGCTGCACGGCGGCGCAAACCAGGCCGTGCTCGAGATGCTCGACGAGATCAAGGCCAACGGAAGCACCGCAGCCGAGTTCGTCCGCAAGGTCAAGAACAAGGAAGACGGCGTGAAGCTCATGGGCTTCGGGCATCGCGTCTACCGCAACTACGACCCGCGCGCTGCGCTGGTCCGCGAGACCGCGCACAACATCCTGGGCAAGCTCGGCGGCGACGACGAATTGCTCAACATCGCAATGCAACTCGAAGAAGCGGCTCTCACCGACGACTACTTCATCGAGCGCAAGCTGTACCCGAACGTGGACTTCTACACAGGTCTGATCTACCGCGCGATGGGCTTCCCTCCGCGCATGTTCACCGTGCTCTTCGCCATGGGCCGTCTGCCCGGGTGGATCGCACACTGGCGTGAAATGCACGAGGATCCGGCCACCAAGATCGGCCGCCCTCGTCAGATTTACACCGGCTACACCGAGCGTGACTACAAAGACATGACGTCCCGCTAACGCGCTATTGGCGACATGACGTCCCGCTAACGCGCTACTGGCGACATGACTTTCCGCTAGTTTCACTCACCAAAACAATTTCGCCTCGACACCCGGACCTGTCCGGATCGTAGTTCAGGAGGACATCATGAGTAGCAAGCCCGTAATTGAATTCCAGGAAGGCCCCGCGCCTACCGATCTGGTCATCAAGGATCTGGTTGTCGGAGAAGGCACCGAAGCCGTTCCCGGTGGCACCGTCGACGTTCACTACGTCGGTGTCGAATTCGAATCCGGCGAAGAGTTCGACTCTTCCTGGAGCCGCGGCGAGTCCATTCAGTTCCCGCTCCGCGGTCTGATCAAGGGTTGGCAGGACGGCATTCCCGGCATGAAGGTCGGCGGACGCCGTCAGCTCACCATCCCGCCGGAGCTCGCCTACGGCCCGGCCGGGGCCGGCCACCAGCTTTCCGGCAAGACCTTGGTGTTCGTGATCGATCTGCTCAACGCCAAGTAAGTCGCAGTACCGCTGGTACAGATTTTCAAGAAGCGTCCTGCTCGACCGTCTGGTCGGGCAGGACGCTTCTTTTGTCGCAGTGGCGATAATGACGGTATGGACATCGAGATTTTGTATGTGGATCAGTGCCCGAACTCCGACGAAGCCGGTGTACGAGTGAAGGAAGCGTTGGCGGAGGTCGGCCTGGTCGACGTCGCAGTGTCGTACCGGTTGCTGGCCACCGATGACGAGGCAGCGGCGGTACCGTTCGCGGGATCGCCGACGATTCTGATCGATGGTGTCGACGCCTTCCCTGACGCTGACAGAGTTACCGACTTGGCGTGTCGCGTCTATCCGACGGAGGACGGGTTGAAGGGCTACCCGACCGTGGACCAATTGGCCGCTGCGATCCGGAGACGCGTCTAGGCTCCGGTCGCGCGCGGGTCTCGGGTCAACTCGTAGTCTTGCGTCGGTAGAGCCAGTTCGCCCACACAAATCCCATGACCGCGATTCCCAGGCACCACGCGAGTGCGATGACGGCGCTGTTTCCGATCGGTGTCCCCATCAGGAGCCCACGCACCGTCTCGATGATCGGTGTGACCGGTTGATGCCGCGCAAATCCCTGAAGCCAGGACGGCATGGATTCTGCGGGGACGAAGGCGGTGCTGACGTAGGGCAGAAACATGATGGCGAAGGTGAATCCGCCGGCGGCTTCAGGATTTTTGGCCACGAGGCCCAGTGCTGTCGAAAGATATGACATCGCGAAGACGAACGCGATAATCACGCCGGCGACAGCGAGCCAGCGCAGTGGATCGCTGGTTGGGCGAAATCCCATGATCAGGGCGACTACGATCACGATTGCCGTGGTCAGAATGTTGCGGACGACGCTGGCGAGCACGTGCCCGGTCAGGACCGACGACGGCGCGATCGCCAAGGTCCGGAAGCGATCGATGATTCCGTCCTTCATGTCGCTCGAGACGCTCACCGCCGTGGTGGATGCGCCGAAACCTGCGCACAGCAGAATGATTCCGGGAACTACGTAGTCGATGTACTCGCTGCCGGTGTTGATGGCTCCGCCGAACACGTACACGAAGAGCAGCATGAGTATGACCGGTAGCGCTATTGCCGTGATCATCGAATCCGGGCTGCGTAGAACATGTTTGAGATTTCGCCGGAGCATCACCGCGGAATCGGTGGTAGCTGTTGTTGTCATCGGACACTCGCAATCTCGGATTGAGCGGTCAAGGCGAAGAACACGTCGTCGAGGTCGGGTGTGTGCACGGAGAATTTTTCGACGGTGACCGTTGGGTCGTCGATGGAGTCGAGGATTGTTCTGATCGACGACACGGCCCCGTCCGACGGGATCTGCAGGGTCAAAGTTTCGGGTGATTTGTGTGCGTAGGGGAATACTGTTGCGGCGTAGTCGAGTTGCGCCGGATTTTCGAATTGCAGCGCCACGTGTCCACCAGGAACCAGCCGTTTGAGTTCGTCCGGTGTTCCCTCGGCGACCAGTCGGCCGCCGTTCAATACGCCGACGGTGTCTGCCAACTCGTCTGCCTCGTCGAGGTATTGGGTGGTCAGGAAGATTGTGACACCCGACTTCGTGAGCGTTCTGACGATGGACCACATTTCGTGGCGACTGCGCGGATCCAAGCCCGTCGTGGGTTCGTCGAGAAAAACAATCTCCGGTTGCGCGACCAGGCTCATTGCAATGTCGAGTCGTCTGAGCATGCCGCCGGAGTATTCGCCTGCACGCTTGCCTCCGAATTCCGTGAGGTCGAATTGTTGGAGCAATTCGTCGGCGCGGTGTCGGGAACCCTTCCGGCCCAGGTGATTCAGCTCGCCGAGCAATACCAGATTCTCGGTTCCGGTGAGCAGAGTGTCGACCGCTGCGTACTGGCCGGTGACGCTTATCCGTCGGCGAACGTTCTGAGGATCGTCGCGAAGTGAATGTCCCGCGACGGTGATGTCGCCGGAGTCGAACGGGATGAGGGTTGTGAGAATTTTGACTGCCGTGGTCTTTCCGGCTCCGTTTGCTCCGAGTAGGGCGTAGACGGATCCGGAGGGTACTGACAGGTCGAGTCCGTCGAGTACGTGCTGGTCGCCGTAGCGCTTACGGATTCCGCGGGCTGAGATTGCGGGGACTTTTGTTGGCATCTGAACCTCCGGTAGAGAACTGTGTACACCATAAACTCGTGTTTATAGCGTACACAGTTCTAGGATGATGGCAAGAGCGAAGAGATGGGACGGTATGGACACCGGCGACGACGGCGCGTTACCGAAAGTTGTGGAGTTGGCCTGGGGTCTGGACCAGCCGGGCACGCGCGGTCCCAAACGCGGTCTCAGTCTCGAACAAATTCTTGACACTGCGATCGAACTTGCTGATGCCGAGGGCGTTACAGCCCTGTCGATGGGCAGGGTCGCCAAATCGCTCGGATTTACCACGATGTCGCTCTATCGATACGTGTCGAGCAAAGACGAACTGCTCGAACTGATTTCGGATCGAGTAGTCGGACCTCCGCCAGTACTTCCCAAGGATGCGTCGTGGCGAGTTCAGTTGGAGGCGTGGGCAAATCAGGAATACGCAATGATGGTGAGTCGGCCGTGGTGGCTGAAGTTACCGATCACTGCTCCGCCGACCGGACCCAACAACATGGCCTGGTTGGACGCTGGATTGGGCGCCTTGGCGGGTGTGGAACTGACTGCGGCGTCGAAGTTTCAAGTGATCACCAACGTTTCGCTGTTCGTGATCGGCCGTGCTCGTTTTGTCGTAGATCTGGCCGCACAAACTGTTGCCGACGAAGCGGCGTACCAGGCCGTCATTGCACGTGTCGTAAATCGTGAAGATTTCCCCCACCTGAGTGCTGTGATAGCAGAAGGTGGGCTCGAAGACGAGCCTGCTGCCGAAGAATCCGAAGACATCGACTTCGGCTTCTCGCTCGGCTTGCTTCTCGACGGCGTCGAACAGTTGGTGCATCGATCCCGAAGGACGGTGTGACGTCTCGATGGATCAGGTGGCGATCAGGCTCCGGTGGTTTTTCCTGACCTCCATGCTGGAAAGTGTTCGTCACCGACGGGTTTTCGGCATCACACCATGTCGTTTTTCTGCAGCCACCGCAGAGTCGGCCAGCCACAGAAGACGGGCAGCCAGCACGTCAGTACTCGGTAGAGCAACACCGACGGAACTGCGATGCTCGGCGGCAGCCCGAAAGCAGTCAGTCCACCGATGAGGGCGGCCTCGACGGCGCCGACACCACCGGGCGTCGGTGCGGCCGACGCGAGAGTTCCACCGATCATGGTAACGATGGTGACGGTAATGAACGTTGTTCCGCCGCCGAACGCTTCGACGCTTGCCCACAATGCGAGGGCTGCGCCGAGAGTTGTTGCGGCACTTCCACCGACGATGATGAGGAATCGAGTGGGGTTGCGCGCCAACTGGCTCAGCTCTCCGAGGACTTCGGTGACCTGTGGCCGGAGATCGTTGTTGAGCCATTGCCGGAGTTTGGGAATGAACATGAAGGCGCCCAGGATTCCCAGTGCGATGCCGCCGATGAGGTAGAGCACCGTCGAACCCGGAATGAAGTGCGACAGATTGGTGTCTCGGCCGGCGACGATCGAGAAGAAGATGAGCAGACCGACATGGGTGACTACCTGAACGGTTTGTTGCAGGGCAACGGCTGCGGTCGCTCGGACGGTGCCCAGTCCGCCCTTTTGCAGGAAGCGGACGCTGAGTGCCAAGCCGCCGACGCCGGCGGGCGTCGTCGTCGCTGCAAATGTGTTGGCTACCTGCATGATCAGGAGGTGTCGGTAACTGACCATGGATGATGCGCAGGCCCAGAGGGCCGCTGCGGCGCCGACGTAGGTCAGTGCCGAGACGGCAAGTCCCAGGAGTGCCCACCACCAGTTTGCGGTGTTGAGTTCGGTGATGAAGGCCGGTACCTGGCTGAGGAATGGGTACGCGACGTAGACCAATCCGATGAGCAGCACCAACTGGATGATCTGATTCCGGCTGAATCGTGTGACCTGCGCGGGGGCGATTTTCTCGATGCCGTTCTTGGCGCCGACCTCGTCGCGGATCTCGGTCATCAGCGGGGTGGAGTCCGGGATTCCCCGGCGGATACGGTTCGGCATCGCCGCGGTTGTCAACCGGCCACTGGCCCCGAGAATGGTTTCTGCGCCTTGAATTCGGATGGCCGTCTCCACTGCCTGATCGACACCGAACAGTGATGCAGTCGTCAGGAGAAGTTGTGCGTTGTCCGACTGCATCTGCACTTCGGTGGCGCCGAACTCGGAATACGCGTAACCGCCGAAGAGGACCGTTCCGCCGTCGACGTGGATCTCGGATGCGCGGAGGTCGCCGTGGGCCATCTGATGGATGTGGGCGGTGTGCAGTGTCTGCCACAGTGCGTCGATAAGTTTCGAGGACTCACCTTCGGCGTCGAGGTCCTCGGTCTTGTGCTCCTGGGCGGCGACGGAGAGGGGGATTCCGCGTGGCGAGGGACGCGCGTACATTTGCCAGCCGCGGTCGAGTACCGAGATCGCGACGGCTTTGGAGCTGGCGAGCCCGATATCGGCGAAGGCGATTCCCATCAACGCGCGATGTTCGACGGCGCGGCGCAGTGATCCGTGGGGCGGGGGAGTTTCACGATTGCGGAAGGAGATCCAGCGGAAGGTCTGGCGGATCGCCCCGCTGCTTCTCTGATTCTGTCCGTACAGTTCGACGGTCAACGCGTCGCACAGTTCGCCGTCCGGGGATTGATCGATCGCCGCGGACAGGACGAGAGGGCCGATGCCCGACGGGCTGACCACGCGGAAAGCCGTGACACGGAAGCCGCGTTTCGACAGCACCCGGACCGCGGAATCCAACGGAACCTCGAGACCCGGAGTGCCGACGACGAGCACGATCACGGCACCGATGAGGTAACCGACGGACAGTCCGAGCATCGACCTCGCCGGCACGATCGCACTGACCACAAGGTGGATCGGGGCGAACAGCAGGAGCAGGGTCCACCAGGCGCGACGCCACTTCTTGGGCAGCCATGGACCCGATACGGTCAGAACAGCGGCCAGCATCGCGATCCAGCGGGGGTCGTCGAGGAACTGTGAGAGGAAGGTGGCGTCAAGGCGGTCAGGTACGTCGAGATGCCATTTCGGGGCTGCGAGTCCGGTACCGGTGAAGGACAGCGCTACGAGCGCGATCAGCCCGGCGGCGGCGTATCCCGCGAGCAGCTTCCACCGTCGACCCACAATCAGTCCGATGAGAATCGCGAACGGCAGTGCCAGGATCGCGATGCCGTACAGAAGGTAGACGGTGTCCGACAGGCTGGGGGAGAGAACGCCGACGATGTTCGAAACGGACGTCTCGAGAGCGTCCCACTGGCTGCGTGTAATCAATGAACCGGCGATCACACCGCCCATGAGTACAGCAGCGACGGCCACACGCATGATGTCGCTGGTTCTGCGTTGCAGCGGCGGCAGAAGGCTTCCCGTTACCGGGATGTCCCGTCCGTCAACGCGCATATGTTTTCAGAACTCTCTCGTGCTCGAGCGGCAGCCGTCGTGGCTACCTCGAATCAAAGTACCGTGCGTGCATCGGTGCGCTGCGATGCAAGGACGTGTCGGTTGCGGGCGTGATGGTAATTGCCGCAGAGATCGTACGTGTCCGGACAGGAGCGCGTAAAATTCACATTCCGGATGCTCAACGGTAAGGAGCGCACATTTTATGAGTCCAGAGTCGAATGGTGTGGACGGAAGGGTTCCTGACCTGCCACTTACCGCAACCAGAATTTCCGTGACCGAGGACTACGCGCAGGAGATCGACGAGATCGCGAGTCTGACGGCCAAACTTGGCGGGCTGGAATCTGCTGAATTCGCGGATGCCTGGAGACAGGGCTATCCGTACGAGAAGAAGATGTCGCGCCGTGAGTACGAGCGGAAGAAGCGTCGGCTTCAGATCGAACTACTCAAACTGCAACTGTGGGTCAAGGACACCGGTCAGAAAGTTCTGATCATCTTCGAAGGCCGCGACGCGGCCGGCAAGGGTGGCTCGATCAAGCGTTTCACCGAGCATCTCAACCCTCGCGGGGCACGCGTCGTCGCCCTCGAGAAGCCGACGGACATCGAGCGTACGCAGTGGTATTTCCAGCGGTATGTCGCGCACCTGCCCAGCGGCGGCGAGATCGTCATGATGGACAGGTCTTGGTACAACCGCGCCGGCGTCGAGCGCGTGATGGGATATTGCACCCCGACCCAGTATCTCGAATTCATGCGTGAGGCACCGGAATTCGAGCGGATGCTCGTCAACTCCGGGATTCACCTGCACAAATTGTGGTTCTCGGTCAGTCGAGAAGAGCAGTTAGCGCGATTTGCCGCCCGCCGAACAGATCCGGTGCGTCAGTGGAAGCTGTCACCCACAGACCTTGCCTCCCTTGATAAGTGGGACGACTACACCCAGGCCAAAGAAGCGATGTTCTTCTACACGGACACAGGAGACGCTCCGTGGACCGTGATCAAGAGCAATGACAAGAAGCGGGCACGGCTCGAAGCGATGCGTCACGTGCTCGCCAGTTTCGAATACCCCAACAAGGATCACAAGCTTGTGGGAACCCCGGATCCCTTGATCGTGGGACCGGCCTCCGCAATCTTCGAAGAGGGCGAGCACGTCAACGTGGTTTTGCCGAGCATTTAGCAGTCGCACGGATTGTGATGGTTCAGATCGAACTGGCCTCCGCCCACAGATTGATGCCGCTGTCGCGGGCATGCTGATCGATGGAGGCCAGTTCGGCGGAACTGAACTCGAGGTTGTCCAGTGCGCCGACGTTCGACTCGAGTTGCGCGACGCTGGATGCCCCGATCAGCACCGAGGTGACACGCGGATCGCGCAATGCCCAACTCAACGCGAGTTGCGCCAACGATTGACCTCGACTTTTCGCGATAGCGTCCAAGGCGCGGATGTGTTCGAGTGCGTCGTCGCTGAGCCACGACGGATCCAATGATTTTCCCTGTGCTGCACGAGAATTCTCGGGTATCCCGTTCAGATATCTGTCCGTGAGCATCCCCTGCGCCAAGGGCGAGAACGCAATCACACCGACTCCGAGTTCGTCGACCGTACTCAGCAGATCCTGCTCGATCCAGCGGTTCAGCATCGAGTAACTCGGCTGGTGAATGAGTAGCGGAACGCCGGCCGCGTCAAGCAAGGCGGCGATGGCGCGGGTGCGCTGTGGAGAATACGAGCTGATCCCGGCGTACAGCGCTTTGCCCTGCTGGACGGCGCTGATGAGGGCTCCGGCAGTTTCTTCGATCGGCGTCTCCGCATCGGGGCGGTGGCTGTAGAAGATATCGACGTAGTCGATGCCCAGCCGGCCCAGCGACTGGTCGAGTGACGAGAGCAGATATTTGCGGGAGCCACCGAAACCGTAAGGGCCTGGCCACATGTCCCAGCCGGCCTTGGACGAGATGATCAACTCGTCACGATACGACGCGAAGTCCTCCCGCAGTATTCGTCCGAAGTTGGTTTCGGCACTGCCGTACGGCGGGCCGTAGTTGTTGGCCAGGTCGAAATGAGTGATACCGAGATCGAATGCGCGTCGTAGCACTGCTCGTTGGCGGTCGATCGGAACGTCGTCACCGAAGTTGTGCCACAGTCCCAGCGAAATAGCGGGTAGTTTCAATCCGCTTCGGCCGGTGCGACGGTAGGGCATGGTCTCGTAGCGATCAGGCTGCGCGACATAGGGTTCGGACATCGTTCCTACCTTGGGTTCAGTTCTGCGCGGGCGCATCTCGGAGTTCGACAGACAAACGTGCTCCGCCCAACGGGCTGTCGTGAAGCGAGGTGCTGCCGCCGTGGAGGAAGGCTTGCTGAGCGACCAGCGCCAGCCCCAGCCCTGAGCCGGATTTACCGGCAGTCGAGCCGCGGGTGAACCGCTCGAACACTGCCTCGCGCTCGCCTTCGGGAATGCCGGACCCGTTGTCGTCGATGGTGATGGTGAATGTCGCGGGCGGGCCGGGACGGCATCCCAGGGTGATCCGCACTTCGGTGGCGCCGCCATGCCGCACGGCATTGGTGATGGCATTGTCGAGGATCAACCGGATGCCACCCGGCAATGCGTGAATGCGGTAGGGCAGAGGCGAATCGGTGGTTTCGACACTCACCCGCAGATTCGGATGGAGGCGTTGCGCTTCGTCGGCGGCAATATCGCACACTTCGATCAGATCGGTGTCCTTGAAATCCTCGGCCGTGGACAACTCGCCCTTGGCTAGCCGCTCGAGGTCGCGCAATGTCGATTCCACTCGTCCTTGGGCGCGCGCGAGATCGACCAGAATTTCGTGTCTTTGTGACTGATCCAGATCATGGATGGACAGCACTTCGATGTCAGTGCGCATGGCCGTCAACGGCGTTCGGAGTTCGTGTGCTGCTGCCGAGGCGAAATCTCGAGCTGTGGCCAAAGCCGACGTCGTGGCTGCCTGTGCGCTGGCAACGTCCCTGAGCATCGATTCTGCGGCTGCCGCAAGCTCATCCGCTTCTCGAATGCCGGAGACCTGGGTGGCGAGGTCAGGGTCGCGTCGGGCGATCCGGCGTGTCAATTCAACGAGTGGACGCACTGCCGGTCCGCCGAACAGCCAGCCCAGCGCGGCCGCAGCGGCCACAGCACCCAGCCCGAACAATGCCACCTGCTTTTGCTGATCGACAGTGATGTCGCGGGCCTCCGCGTAGGGAACTGCCAGAGAGACAAGAGCATTGATTCCATCAGCTTCGGCGGTGTAGGCGCGATACATGGTTCCGTCAACCTCGACGGTTTCCGAACCCACCGGCAGAGCCGGGAGCCTGGTGGGGGTACTGGACATGACCTTGCCGTCAGTGTCGTTGCGGATGGTCACAGAGAACGCACCAGCATCGCCGAAAGCGCCGAGGAACGGACCTGCGGTGGCGGCGTTGGCCACGACAACCGTCGACGCGGTCTCGAGTCGACGATCCAACTGCGCGAGATTGTTTCGCGCGATCGCGAGTGCAACGACAACGCCGAGTGCAAGAACGATGAACGTCGCCCCCAGCGCTGCGGCGGCAGCGACGCGGATTCGCAGTGAGAAGCGCCGCCGCTTCACGGGTTCTCCCGAAGAACAAATCCGACGCCGCGGACGGTGTGGAGCAGGCGAGGCGATCCGCCGGACTCGAATTTTCGGCGAAGGTACCCGATGAACACGTCGACGACGTTGGTGTCCGCCACGAAGTCGTACCCCCACACGAGTTCGAGGAGGCGTTCGCGGGTCAGGACGATTCCCGAGTTGTGGGCCAGGACTTCGAGCAATTCGAATTCGCGCTTGGTCAGAGGTACTTCGTTGCCGTCGATGCGAACCCGTCGACCGGAGAGGTCGATGTCGAGGTTTCCGATGCGCAGGGTGTTAGTGCCTCCGGAGTGGTCGCCGGCAGGGGCGTTGCTCCGCCTCAGCATTGCGCGGACGCGCGCGACCAATTCGGCGAGGACAAACGGTTTGACCATGTAATCGTCGGCACCGGATTCCAGTCCGGCAATCCTGTCGTCGACGGAGTTTCTGGCGCTGAGCACGCAGATGGGTATCTCGTTGCCGGCCGCGCGCAATGCCGTCACCACACCGGTGCCGTCGAGGACGGGCATGTTGATATCGAGAACTACCGCGTCCGGGTGCTTGTTCGCGATCACTCGGAGGGCGTCTGCGCCGTCGACAGCGGTCAGGACCGAGAACCCCGAAAGGCGCAGCCCCCGTTCGAGCGAGGTGCGGACGTCGGGGTCGTCGTCGACCACGAGAATGAGCGGTGTGTCGGTCACCGTCCCATTGTGCCCTGCCAGGAATGGCAGTTTTGTTTATCAGATCGGCAAGTCGGTGCCGTCCGGTCGTAGGCCTGCCACGAATATGGCAACCAGCCGTGGAACGAGGTTCGGTATCGCCTCGTCCGACAGTTCGGGGTGGGGGCGGGTCAGCCGGGCCAGAGCCAGGACGAACTCGAAGGGGTGCAGGTCAGGCCGGACGAGTCCGGCGGATTGTGCGGCGCGGATTGCGGCGGTCATCTGAGTTTTGGTCAGTTCGCGGGCCTCGAGAACCTCCGGAGGGAACTCCGCGAAACTACGCTCGACCAGTGCCGGGATGAGCGCGCCCAACTTCAGCTCTACGAGTCGGTCCACCAAGCTCTGCCAGGCCAGACTCGGATCGGTTGGCATTCCCGCGAGTGCGGTTTCGGCGGCTTCTCGGGCGTCGGTGAGCGTCGCGACGGCAACGGCCGTCACCAGTTCCTCGCGCGTCGGAAAATTTCGGTAGAGCGTGGCGATGCCAACATGTGCGAGTTCGGCAACGGCGTCGAGCGGCGCGTCGTGCCCACGCTGTGTGAACACCGCGCGCGCGGCTCCGACTATCGCATTCCTGCGTTCGAGCGCATCGGCTCTCATTTCCACCTCCGGTATTGACAACCCATCATAACCGGAGGAATATCTTCCACAAGAGCCGGAGGGAAATCCTCCACTTATGAAGGGGTTATTCATGGAGACTGTCTCCGATCCGAAGGACGGCAAGAAGCTACTGGCCGTGGTGCTCGGCCTCTCCGCCGTCATCGGCCTCATGCTCCTGGCGTTTGTCTTGCCTTCGGTCAATAGTGGCGCGCACGAATTGAAGCTGGGAATCGCAGGTCCTGCTCCGGCGACGACGCAGATCACGGCGTCGCTAGGCGAGAACAAGCCTGGTGCATTCGCGTTCGACCAGTTCGCTGACGCTGACGCTGTTCGCGACGCAATCCGGAACCGGGAGGTGGTCGGCGGAATTGTCGTGGATGCGAATGGTCCACGAATGTTGATCGCTACCGCCGGAGGTGCACCCATTGCTCAAACACTGACCGGCGTGGCGAGTGCATTGTCTGAAGCTTCCGGGACCGAGGTGGTTGTCGAAGACGTAGTTCCTCTGACGAAGGACGACCCGGCCGGCGCAGGGCTCACCGCTCTCGCCTTGCCGCTCGTCTTCGGCGGCATGATGCCCGCTATCGTTCTGGTGCAACTGTTTCCGCGCAGTATCGGCAAGCGGGTGTCCGGCGCCGCCGGTATCGCGGTAGTCGCAGGCTTTGCCTTGACGGCCATCCTGCAGTTCGGTACCCACAGCCTGGACGGCAACTATGTCCTCACCTCATTGGCACTCGCACTGGGAATTTCCGCGATCTCCCTGACCATTCTGGGTCTCGAGTCCTTGCTGGGTATGAAGGGGTTCGGGCTCGGGGCCGTTCTGATGATGTTCGTGGCCAACCCGCTTTCCGGAATGGCAACCACGGGCGCGTGGCTGCCGGCAGGCTGGGGCGCCTTCGGGCAGCTGCTCCCGCCGGGTGCTGCTGGTGCTGCGGTTCGTTCTCTGGCGTTCTTCGACGGCCATGGTGCGGCGAAGCCAATTCTGGTGCTGGCGTGCTGGATTGCCGTCGGAATTACGCTGTGCGTGGTCGCAGGAATGAAGAAGGCTCCGTCCCCAGTGCCGGAGTCCGAGCCTGTCCTGGTCTAGTTGGTTCGGTGTGGTCGGTAGGCTTGGCGGAGTGGACAACTCCGTCGTCTGGTTTCGCCGTGACCTCCGGGTGAGCGACCTTCCCTCACTCCTGGCGGCAGCTGACGCCGGGGGAGAAGTGCTGGCGCTGTTCGTGCTCGATGAAAATTTGCTCGGGCCGGCGGGGGCGCCGCGTCAGGATCAGCTTTTTGCCAATCTGGCGGCGCTCGACCAGCAGCTCGGCGGACGGCTGACGGTGGTTCGCGGTGATCCGGTCGAGTTGGTGCCAGTTGCGGCGCGCTCGGTCGGGGCAACCGAGGTTCACATCAGCGCCGACTACGGACCGTACGGACGGCGGCGAGATGCGGCAGTGACGAGGCAGATAGATCTGATCGCGACGGGATCGCCCTACGCCGTTGCGCCGGGGCGCGTCACCAAAGCAGACGGCAATCCGTACAAGGTTTTCACGCCGTACTTCCGTCAGTGGATGGAACATGGCTGGCGTGGACCGGCTGCAACAGATGCGCAGACGGTGCGATGGCTCGATCCGGATGATCGCGATGGTGGCCCTGCGCGTGAGGGAATTCCCGCGGCGAACGGGAAGAATCTCTACCCGGCCGGTGAGGTCAGCGCGCTCGAACAGTGGAAAGACTACTGCGAGAACAGTCTTGATCGGTACGACGACGAACGCAACCGGCCCGACCTCGATACGACGAGCCGGATGTCGATCCCTTTGAAGTACGGCACCATTCATCCGCGAACCATGTTGGCCGATCTATCGAGACGTACCGGCGACGGACCCCAGGCCTATCGTCGGCAGTTGGCCTGGCGAGATTTCTACGCGGACATCCTGTTTCAGCGGCCGGACAGTGCGCGCGAAAACTACGACGCGAAGTTCGACCGTTTGCGCCACGACCGCGGTGCCGATTCGGACGTGGCATTTCAGGCATGGTGCGAGGGTAGGACAGGCTTTCCGATCGTCGACGCGGGGATGCGTCAACTGGCGACCGAGCATTGGATGCACAATCGTGTCCGAATGATTGTTGCGTCATTCCTGGTGAAGGACTTGCATATTCCGTGGTGGCGCGGTGCTCGCTACTTCATGGCGCATCTGGTGGACGGCGATCTGGCATCCAATCAGCATGGCTGGCAATGGACCGCCGGTTCGGGAACCGATGCGTCACCGTTCTTTCGGGTGTTCAACCCGACAACTCAGGGCGAGAAGTTCGATCCCGACGGCAACTACGTTCGGCGGTGGGTTCCCGAACTGCGGGGGATTCCGGGAAAGGCAGTGCATTCACCGAAAGCGATGCGCCCAGCCGACTATCCGGATCCGATCGTGGACCACGCCCTCGAGCGTGAGGAGGCGCTCCGGCGATACGGCGAGATCAAGGGCTGAGTGGGGCGACTACTCGATGACCGACGGCACCGACTTCTTCCGCTCGCCGGTGACCAAGAGTCCGATCAGTGCCACTGCCGCCAAGGCCATGACAAGTGCGCCGTAGCTGCGGGTGGTGTCGACCAAACCGATCTTGCCGACGAGATAGCCCGCGAGCAATGCCGGAAGGCTGTTGGCGAGGTAAGCGATGACGTACACGGTGGACAGAAGGCCGGCGCGTTGGTGGTTGTCGGCGAGTGGCATAACGGTGAGAATCGTGCCTTGGAAACCGGCCCCGAATCCGATGCCCGCGATCGCAGTTCCGGCAAAAATTGCCACGGTGGAAGAGATTTCGGCACCCAAAAGTGTGATTCCGACGCCCAGAATCAACGTGGTGGTGCCGATCAACATGACCGTGCGGCCGCCGAGATTGCGGAACGTGAGCACAGCGGCGGCACCGAATCCGGTGAGAGTGGCGACCATGACCGCGCCGATCAGCGAGCTGTGGACGTCAAGTGCGTTGCGCGCCAAGGCTGGTCCGAGTGAGAGGTAAAAACCACCCAGTGCCCAGACTGCAATCAAGCACGGTGCGGTCAGAGCGATCATCGTGCGCGCCTCCCGTGGAACGGAGAGGGCGGGCCGCATGGATTTCCAGGCACCGGGGCGTCCACCGGAGGTTTCGGGAGCAGCCCAGACTCCGAGGATCTCGAGTATGACGATGACGAGGAGGACAAGATAGACAGTGCTGGTGGGGCGCGGGAGATGTTCGGTGATGAGGCTGGAACCCACGGCGCCGACGGCCAGGCCAACCGTCGGAGCAACACTGTTGATGACGGAGCCCCGTCCCGGTGTGCGTTCGAGGTCGATGAGGGCAGAACCCAGTGTGCTGATGGCAGCGCCGGTCGCGATGCCTTGTATGACGCGGGCAATCAGCAACATTGTCAAGCCGTCGGCCGACGCGAAGAGAACCAACGAAAATGCTTCGAGGACAAGGGCTCCGAGGAGGACTGGCCTGCGGCCGATGTGGTCGGACAGCGACCCGGCCGTAAGTAGCGTCGCGAGCAGTGCCAGAGCATAGATGCCGAAGACGAGCGTCGATCCAAGCGAGGAGAACCCCCACAGTTGCTGGTAATGCTCATACAGAGGGGTCGGAGTAGCGGACGCGCCGAGGAAGGTAGCGATGATGACTGCGATGAGCGTGAACGTGGCGCCACGGCCGAGTCGGGGCCGTGTGGCGCCCACAGTCTTCTGTAGAACGGTTGTTGTCATCGCGTGGCGCTTTCGGTACGACTAAGGGATCAAACGCAAATTCTTTGCTTTTAGAACGGTACGCCCAGCCCTGGCTTAACGCAATATCTTTGCGTTAGTATCGGATCCATGACTCCGACCACAGGTCCGCGCCCTGGTGGCCGCAGCGCACGCATTCAACAGGCCGTGCGCGCGTCTGCTCGTGCGCTGTTGGAGCGGCATGAGCGGGCCGAGATCACGGTGCCCATGATTGCGAGTGATGCGGGTGTCACTCCGTCTACGATCTACCGGCGCTGGGGCGACATCAACGAGGTCTTTGCCGACGTATCGATCGAACAGTTGCGTCCCGACGCTCCGCCACGTGAGACCGGTTCGCTGCGTGGAGATTTGACGGCCTGGTCGCAGGAGTACCTCGAGGAGATGTCGACGCCGGTGGGGCGTGCCGCGCTTCGCGATGTGCTGATGAGCGACGATCACGCTCTCGCGTCCGAGGGTACGAAGAAGTTCAAATGTGCGTATTTCTGTCGTACCCAGATCGACGTGATACTTGCGCGCTGGCCCGAAGCTTCTGCGGTGGATGGTGATTCGGTGGTGGACCACGTTGTCGCACCGATTGTCTACCGCATATTGTTCGACCTCGAACCACTGTCCCCGTTACGGGTTTCCGAGTTGGTGGATCAGGTTCTGGCGTCGAAGGTTTCGGTTTAGCTCTGCCACTCGTTGGTTGTTCGGCGCGCAGTATCGAGAATGGCGATTGCCTGCAGGGTGTCCACTCGGGCGAGGATCAGTGCGCTTATCTTGCAGGACAACAGAATTCGAGTCCGATCATCGAGTGTGAGGGCCGGTGCATCGGGAAATATCGCGATCAATCCGGACCGGAGTGCGTCGGAGAGTTCTCGGCGATAATTGCGGACCACTTCGGCGAGTGCGTCGTCATGTGCGCCCATGCCGGTCGCTGTGTTCAGAAGCAGGCATCCGCGACGTGGTGATTCCGGCGTCATGGCGGCGATGGCAACGCTCAGCGAGTAGAGGTATTTATCGATGGCGTCGACGCCCGGGTTTTCGGTCAGTCCTCGCAGGCGTGGACGTATGACGTAATCGAGGTACATCGTGACGGCGGCATCGAAGAGGCCGCGCTTGTTGCCGAAGGAGTTGTAGAGGCTGGACCGGCTCAGGCCGGTTGCTGTCTCGAGGTCGGTAAGTGACACGCCCTCGTATCCGTGGGACCAAAATACGTCGAGAGCTGCGGCAACGACGGTCTTGGTATCGAATTCCTGTGATCGGCCCATCGAACTCAACCCTTTCTGTATCGTCCGATCCAGTATATATTGAACTGACCGATACAAAATTCATTCGCACCCTCAGGAGCCCACTGATGAACGTTGCCGGCTACATCTTCGCGGCGCTCGCAGCCGTTGTACATGTGTACATTTTTGTCCTCGAATCGATCCTCTGGACGGCACCGAAGACTCGGGCGACATTCGGTGTGAAGTCCGAGGAAGAAGCGCTCACCACAAAGCCGCTGGCCTTCAACCAGGGCTTTTACAACCTCTTCCTGGCCATTGTCTCGGTGATAGGCATCGTGATCGCGGCAACGGGTTCTGCATCAGTCGGAATCGCGCTTGTATTGGCCGGCACGGGTTCGATGGTTGCGGCCGGCCTCGTCCTGATCCTCTCCTCGCCGGACAAAGCCCGCGCAGCGGTCGTGCAGATGTTTTTCCCGGCTATCGCAGTGATCTTGCTGGTGATTCACCTGCTTTGAGGGCTACTGCGGAGTGCCGAGTATCAGGGATTCGAATAGCGCTACGGCCCCGTTCAGTGCTCCACAATCGAACGCCTCGGCCAGCGCGTATCCGATGACGAGTTCGTTGCGACTCGGCGTTGTCGTCCAGACTGCGTCCGTGCGCCGAGGATCCGTCTCCTCGTCCTTCGAGAACAATGCAAGACGATCCCCGTCGCGAGTGAAGGCACTGTTTGCGTCGTCGACGGGGACCAACGTCAGTGTTGATCCGTCGACGACAGCAGACACGGAGTACGAGCGACGTGACAAAACGCCCTTGCCCACCTCGAGCTTCACAGTGTCGCCGTCGAGCGCGAGCGACAGTTCGGACTGGGTGCGGGTACCGATCGGAATACCCTCACGGTGTGGGGAGCTGACTGTGCGAGTCAGGGTCGCGCAGGAACCTCCGTTGCGGACTTCTACGACGCCCATTTCGGGGTCGAACAGGACGTCGACATCCCCATGAATCGGATCGGACACGGTGTAACTGACGGACATGACGCGTTCCCCCTGTATTGAGCGATTTCTGTTGATCGTAGGTGATGAGAGGCTTGCCGCGATTGTCTGAATCTGAAAAAATACTGCCGTTTGACGCGCGGTTTCGCGAAAATGGATCTATTGTGGGTCTTGGGTTTGTTGCGCATCCCACACATGAGTTTCCTACTTCAGACGAGGAGCGCCTATGAGGTTGCCGACTACTTGTTCTGTTGCTACGAAGGCTTGATCAAGCCGAGAATTGCTTCTGCCGGATGGTGCTCGAGACCCATCCGGCAGCGGCAATTTTTTTGTGTCCCGAACCCTCCTGCGTTTATCCGCCGGCGAACTTCTCGGACGTTCCCAGATCGACTGGCAGTGCGATTCCTGTGATTCCCCGTCCCGCCGGCCCCACCAGATAAAACACCGCATCGGCGATCACGTCGGGTTCCACCCACGGGTGCGGCAGCAAGTTCAGCTTCGACATGATGGGCGCAGTGTCTTCCAGAACCGGATTTTCCAGGTCCGGTCGGAATCCTCGGACCATCGGTTCGTTGTCGATCATCGTGGTGCGTACGTTGCCGGGGTGAACGGAGTTGACGCGGATGTCGGCCCAACCGAGTTCGTTGGCCAGTGACTTCGCCAATCCGCGGACGGCATGTTTGGAAGCCGAGTAATGGACGATGCCCGGCACGCCGCGCAACCCTGCCATCGAGCTGATCAGCACGATGGATCCGCCGCGGTTGCCGTTCATGATGTGGGGGATCGATACCTTGGTGGTCAACCAGACCCCGGTGACGTTGATGTCCATCAGTTCGCGAAACTCTTCGGGGCTGAGATCCCACGACAGTTTCGCGGACGCGGCGATGCCGGCGTTCGCGATGACGATGTCGAGACGCCCGAACTTCTCGACGCCGGCGTCGACTGCCTCCTTCAGAGCGTCAAGATCACGGGTGTCGGCGACCGAGGCAGAAATGCGTCGGCCCTGGGCCTCGACCAGCTTCACGGTCTGGGCCAGATCCGATTCGGTCGCCATGTCGTATCCGGCTGTGGCAACAGGCGCGCAGAGATCCACCGCGATGATGTCTGCGCCTTCCGAAGCAAGCTTGACTGCATGCGCGCGGCCTTGACCGCGTGCTGCTCCGGTGATGAACGCTACCTGTCCGTCCAAAGTGCCCATGTAACTTCCCCTACCCGATTGAAGTACTGAAATCGCAGAACATCCTCATACTGCGTGCTCATGCTGGATCGGGTAGGGGAATCGTGAAAATTGCTATCCGCGAAGAAGTTTCGTCAGATCATCCAGAACGGACATGTCTTCGATAGTCGACGGTACGGTGTACTCCTCGTTGTCCGCGATCTGACGCATCGTCTTGCGCAGGATCTTGCCGGATCGAGTTTTCGGGAGCGCCTGCACGACGGTCACGTCGCGGAACGTGGCAACGGCACCGATTTGATCGCGGACCCGGGCTACCAGTTCTTTCTGGAGCGTTTCGGGATCGATGTCGACGCCGGACTTGAGGACGACATAGCCGCTGGGCCGCTGTCCTTTGAGTTCGTCGTGGATGCCGATGACCGCGCACTCTGCGACGGCCGGGTGACCGGCAAGAACTGCTTCCATGCTTCCGGTTGAAAGGCGGTGTCCGGCAACGTTGATCACGTCGTCGCTGCGGCCGAGAACAAACACGTAGTTGTCCTCGTCGATGTAGCCCGAGTCGCCGGTGAGGTAGTAGCCGTCGAAGGTGGAGAGGTACGACTTGACGTACCGATCGTCGTCGCGCCACAGTCCGGCGAGGGTTCCGGGAGGTAGCGGCAGGCCGATGACTATGTTGCCCTCGGTGCCCGCTCCGACGAGTTCGCCTTTGCCGTCGACGATTTCGACGCGATAGCCGGGGCAGGCGACGGTGGGGGAGCCGGCCTTGATCTCCATGGGTTCGAGACCGCGGAGGTTGGCACAGATCGCCCAACCGGTTTCGGTCTGCCACCAGTGGTCGACGACGGGACGATCCAGGACACGTGTCGCCCACTCGTAGGTGTCGGGATCGAGGCGCTCCCCGGCGGCGAACAACGTGTCCAGGGACGAGATATCGTACTTCGCAAGTTCTTCCGCATTGGGATCCATCTTGCGGACAGCGCGAATTGCCGTCGGGGCAGTGAACAAAGCCGATACTTTGTAGTCGGAAATGATGCGCCAGAAAGCGCCGGCATCCGGGGTTCCGACGGGCTTGCCCTCGTACATGACACTGGTTGCGCCCGCGAACAAGGGGCCGTAGACGATGTAGGAGTGGCCGACCACCCAGCCGACATCGGAAGCAGTCCACCAGACTTGACCGGGTTCGATGTTGTACAGATTCTTCATCGTCCACGTGAGCGCCACCGCGTGTCCGCCGTTGTCACGAACAACGCCCTTGGGCTTACCGGTGGTGCCCGAGGTATAGAGGATGTAGAGCGGATCCGTCGCAGCAACGGAGACCGGAGCGGCTGGAGTGGCGTCGGCGATCAACTCGTCCCAGTCGAACCACGCTGCGCCACTGGACTTGTAGTCGGCAGCGGAGCCGGGAATCTGTTCACGATTTTTCACGATGACGGTGTGCGCCGGAGTGGCGGAAAGCTGCAGAGCCTTCTCGACCATCGGCAGGTATTCGATGGTGCGCCCGGGTTCGAGGCCGCCCGACGCCGTCACCAGCACCACCGGGCCGGCGTCGTCGATACGCGTTGCGAGTTCCTTGGCGGCAAAACCGCCGAACACCACGGAGTGCACCGCGCCGATACGCGCGCAGGCCAGCATGGCAATCGCAGCCTCGGGGATCATCGGCATGTAGATGATGACGCGGTCTCCGGCAACGACGCCCTGATCGCGCAGAACGCCGGCGAACAGTGAAACTTGCTCGAGCAGTTCGGAGTACGTGTACGAGGTCTTGGTCGGAACCATCGCCGAATCGAAGATGAGCGCTGTCTGGTCTCCGCGTCCGTCGCGTACGTGGCGATCAAGAGCATTGAAGCTCGTGTTCAGCGAAGCATCCGGGAACCAGCGGTAGACGGGCGCTGCGGAGTCGTCGAGAGCTTTGGTGGGGGCAACATCCCAATCCACAGCGCGAGCCGCATCGAGCCAGAATTGCTCCGGCTGCTCCATACTCTCGCGATACGCGTCGGCATAGGTGGTGTGGGCCGTCTGCTCGCGCTCGCTCATCGACGTGGGTCCTCTCATGACCTTCTGGTACGGCTGACTTGTTGCACTTTACTCGAGGGCCGCGAAATTAGGACGCCAGAAGCCGGCAGCCCACTCTTGTGCGCTGGGCGGACCGGATCTGTCGGTCAGTGACGCACTTCGAGGCTGCGATCAGTCGCAGCTTCTGCTGCTGCCTCCTCGGTTCGGATGGTGACACGCAGAACGGCCAGCATGAAGAGCGACAGTACAAAGCCGGTGAGCGCTCCGAATTGATCTTGCGTGAACAGATACACCTGAGTCACAAGGAGGCTGATGACGATCGATGCCCGGAGCAGTCGCAGGGCTCGCAGGTAGCGGTTGCGGAACAGGAACCACACGCCCAGAATCACCAGGATCGTCGATGTAGCGGTCGATAGGAGAACAACAAGATCCGAGACGTCCTCGGCTACGATTTCCACTTTTGTGAACAGTGCGATCACGGCGGTGGCTATCGAACCCAGTGCTTCCACGATAAAAAGCGCCAACACGATTCGACGGACAATGCGATGTCCGAGGACTGCGTCGAGGCGAGTGGAGACGGAATTTCGCCAATTGGTGAGCCGCGATTCGACGCCGTCACCGGTCGGGGTGTGCGAGTGCAGTCCGGTCTTGATCGACCCGGCCAGATCCGCGAGTTCGGGATCTTGTATTCCGTCGAGAACGCGCAAAGCGTGGTGGTAATGAACTTTGTCCAACTGCCCGAGCGCCAGGTCTGACAACGCTCGTGCACCGATGGCAAGTCGATGTCGGTCGTTCATCCCCCGCCGGATCACGATTTCGCGTGCTATCAGGTAAAACAGAACGAAGACGACGTACATGATTGCGATTGCAGGTTGGTAGAAGTAGTTGACGTCGGAGGTGACAAACTTTCCCACCTCGTCGATAAACAGGCCGAATCCGATGCCGCCGATCAGTGAGGCGCGAGCACGGATCCGGCTCCCTTCCGTGATGGCAGTCATGACAATGGCGACAGCCATCAGCAGTCCACCCCAGAGGACATGCGCGACGTGCAGTCCGCCGCCGCCGATCTGGGGGTATCCCATGGCAGCGAGGTATCCGCGGGTGACGAGTACCGTTGCTACCGAAGCAAAAAGAAACACTTCGAATCGTGCGAGCGCTGCGCGGTCGTAGTTGTGCGGCAGTGTCTTCACAGCGCTCGTCTTCTGGTCCGTTGCCTGCGGGGTCGTCGGTCTCGGCGTCATCGGGGTACTCCCAAATTTCGATAGCGAGCGATCCGCGCAGTGGTCCTGTCGACGGTGGTTTCTTCGGTCAGGCATGCGAGTTCGTGCGCGATAGCTGCTCCGACGCGTTTGGAGAACTCGACAGGCTCATCGGCTGCATCGGGCATTTCGGGAATAATAGCGTCGACGATGCCGTCGCGGAGAAGATCCGACGATCGAATTCCTTGAGCCGCGGCCATTTCGGGGGCATGCGTGATGTCGCGGTGCACGATGGCGCTGGCACCCTCGGGAGGGAGCGGTGCGAGCCAACCGTTCTGCGCGGCGAGAACGCGATCGGCCGGCAGCAGCGCCAGCGCGCCACCGCCGGTGCCTTGGCCGAGAATTACCGACACGGTCGAGGTTTTCAACATCACGAGATCCGCGATGCAGCGGGCGATTTCAGGAGCCAGCCCGCGCTCTTCGGCTTCCTTGGACAAGGAAGCCCCGAGTGTGTCGATGACAAGAACGAGCGGAAGTTGAAGTTCTTCCGCCAGTTTCATGCCGCGCCTGGCCTCGCGCAGGGCTGCCGGGCCCATGGTGTTGAGCGCAGATTGACCACTTCGATCCTGCCCGAGCAGGATGCAGGGGTAGCCGCGAAAACGGGCAAGCGAGAGCAGGATCGTCTTGTCGGTCTCGCCTTGTCCGGTGCCGCTGAGCGGCACCTGTTCGGTGGCGGCATGACGCAGCAGTTGCCGGATTCCGGGACGGTCCGAACGCCGCGAGAGCATCACCGATTGCCAGGCCGGTACGTCCGGGATTTCGGGGACTACGGCCGGATCGGCGAGGTGCGGCGCTGGGGGATCGGTGAGTACGCACAGTGCTCGATTGACCAACAGGCGCAAGCGATCGACGGGAACGACACCGTCGATGACACCGTTGCGATACAGGTTCTCGGATGTCTGGATGCCGTCGGGAAACTTCTCGCCGTAAAGAGCCTCGTACACGCGTGGCCCGAGAAAGCCCACGAGCGCACCGGGTTCCGCAATGGTGATGTGGCCCAATGAACCCCAGGACGCAAAGACTCCGCCGGTAGTGGGGTTGCGTAGGTACACGAGATAGGGGAGATGAGCGCCCTTGTGGACGGCGACTGCCGCCGCGATCTTGACCATCTGCACGAAGGCGACTGTGCCTTCCTGCATTCGGGTTCCGCCGGATGTGGGCGAGGCGAGGAGCGGAAGTTGCTGCGCCGTGGCACGTTCGACAGCCGAGACGATTCGTTCTGCAGCCGCGACACCGATGGAACCGGCGAGAAAGCTGAAATCGCAGGCGATTACCGCTACCCGACGCCCCCGAACGGTGCCGACGCCGGTCATGACCGACTCGTCGGCACCGCTCTTCGCTCGGGCGCTGGCGAGGTCTGCTGCATATTCGGGCCCCGGATGGACATCGAGTGGCTCGGTATCCCAGGAGTCGAAGCTCCCGGGATCAAGCACGTGAGTCAGTAGTTCCTGGGCCGAGATACGCACAGCACCCTCCATTTTCGGCGATTACTTCGTCCCGGACGAACCTACCGGCCTTCGACGGGCAGCGCGATCAGCGCCCGAAGGCCTCCTTCCAGGAGACAACCTTGCCGACACGAAGGATGGAGCGCTGGTAGATCTTTGCCGCGATGATCGAGAAAATCACGGTGACCGTGAGCATGAGGACAATCGTTCCGACAATCTGGAACGGCGTCGCAACTCCGGCGGCGATGCGCAGGGGCATGAGGATGGCCGAGAAGGGGGGGATCCAACTCAGTACGTTGCTCAACGTTCCTTCCGGATTTCCTATCGACATGCTGGCAATACCGAACATTGCGACGATGAGAATGACCAGCGGCGCGGCTGTTGCGTTGACATCCTCCTGCCGCGAAACCATGGAACCTGCTGCGGCATAAAGGACAGCGAAGAATGCGAAACCCAGGATGAACCAGCCGACTGTGCCGATCAGAACACCGATCGCGGTACCGGTCACTGTCAACATTCCGGTGGCCAGGCCGGTGCCCACCCCGGCGATGGCATAGGCGGCGAGCTGGAGCAAGCCGACTGCGCCGATCCCGATGACCTTGCCCCACAACAGCTGCAGCGGGCGAAGAGTCGAGAGGAGGAGTTCGACGACGCGGCTGGACTTCTCCTCGACAACACCCATCGCAACGTACGTTCCGAACAACATGATCTGCATGTACAGCAGGGCGACAGCGGCGATCGAGAGCGCAATGCGTTGTCCCTGTTCGGGATCCGGCGGATCCAGCGTTTCCAGGGTGACCTTCGCGGCCGCAGTGGTCGCTGCGAGTTGCGCGGGGTCGACTCCCGCAGCGGTCAGTGCCTCCGACTGCGCTTGCCCGGCCACGGAACCTTCGATGATGGCTCGGAGGTTGGTGGTGATCTCCTTGTTGGTGATGACGGTCGCGCCGCCGTTGGCGGAAGGGATGACGGCAACATCGAGGTCACCGTCCTGCACACGGGTGCGGGCGGTCGCTTCGTCGCTGACTTCCGTGACCTCGACGCCGGTGCCGATGGCTTCGCCATTGCTGACAAGAGTGGCTGAAAGCGACTGGCTGCCAACCAGACCGATCTTCGACTTATCCTCGTCGCCCCCGGAGAACAAGGAGAAGGCGATGATGCCGCCGACAATAGCGATCAAAATGATGATGTTGCTGATCAGAAAGCTCTTCTTGGCAATCTGGGTGGTGAATTCGCGCTTGGCGACCAAACCTATGGCGCGGGTACCGCTTAGCGGAGTGCTCACGCTGAAACCACCTCTCGGAACAAGTCGGTCAGGGAGGGCCGATGACGGGTGAATTCATGCACCGGACCGGTTTTCAGGGCGGCGTGCAGAATCTGCTGGTCGTCGGCGGCATTGTCGACACTCAGAATTGTGCGTCCGTCGCGGTGGCTGACCGTGCTGACACCGATGAGATGATCAGCCCAGCCGGGTGGGGCGTCGGGTGCAAGGATCTCGAGTTGCGTGTTGCCTTTGCCTCGAAGTTCGTCGACTGTTCCGACCTCGCGCATACTGCCACGGCTGATGATGCCGACGCGGTCGCTGAGGCGCTCCACGAGTTCGAGTTGGTGACTCGAGAAAATGACCGGTACGCCGGTGCGGGCCTTCTCCACCAGTACGTCGCTCATGACATCGACGGCAACCGGGTCGAGACCCGAGAACGGTTCGTCGAGAACAAGTACCGCTGGATCGTGCACCAGAGCAGCGGCGAGCTGAACTCGCTGCTGGTTGCCTAGCGAGAGCGAATCGACAGTGTCCTTGGCTCTGTCGGCGATACCGAGGCGCTCGGTCCAGAAGGTGGTTGCCGTTCGGGCATCTGCCTTCGAAAGGCCGTGCAGCTCGGCAAGATAGGCGAGCTGGGCGCCCACCTTCATCTTGGGATAGAGGCCACGCTCCTCGGGCATATATCCGATAGTGCGTCGTACGTCGAGGTCCACGGGATTGCCGCCGAGACGTACTTCCCCCGAATCTGCTGCGAGGACACCGAGGGCGATGCGCATCGTCGTGGTCTTGCCGGCGCCGTTACTGCCGACAAACCCGAAGATCTCGCCGGGGCGCACTTCGAAGCTGAGATTGTCGAGCGCTACGACGTCGCCGTAGCGCTTCGAGATTCCGTCGATTGTCAGGGTTGAGGCCATGATTCCTTCTCATCGGTCGGGTGTTGCTCTTACGTGGTGCAGGCGGGGGTACGGCTAGTCGGTGTCGCCAGGTTCCGGATCCGGCTGGGTCCAGGCGAGGATCATTGCCGGTGTGCATGCGCCGATCAGCATCGCGGTGATTGCAAGCAGTCCTCCTGTATACGGAAGTTTCTCTACATTCCAACCCACCGACGAGGTAAAAATCAGGAATATCGCGACAAAGAACACCAACGATTGGGTCACGGTCAATGCAATGGAGCGAGCATTGTTGCGTTGCTGGATTTCCCATTCGTCCAGGGCTTGCCTCGGAGCGTCACCTTGGCGTCCCGAAACTACTTGCAACGACGTGAACAGTGCCATGAACACAATGGTGATCACGGGCCATACCAGCGCGACCATGGTGTTGAACAGGCATGCGACGGCCACTGCGATCATCACGATGAACACGAGGCTGAGCGCCCGCACCAGAACGCGTCGTCGGCGGCGAGTTCTCCAGGTGGGCAACCAGCGTTTGAACACTTCCTCGTTCTGCATGAACCGTCGAGTGCGGTGAGCCTGGTAGCGATCGATCAGATTTGTTTCAGACACCTGGCTTTTCACTCCCCTCGGGATAGTGGTCGGGTCGGTAGACCTCTGTGGACAGAGGGCTGAACTCTGTACGAGAGAACACTGCTTCGACCGGGAGATCGAAAACATCGGAGATCCGAAATGCGAGGTCCAGGCTGGGATAGTGGTCGCCGCGTTCGAGTACACCGACTGTCTGTGGATTGACGTCGACAAGTTGTGCGAGCTGGATCCGACTCATCTTTCGCTCGGCGCGAAGCACCGCGATTCGATTGAAGATGGGGAGTGAGTCTCCCCGGCGGACTGGGCTCATCTATCAAAGTGTTGTAAAAACACAACAGTTTGTCAATGTTCGTCACTGTGCAGCGTGTCCGGTTTCCATCCTGGAGGGGTCGACCGCGTTAGGCTTCGCCAAACCGAAAGGGGCAAGCCGGTGGTTGCCGAAAAGTTGGTTGTCGAGAAGTTGGTGCTCGAGAAGTCCCGTGTTGCCGTATCCATTCGCAGCGACGGTAGTTACAGCGTGGCGCCTGCGTCGCGCGCCGAAATCTGGCACGACCGCCTGGAAAAGGGTGCCGTCATCGGCATCGGCGAACACACTCCCGGTGACGTCGAGGGCGAATCCTGGTGGGTTGTCTACGGACAGTCCGACGCCGGAGCTGATGTGACGGTTCGGCTCGAAGACGGCTCGCATGTCCAGGTCCAGCGGATCGGCGACATCTTTGTCAGTGAGTGGGTGAGTCTGCCGCAACGGGCGTTGCTGTATCGATCGGATCGTCCGGTGGAATCTCAGCCGACCAATCTGTCGGTACTGTTTGCGCGTCCGCGATTCATGCCCAAGGCGCCGTTTCCCGAGAATGATCGTTTGTAGTCGGCGTGGTCGTCTGATTTTTTGGGCGATCAAACCCATCCTAGATTTGTTACGGTACGTACTGTACCGTTTTGGTATGACAGCGTGGCCTGACAATCTGGCGGTCGTACAAGTGCGAGTCGCCCGCCCCACCGACAAGCTGGAAGAAGTGATTGCGTTCTATCGTGATTGCCTCGGACTTCGCGAGCTGTATCGATTTTCCGGGCACGCCGGCTTCGACGGCATCATGCTCGGGCTACCCGACGCGACCTACCATCTCGAGTTCACTGCTCACGTCGACGGAAGTCCGTGCCCCGCACCTAGTGCCGACAATCTCCTGGTTCTGTACTTCGCCGGGGAGACTGCAATGTACGAGGTTGTGCAGCGACTTGGCGAGGCTGGACATGAGCCCGTCGAATCCGAGAATCCTTACTGGGCGGAGAATGCGGGAATGACTTTCGAAGATCCCGACGGATGGCGACTGGTGCTCATGCCGAGGCCGGTGCTGTAGATGGTTCGCAATCGCGACGAGCGAATTGACGACGCCGTTCTTTCTGCGACTCTGGAGTTGTTGGGGGAGAAGGGGTATGGCGAGCTTTCCATCGGGTCGGTAGCAACGAGGGCCGGGGTGCATCGCCCGGCGATCTACCGACGTTGGCCGTCGAAGCGGCATTTGGTTGTGGATGTGGTTGTCGCACAGGTCGGTACGCAGCCGACGCCCAATACCGGCGATCTCAGAGCGGATCTGGTCGCCGGTATCTCGACGTTGGTTGTCGGCCTGCGCGATACTGTCGTGGGTGCCGTTCTGCCGGCGTTGGTTGCAGACCTGGCGTCAGATCCGGAATTGGCCCGCGATTTCCAGGCGAACTTTTTTCAGCCGCGACGCAATTCGACTGCAGCAGTGTTGGAATCGGCTCGCGCTCGCGGTGAGATACGCGACGACTTCGACCTGGATTTTGTTCTCGATGCATTGGCGGCGCCCATCTATTACCGGGCCCTGTTCCGCCATCTGCCGTTGGACGAACTACTCGCCGAGCAATCGGTCGACTCGGTACTGCTGACGCTGGCTCGCCCGGTCAGTTGAGTTCGAGCGGGTTCGGTCCGACGCGAGAGTCTGTGTTGAGGCCGGCGATCGCGGCCGAATCTTCTGCGGTGAGCGCGAAGTCGAAGATGTCGGCGTTGTCGCGCATGCGCGTCGGGGTCACTGATTTCGACAGGACGGTGTGTCCCTGCTCGATGTGCCAGCGGAGGATGATCTGAGCCACGGACTTGCCGTGTGCCGCAGCGATCTTGGCGATTGTCGGATCGTCGAGGATGGTTCCCTGGCCCAGCGGGCTCCAGGCTTCGATCTCGATGCCGCGAGAGCGGCCGTACTCGCGTGACGTGTGCTGCTGGAGCCTTGGGTGTAGCTCGATCTGATTGACGGCCGGCGTGATCGAACTGTGCTGGGCCAGCAGGTCGAGGTGTTCCGGCAAGAAGTTGGAGACACCGATCGCACGGGCACGGCCGGAGGCGAGGATCTTCTCGAATGCCGCCCAGGTCTCGACAAAGAGGCCCTTTTTCGGGGCGGGCCAATGGATCAGGTACAGGTCCACGTAGTCCAGGCCGAGCTTGCCCAGGCTGGCGTCGAAAGCTGCAAGTGAGCTGTCATGGCCTTGGTCGTCGTTCCACAATTTTGTGGTGACAAACAGTTCCTGCCGCGGGATAGTCGAAGCCGCGATGGCGCGGCCGACGCCGGATTCGTTTCCGTAGATTGCGGCGGTGTCGATGTGGCGGTAGCCGATGTCGAGGGCTTCGCCGGTTACGTCCTCGGTCTGTGAGTCCGGAACCTGGAAGACGCCGTACCCGAGTTGAGGGATGGTGATCGGCTCGCCGGTTGTTCCGTGCGTGAGCGTGTTTTCGGGGATCGACAACATTTCTGGGGTGCCTTTCTCGGAGAGGCGGGCCGACGGCTTTGTGTGCAACCGACCACCTATGGCGCGCATGCAACTATTGCGTGCGCCTCATAAATAGTTGCACACGCGTGATGTCTGCGCAAGCGCGCGAATTATTCGACCCGGTTGGTCACTCCTCGAACAGTTGCCCGCCATCCATGCGCCAACGACGGGTGCTGCGCGTGGAACTGAGCATGCGGCGATCGTGGGTGACAAGCAGAAGGGTGCCCTCGAACGATTCCATCGCCTGCTCGAGTTGTTCGATTGCCGGTAGATCGAGGTGATTGGTGGGTTCGTCGAGGACCAGAAGGTTCACGCCGCGCGCCTGAAGCAAAGCCAGTGCTGCTCTGGTTCTTTCGCCGGGAGACAAAGACTGCGCCGACCGCAGTACGTGGTGCCCGCGCAGGCCGAATTTTGCGAGCAACGTCCGGACATCAGCATCCGGCCACTCCGGAACCTGAGCGCCGAAAGCCTCGACCACCGGCTGATCGCCCTCGAAAAGGCCACGGGCCTGGTCGATTTCGCCGATCGCCACACCAGATCCGAGGGATGCGATGCCCTCGTCCGGAGCGAGCTTTCCCAGAAGTACATTCAGCAGTGTCGTCTTGCCGGCGCCGTTTGCGCCGGTAATCAGGATGCGATCGCCCCAATCGATTTGTGTGGTGACGGGTCCGAAAGTGAAGGATCCGCGGGTTACCTTGGCGCCGTTGGTGGTTGCCACCACCGAGCCGGAACGCGGGGCCGCCGCGATCTCCATTCGCAGATCCCATTCCTTGCGGGGCTCTTCCACAACTTCGAGCCGCTCGATACGACGCTGCGTCTGACGGGCCTTGGCCGCTTGCTTTTCCGTCGATTCGGTACGCAGTCCGCGGCCGATCTTGTCGTTGTCCTTCGCTTTACGACGCGCATTGCGGACGCCGTGTTCCATCCAGTTGCGCTGCATCTGCGCGCGATCTTCGAGATCGGAGCGGGTGCCCGCGTACTCCTCGAACGCTTCACGGGCGTGCTGGCGAGCAATCTCACGCTCGGCGAGGTATGACTCGTAGCCGCCGTCGTACACCGCGATGTTCTGTTGCGCCAGATCGAGTTCCACGATTCCGGTGACGGTGCGCGAGAGAAATTCACGGTCGTGGCTGACCACCACGAGTGCGGCACGGGTTTCGTCGACAAAGCGCTCGAGTTGTTCGAGTCCCCGCAGATCGAGATCGTTGGTGGGCTCGTCGAGCAGCAGGATGTCGTAGCGCGAGAGCAACAGTGAGGCGAGTCCGGCGCGAGCAGCCTGGCCACCGGAGAGCGCAGTCATGTGGGCGTCGAGGGGAACACCCAGGCCCAGTTCGTCGACAACCTTTTCGGCGCGCTCGAGCAGATCGGCGCCGCCGAACGTCAGCCACCGCTCGAGTGCGGGGGAATACAGATCTTCTTCGGAATCGGCCAGGGTTTCGGCAGCCGCATTCATGACCTCTTCGGCATGCGCGACCCCAGTGCGTCGACCCAGGAACTCGAGGACGGTTTCGCCTTCGATGCGGTCCGGTTCCTGGGCGAGATAGCCGACAGCAGCGTCGGGTGGGCTCAGGGTGATCGAACCCTCCACATCCGCAGTCCCGGTTCCGGCGAGCGCGGTCAAGAGCGTCGACTTGCCCGCGCCGTTGGCACCGACGAGGCCGATGACATCGCCGGGAGCGATGGTGAGATCAAGATCGGAGAACAGGGTGCGTTCTCCCCGGGAAGCTGAGAGTCCGCTGATGCGCAGTGTTGCAGTCACCCGTCAAGTATCCCCTGTGCTGTGCGCCTTTATTAACCGCGGGCGGGTGATAAAGGCGCACAGGGTTAGTGTCGAACCAGGTGGTACCAGCAGGGATGTGCCGCGCGAACCGGAAGCCCGGCGTCGCTCACGTCGGCTGGATCACTGGACTCCATGGTCCAACCGTCGAAGTGGCGCACGACGTCGTCACGCGAAACGCCATGTGGCATCGGCCAGCGATGCCCGTGGCTGAAGGCGAACATGATCATCGAGGCGCCGGGCGCCGTGACGGCATTCACCGACTGCGCGTAGGCGTGACGCTCGTGCTCGTTGAGCCCGTGAAAGCAGCCGATGTCCAGGACCAGCATGTTGCCCGGGTCGACGGCGATATGCAGATCGGCGGCATCCTCATGGAGAAATCGGATGGTGGTACCAGCTTCGCGAGCGTGGATCCGGGCTTTGTCCAGGGGTTCCTGCTCGGAGTCGACGCCTGTGACGTGCCAACCGCGCTCGGCCATTTCGATGGAATGTCGGCCGGTTCCGCAGCCGATATCGAGCGCACGCCCGTTCTCGGGGATGGGAACTTTGTCGAGGAGTGCTGATAGTTGTGCGTCGAAACCGCGGCCCGTGTGCTCCCACGGAGTGACTCCGACTTTGTAGGCGAGATGGTACGGAACATTCATCGCCGTCTCTTTTCTCGAGGCGATTCCAAGGCTTGTCTTCCAAGGTAGACGGCCATTTCGGGCAGGACAAGGGGCAGGTGAGGGAACACTCCACCGGAGTGCTGCGTTGCCTAGGTATGACCGAATCACAAGACGTGACCTCTGTTCCGAACATTGTGCTGGCCGACGGCAAGACGATTCCTGCGTTGGGATTCGGTGTCTTCCAGGTTCCGGACGACGAAACACAGGAAGCCGTCTCAACCGCACTGAAGGCCGGATACCGCAGCATCGATACCGCCAAGATCTACGGCAACGAGGTAGGAGTCGGGCGTGCGATAGCCGAATCCGGCATTAACCGCGGCGACCTCTACATCACCACGAAGTTGTGGAACAGCGATCAGGGCTACGACTCGACGCTCGAGGCCTTCGACGCCAGCCTCGACAAATTGGGCCTCGATTACCTCGATCTGTACTTGATTCACTGGCCGGTCCCGTCCGCGAATCTGTACGTGGAGACGTTCAAGGCGTTCCAGAAACTCAAGGCCGACGGCCGGGTTCGCTCCATCGGCGTCTCCAACTTCACCATCGAGAATCTTGAACGCGTCATCGGTGAGAGCGGAGAGGTGCCGGTCCTCAACCAGATCGAGCTTCATCCCAAGTTCAACCAGTCGGAACTGCGTGCCTTCCATACGGGCAAGGGAATCGCTACAGAGGCGTGGAGTCCACTCGGACAGGGCACGGTGTTGACGGATCCCGTCCTGAAGAAGATTGCCGACGCCCACAGCGTCACCACAGCCCAGGTGATCATTCGCTGGCATCTGCAGATCGGGAATGTCGTCATCCCCAAGTCGGTGACGCCCGCGCGGATCAAGGCGAACATCGACGTCTTCGGATTTGCGTTGACACCGGACGAGATCAACGCCGTCGGTGCGCTCACTGACCCGTCCGGTCGCATCGGTCCGGATCCGGCGGTGTTCGGAAGCTAGAACCAAGTATTTCAACGCCAACGGCGCTCCCACATCAGTGTGGGAGCGCCGTTGGTTTCAGATACGAACTAGTTCAGATGCGAGCGATGCTCTGCCGTGAACGCGATGTGCTCATCAGTGCGTCCCGTACGGAGCTTCTCCACCCACTCGGGATCGGCGAGGAGTGCACGACCGACGGCAACCATGTCGAATTCGCCGTCCTCGTACTGAGATTCGAGACGTTCCAGTCCGGTGACCGAGGATGCCGCGTCGGCGGTGAATGCCGTGGTGAACACCGAATCGAGTCCGACCGAGCCGACGGTGATGGTGGGCAGGCCCGTCAGCTTCTTCGTCCAGCCGGCCAATCCGAGCTTGCCGTCGTCGCCGTCGAGTTCTGCAAAAGCGGGTTCCCAGTGACGCCGCGTCGACGGGTGGAACACATCGACTCCCGCGTCGACGAGAGGAGTGAGGATGCGACCGAGTTCACTGGGGCTCTGCGCGATTCGAGCGTCGTACTGGCCCGACTTCCACTGTGAGAATCGGTAGACGATCGCGAACTCGTTTCCGACGGCCTCGCGAATGGCAGCAACAACCTCGGCGGGGAAGCGGGTACGGGCTTCGAGTGATCCGCCGTAGGAATCGGTGCGGACATTGGTTCCGGCCCAGAGGAATTCGTCCAGCAGATAGCCGTGCGCTCCGTGCAGTTCCAGGCCGTCGAAGCCGGTGTTCTTCGCGTTGAGTGCGGCGTCGACCCAGGCTTGCTTCAAGTCTTCGAGGTCCGCGGAGGTGAACTCCCGTCCCGACGGAGTGCCGTCCAATGCCAGTCCGGACGGACTGACCGTCTGGACGTCCGGATTGAGCTGCGGCTTGTCGCCACGTTCGACGCCCAGATGCCAGAGCTGCGGAATGATCGATCCGCCTTCGGCGTGGACGGCGTCGACAACTGCCTTCCAGCCGTCGAGGCTCTCGTCGCCGTAGATCCGCGGTACTCGTGTGTGGGGTCCGGCGGCCGGGTCCGGGATATACGTACCTTCGGTGATGATCAGGCCGACGCCGCCGGCTGCGCGGCGCCTGTAGTACTCGGCAACATCGGCGCCGGGGATTCCGTCCGGAGAGAATGCGCGGGTCATCGGGGCCATGGCGAAGCGGTTACGCAACGAGAGCGATTTCACCTCGAATGGCTCGAACAGGCCGCGCAGCGCGGAGGACGTGGTCGAAGCGTGGGAAAGAGTCACGGAGCTGTTCAACCGGGGGGATTCGCTGCCTATTCCACATTTCTGCCCACAGTTGCGTCGCCCACAGTCGCGCAGATTAGTTAGTGCAAGACTAGTTATCGCACTAACTAATCTGTTAGCCTGAGGACCATGACCACCCAGGAGCAGGCATACGACCCGCTGGCACTCGACCGCCAGGTGTGTTTTGCACTTGCCGTCGCAAACCGGGCGGTGTTGTCGGTATATCGGCCACTGCTCGAGCCGATGGGGCTCACGCACCCGCAGTATCTGGTCATGTTGGCGTTGTGGGGAAAGGCACCGATGGCTGTCAAGGAAATCGGGCAGGCGTTGCAGCTGGATTCGCCGACGCTCTCGCCTCTCCTGAAGCGGCTCGAAGCGTCCGGTTTGATCACGCGCACGCGTAGCCGTGCCGACGAGCGTCAGTTGGACGTCGATCTGACCGAAGCCGGTGCTGCCCTGCGCGTCGAGGCGGAAAAGATTCCGCCGGCCGTGGTGCAGAAACTCGGTGTCGGGATGGCTGAACTCGAAGAGTTGCACTCGGTGTTGACGCGGGTCAACGAAGCCGCGTTGCGCGCTGGGGCATTGGAACAATGAAAGAGAAGACTATGACTGCAGCACCGAATCCTATTCAGTGGCTTGGTTATTCGTTTGGTCGCAAGTTACCCGATTCCATGCGGGAATGGGTACGCAACGACCTGATCGGTGACTGGGCCGTACCCCGGCACCTGGTGCGCAGTATGGTGCCGTTCCTGCCGGTCTTCGTCATCTTCATGCTGTTTCCGGGCCCGTGGGCACTACGTGCGTCGATGGTCCTTCTCGGAGTGTTGCTGGCGCTCTTCTATTCGGTTTCCTATATGGCGCAAAACCGGTCTCGTCGTCTCGAGCGTCACGGATTGCCGGCAGACCTCGAGAACCCGAAGAAGATTTCGCGCCAGGACGCCGAGAAAGCTGCCTACGAAAAGCTGCACGGCCCGATCTCGTCCTGATTACCGGTCAGCGAACTCTCGTGCTTCGAATGCGAGATCGTCGGCGGCAGATTCCATTTGGGCGGTTGCCCGGTCGGGAGCAGTAAGCACCCCGACGATCGGCACAGCCAATGCCAGGAGTCCGAGCACGAAGACGGGAAACAGGAACGCGAACACTTCGAGGCCTTGGGGTGCCGGCGCCGACGGATCGTGAGTAACTTCGACAGCGGCCATTCCTGTGTAGTGCATTCCAACGACGGCGATTCCCATGATCACACCGGCAAAGAACCGCAGGACCGTGGATTCCAGAACCATCGTGAACCACAACGCGGCGGTTCCGGCGACAACGGCGATCAAGACTGACAGTGCGACAAAGTACATGTTGTAGTGAATCTCGCCTTGAAAATGCAAGGCGCGCATACCCAGATAGTGCATGATGTTGACCGCGACACCCACCACGAGACCACCGGCGAGAAGTCTACTCAAGCGGAACGTGGTTCCGAGGATCAAGAGACCGACAAATACAGCGGTCACGGAAATCACGGCAGAGACGATCGTCCAGGTCAGGCTGTAGCGAATGGGGCTGCCGGGCACCGCAAATCCGAGCATTGCAATGAAGTGCATCAGCCAGATCGCTACGCCGCCGATTGACAGAGCCCCCATGAACAACCAGCGCATCCGCGCCGCGGTGTGGGTTGCCGCTGCGGAATGACGCGTACATGCCAAGCCGACAACCGATCCGGTGACGGAAACGACGAAGGCGAGTCCGAGCAGCCAGAGTCCCATCGAGAAATGATGCATTTCATCCGACATGCCAGTTCCTTTCAGTGTCAATGCTGTTGATTGGTCAAGCTGGGTCAGGCGAGAGCAGCGGCCGCAAGAAATTCGAGGGAGTATTCGGTAACCGCGATGAGCGCCTGTTTCGCGGACTCGCGGTTTCGCGCATCGATCTCGATCATCGGAATTCGATTGGGCAGCGCCAGAGCCTGACGAAGATCGCTGGCCGAGTGGATAGGCGCACCGTCAAAGCGGTTGACTGCCACAATGAATGGAAGTCCGCGGGCTTCGAAGAAGTCGACGGCCGCAAAACTGTCTTCGAGCCGCCGCGTGTCGACGAGGACGACTGCCCCGATAGCGCCGGTGATGAGGTCGTCCCACATGAACCAGAAGCGCCGCTGACCAGGTGTTCCGAACAGGTACAGGACGAGGTCGTCGGCCAGCGTGATGCGTCCGAAATCCATTGCCACCGTTGTGGTGTCCTTGTTCGGAGTCGCGCCGAGGTGATCGATACCGTCACTGGCATCGGTGACCATGGCTTCAGTCCGCAGCGGGACGATCTCGGAAACCGTTCCCACCAGGGTCGTCTTTCCGACGCCGAATCCTCCGGCGATCACGATTTTTGTCGATTTGACGCGAGACGGTGCGTCAGAGTGCCCGAAGTCCACTGAGGGTCCTTTCGATCAATTCGCGGCGCTCGACGCTGGTCGCATCGCTTCGCAGAGTGGCTTGTACTTCCAATGCCCCGGCGACGACGAGATCCGCCACCAGAACCCGTGCCACCCCGATCGGAACGGCAAGGTGCGCAGCGATTTCCGCGATGGAGATTCGCTGCTCACACAGGCTGACGATCGACGCACGGATGTCCTCCGGTGCAAGGCGTTTCGTGACGGCGTCTTCGACCGTCGCAACTATTGCTTCGAGCGGAAGATCGATGGACGGTATTGTCCGACCTTCGGTGAGTGCGTAGGGGCGAACCAGATTCGGTTCGATACCAACGTGCTCGGGGTGATGATGTGGCATCGAGATCAGATATCCCGACCTGATCGCGGTGCGATATCCATGGTGGTTCCGACCCGGTCCACGAGAGTTGCCATTTCGTAACCTATCTGGCCGATGTCGCAACCCGCAACGGCAAGCGCGGCAAGGTACGCACCGCTACCGACGCCCATGAGCAGCAGGTAGCCGTTCTCCATTTCGACCACCGATTGCATGACGGCACCGCCGTCGAACAATCGTGATGCACCGGCCGAGAGGCTGGCCAGTCCCGATGTCACGGCGGCCAATTGGTCGGCACGATCGAGCGGAAGGTGGGTGCTCGCTGCGCTCAACAGTCCGTCGGCCGAGACGATGATCGCGTGGCTTACTCCTGGAACGTCGCGCGCGAAGCCCGACACCAGCCAATCGAGCGAGCGAGGAGTCTCTTGGGCTCCAACAGAATTCACTGTTCTCCTTCATAGTTCTGCCCGGTCGTAGCCGAGTGCGGGTGTGTGGCGCCATGTCGCGCGGTGGACAAATCGGCAGGGCTCTCGCCGACATGGCGTCGTCCTCGGATGACGCCGGACTGATAGTCACTCCATCCCTGTCGGATGTTTTCCGGATCGGCGGTCTGGCGGTGAGTGCCGGAGCGCAGCGGAGTGATGGTGGTTCCGGCGGTGCCGGGAACCAGCCGTGCGCCGCGATCGCGGATCGGGAGACCGGAATCGGAGATCTTGGTGACCGGCAGTTCGAACGATGCGCGGGCAGCGACCCAGCCCTGATCGGCATCGGTAGTCCAGGCGGTTCCGCTTGCAGCAGTGGAGGTTTGATCCGTCGGATCGACCAGCCATTCTGAGACCATCCGGGCAAAGATCGGCGATGCGATCGGTGTAGTGCCGGGGACCGGATTCGGAAGCTCGGTGGTGCGGACAGCTGCGCGTGGCGGGAACCCGTCACGCGCGCGGGAGGAGAAGAAGGCTGCGGTGTTGGTCGGGGTCGGGGAGCTCAGCCGGTGCCGAGGTTCCGGTTCCCTGCTATTGCGTTCCCCGCTGTTCAGTTCATTGTTATCTGCTGGGGAAGCAACGCTTTCGACAACAGGAGCTACCGAAGTCTGTGCGTCCACGATTGTGTCACCGATGCCTGGCGCTCCACTTGTCCCGGGGGTGCGACGCGGAAGTGCAGCCTCTTCGGGGAGAGCGGCAGCTGCCAACGTGGGTGCGCCGGCAACGGGGGGCGGCAGTGTCACCCGAATGGTGTTACCCGGTTGTCGCTGCGGAAGTCCGGTCGCGGACAGCGGCGCTGCGTCGGTTTTCGGGGGCAGTGGTGCCGAAACCTGAACTGGCGTGACCTGCGCAGTCACAGCCGGGACTGGGACAGGGGCTAGGACTGGGGCCGGGGTTGCAGCAGGAGCACCGGTGCGACTTGGGGCGATAAACGGCGCGGACGGCGTCCGAGCTGTGCCTTGATCAGCCGCTTCGAGGAGTGCTGCCGGGAGGAGAACTGAGGCAGTGACTCCGTTGCGGTCCTGCGCAACTCCGGTGGGGCGCAGGCGAACCGAAATGTTGTAGCGGCGGCTGATGCGGCTGATGACGAACAAGCCCATGTGGCGTGCGGTGTCGGGACTCATCTCGCCGCCAGAAGCCAAACGGCCGTTGGCGTCGAGTAGATCTGTCGTGGACATTCCGATGCCGAGGTCAGCGACCTCCACCAGCATGGAACCTTCGGACGTCGGCCCCGCGTTGATGGTCACTGTTGTTTCCGGCGGTGAGTATCGCAGCGCATTGTCGAGAAGTTCGGCGATGAGATGCACGACGTCGGCGCTGGACAGTCCGGTGAGGACGCCGGCCGGAATCTGTCCCAGTTCGACGCGCAGGTAGTCCTCGACGCCGGATACGGAGGCGCGTAGAGCGTCCGCGAGTGTCATTGGTGCGGATCGTCCGCGGCGGCCCTCGGTGCCGGAGAGGATGAGGAGGTTGTCGCTGTTGCGTCGCATCTGGGCGGCGATGTGGTCGATACGGAAGAGGTTCTCGAGTCGCCGCGGATCGTCTTCGTCCTGCTCGAGTTGCTCGATCAGGCCGAGTTGCTGCTCGACGAGAGACTTATTGCGGCGCGAGAGGGTCTCGAACATGTCGTTGACCTGGCGCCGCAGTGTTGCCTGCTCGCCGGCGAGCACGATGGCCTGCCCATGCATGTCGTCGACGGCGCGTGCGAGTTGACCGATTTCCTCGTGGGTGCGAATGGGTACGCGGGGGAATTCCAGATCGGTTGTCTTCTCGCCGGCCCGGATGCGTTCGATGGCCTCGGGTAGTCCACGGCGTGCAGCTTGGAGGGCCGCGAAGCGCAAGCGTCGGATGGGGTCGACGAGTGATCGGCTGATGATCAGTGCGATGACGAGTGCAGCGAGGACGGAGCCGAGGACGAGTGCGGTGTCTCGAAGGGCCGCCGATCGAGCGGTGTTGGCCTCAGCGGTAACCGTGCTGCCGAACTGGCCCACGGCGGCGTCGGTGAGGGCGTTGTACTGGTCGCTGCTGGTCTGCAGGCCGATGTCGATCTGACTGCTCAGCGGTGCTGTGGAGGCCGTCGCACCGATCTCGTCGACGCGATTCTGCGCTGACGCTGTCAGAGCCTTGACAGCATTGACGGCTGTGGGATTGCTGTCTGCTTCGTTAGCGGGAAGCACGCCGCCCAGGGCCGCGAGTTCTGCTCCGGCGGTGGTAGCCAGGGCGGTCCGAGCTTGCTGATCGAGGCGGCCGGAACCGAACAGGATTCGCTGGTCGGCCAGGGCGCGTCGCGCTGCCCACAGCGTTGCGAATTCCCCGCCGCGCTCACGCAGAATCGGCCGCTGGGAGGCCTTGATGATGTCGGTGAATGCGCTCGAGATGTCGGTCGAGACTTCGTTGACCCGGGCGACGAGTCGGGCCGGTGCGACTGCGCCGGAAGCAACCTCTTCGACGATCGATCGACTATTTTGCAGGGCGCGGGTGACCTGACCGTTGAGCGCGTCGTCAGTCTGGAAGGTTCGACCGGCGGTGGCAAGTTCTTGCATCGAATTCGTTACTGCCGCAGTGGCAGTCGTGGTTTCGGTGCCGGAGGACGACGCGACGGCGAGGTCGTAGAGTGCGTCCTCCAGGTGAAGCGCAGCGGGGACTGCGAGGGCACGTTCGGAAGACGAACTGAGTTTTGCGGCCTCGGCGAGTTCTGCCTGGATCCGGAATGCGCCGAGCATGACGGCAATGAGCATGGGAACGGTGAGGACTGCGACAACCTTCCATCCGAGTCGCCATTCGCTGATCGACCACCACGCGGTTTTTGTGTGTGCATCGTTTTTCATGCGGACCGCTGCCCCTTCATGACTGTCCCTCACGTCAACCCCCGATTGGGTTGTTGCCCGAGTTCCTCCGAATTGTGCGCGATCGAAAGAAGTTAGCTGAACGGTAACAGAAGGTTCTTTGTCTGGCCACATGCCTGCCGAGGTTTGGGGTGAGTTCTCGGTATCTCCTGTTTGTGCTGGTGGAAACTCAAACGGACAACCGTAACCAAATGGTCGCTAGAAGCTCAGTGAAGTTCCAGGAACGAGGTCAGTTCCGCTACCGCAGCCTGGCCCGCCCGGTTCGCGCCGATCGTGGAGGATGACGGGCCGTAGCCGACCAGATGTACACGCGGGTCGGACGCGACTTGGGTGGCGAGGCGTCCGGTCATCTCGATTCCGCCGCCGGGGCCCCGCAGATGAAGCGGTGCAAGGTGATCGAGGGAGCTCCGAAAACCGGTGCACCACAGGATGGCATCGGCATCGATCGACGTTCCGTCTTCCCATCTGACGCCGTACGGAAGGATCTCCGAGAACATCGGCCTCCTCGTCAGCGCCCCTCGTTTGCGGGCCGCGCGGATCGCGGGTGTCACCGGCAGACCCGTGACCGAGACCACCGAACCGGGTGGGAGTCCGCGTCGTACTCGATCTTCGACCATGGCGACGGCTTCTCTCCCGATATCCGGGGTGAAGGGCTCGTCGCGGAATTGCGGTTCGCGTCGGGTCACCCAGGTCGTGGTCGTGACCTGGGAGATCTCGTCGAGTAACTGAACCGCGGAGATTCCCCCGCCGACGACCACCACGTGTTTGCCATCGAACTCGTGGGCGGAGCGGTAGTCCCGGGTGTGTAACTGGCGTCCGTGAAAAGTCTCGGCGCCGCGGTAATGCGGAATGAACGGGCGCTCCCACGTTCCCGTCGCATTGATCAACCCGCGTGCGTTGAATACGCCGCGGTCGGTCTCGATACGCAGACGCTCTTCGCGGGGGCATACGACGCGAGTGTGTACCGGTCGGTGGACGGGAAGGTCGAACTTCTTCTCGTACAACTCGAAATAGTGGGGGACCGCGGCCGAGGCCGGTACCTGTTCGGAATCGGTGCCCGTCGTTTCCGCGAAAGACATGCCCGGTAGATCGTGTACGCCATTGACGGTACTCAAAGTCAGGCTCGGCCAACGGAATTGCCACGCCCCGCCGGGACCGGCAGCGTGATCGAGCACGACGAACCCCGACTCTGGTGGTACGCCGAACTTACGGAGGTAGTACGCGGCCGAGAGGCCGGCCTGGCCGGCGCCGATCACCACCACATCGACGTCGTGGGCTTGTCCGTCGGAACCGTCGTTCGTACTCATCGGTAATCTAACCTCCTGATGCACAGAACTCTGCTGCAGAGAACTATTGCGGACGGTAACGGCATTCGGAACATCCCGTGTGCCGAGCCTTCCAGAAATGAAAGCGAGCGGACATGATCGGGACTTCCCGTGACGGCAATGTCGTGACTATCGAGTTGCAGCGTCATGAGCGTCGTAACGCCCTCAGCGCGGAACTCTGCATCGCAATCAAGGACGCGGTGAACGCCGCCGTCGCAGATCGCGCTCACGTCATCGTGATCACGGGACAGGGATCGGCATTCTGCGCCGGCGCCGACCTCTCCGGCGACGTGTACATGGAAGGCTTCACCGACCGGCTCTTCGAAATGCTCCGCTCCATCGACACCGCGCCCATCCCGGTGATCGCAGCCGTCAACGGTCCGGCCATCGGCGCCGGCACGCAAATCGCCATCGCTTCCGATCTGCGCGTCGTAGCTCCCGCCGCCCGGTTCGGTATTCCGGCTGCGACTCTCGGTGTCTCGGTGGACAAGTGGACGATGCATCGTCTGGCATCTCTTGTCGGAGGCGGCCCGGCCCGCACGATTCTGCTCGGCATCGAACAGATCGGCGCCGAGGAAGCATTCAACCGCGGCCTGGCCAACAAGATCGGCACACTCGAAGACGCGCAGGAATGGGCGCAGCGCATCGCCAACCTCGCACCGCTGTCGCTGCGTCACATGAAGATGGTTCTCAACGACGACGGAACGATGGACGAGCAGTCACCCGAACAACTCGACGCACTTCACGCGGCGTGGCTCAGCGAGGACGTCCAAGAGGCCCGCGCTGCCCGCATCGAGAATCGCCCACCCGTCTTCAAGGGGAAATAGTCGCGGACCGCTCCGGCGGCAAATAGTAGCTACCCTGGTCCGAATGAAGAAGACGACGCTTCTCGGTCTTGCCACGGTAGCTGCGGCAACAGGATGGGTGGCGCGAGCCGCCTGGGGAATCCCGACGCAGATCGGGGCATCGCGGAGTGCGGTGCAACCCTATGCGGCGGCTTCACCGCGATATCGAGATCGCCAGTTTCATAATTCGGAACCCAGCAGCGCTCTTGTTCCGGGTACCGATGCCGGGATGGCGAAGTCGATGCTCACCCGCGGGTCGATGGGACGGCCACGCGCACCCATCCCGTTGGCCACTCCGCTGGCGCCGGCGCAGGCAGGCGCTGCGGCAGTTACCTGGTACGGACATTCGAGCGTGTTGGTCGAGGTCGACGGATACCGCGTGCTCGCGGACCCCGTGTGGAGTGAGCGCGTATCGCCTTCTGCTGCAGTCGGTCCCGCACGCATGCATGCGGTACCCGTATCTCTGGAAGATCTGCCCGCGGTGGACGCGATAGTCATCTCCCACGATCACTACGACCATCTCGATATGGCGACGGTCAAAATTCTGATGCACTCGCAGAAGGCACCGTTCGTGGTGCCGGTAGGTATCGGTGCGCACCTTCGTCACTGGAAGGTGCCGGAGAATCGCATTATCGAGCTCGACTGGGACGAGTCGACGACAATCGGCGACTTGGTCCTCACGTGCACCGAGGCCCGTCACTTCTCGGGGCGTGGCCTCGTCCGCAATACGACGCAATGGGCGTCGTGGGTCTTTGCCGGTCCGAACCATCGCGTGTTCTTCGGCGGAGACAGCGGATACACGCCACGGTTTGTCGAACTCGGAAAGAAGTACGGACCTTTCGACTTGACCCTCCTCCCGGTCGGCGCCTACGACGTGCGGTGGCCCGACATCCACATGAACCCCGAAGAAGCAGTTCAGACGCACGCCGATCTGAACCTCGGGGACGCGGAACGTGGAGTATTCGTGCCGATTCACTGGGCGACCTTCAATCTTGCGTTCCATTCGTGGTCCGAGCCGATCGTGCGGTTGACCGAATCTGCGGCTGCCGCGGGTATCACGGTGGCGGTGCCGATGCCGGGTGGTCGAATCGACGCGTTCTCCAACGCACAACCATCGACGTGGTGGATTCCGCTGGGGTGATCGTCTGATTCGTCGTCGGGCCGGGAAATGCCGCGGCAAGTGCGTAACCTTTGACCATGGCTCACGAGCACTCAGATTCAGAAGACACGGGCGGTCCACCAGACACTGCAGTCGCGACTGCGACGGCGGACTCTAACGACGGCATCGACATCTCACGTGGGTTGACGGCCGAGCAGGTTGCCGCCCGCAGAGCGTCGGGTCAGACCAACGACGTTCCGGATCGGGCTTCACGGTCGGTCAAGGACATCGTTCGCGGCAATATCTTCACCCGGATCAATGCGATCTTGATGGTGTTGTTGGTGATCGTGTTGTCCACGGGGTCCGTGATCGACGGCATGTTCGGATTCCTGATCGTCGCGAACAGCGCTATCGGCATCATTCAGGAGATCCGCGCCAAGCGAACTTTGGATGCGTTGGCTATCGTCTCTCAGGCCAAGCCGATGGTCCGACGCGACGGTGTCGCGGTTGCGCTCGCTCCCAAAGACGTTGTTCTCGACGACATCATCGAATTGGGTTCCGGTGACCAGATCGTGGTCGACGGCGAAGTAGTCAGTTCTGCGGCCCTCGAGATCGACGAGTCGCTGCTCACGGGTGAAGCGGACCCCGTGCACAAGACTGCTGGGGCGCAGGTACTTTCGGGAAGTTTTGTGGCAGCCGGCAGCGGTGCCTATCGGGCCACCAAGGTCGGCGGCGACGCGTATGCAGCGAAGTTGGCCGAAGAGGCCAGCAAGTTCACCTTGGTGCATTCGGAACTGCGCAGCGGTATCGACAGTATCCTCAAGTTCATCACGTACTTGATGATCCCGGCGGGTGCGTTGATCATCTACAACCAGTTGTTCTCGAGCGGGGAGGAGTCCCTCGGCCAAGCGCTCAACGGCATGGTCGCAGCTCTGGTTCCCATGGTCCCCGAGGGCCTGGTGCTGATGACGTCCATCGCGTTTGCCGTGGGTGTCATTCGACTGGGCAAGCGGCAGTGCCTCGTTCAGGAATTGCCGGCGATCGAGGGCTTGGCCCGCGTCGACGTCGTGTGCGCAGACAAGACGGGAACGCTCACCGAGAACGGTATGCGGCTATCCGAGTTGAAGCTCGCAGAAGGCTCTGCCGACGAGGCGGTGATCAAGGCGGCATTGAGCGCGATGGCCGCTTCGGATCCGAGGCCCAACGCGAGTGTTCTTGCCATCCGCGAGTCGATGCCCGAAGACGCTGGTTGGGGCGAAGCTACTGCGGTGGCGCCGTTCTCGTCCGCGAAGAAGTGGAGCGGACAGTCTTACGGTGCTCACGGCAACTGGGTGCTGGGTGCTCCGGACATGCTGCTCGATCCCGCCTCCGACATGGCTCGGGAAGCAGAGTCTGTGGGGTCCACCGGACTGCGCGTACTCATGTTGGGCAGCAGCAATCTTGCAGTCGACGACGCCGATGCGCCGGGAATCGTGACACCGGAGGCGTTGATCGTTCTCGAGCAGAAGGTTCGTCCCGACGCACAGGAAACGTTGGAGTACTTCGCAAGTCAGAAGGTTGCAGTCAAGGTCATCTCCGGTGACAACGCCGTTTCTGTCGGTGCTGTTGCAGGTTCTCTCGGCCTCGAAGGTGGCAATCGCCCGATCGATGCGCGTGAGCTTCCGGGCGATCAGGAGCAACTGGCCGACGTCCTCGAAGGCGCCACCACTTTCGGGCGCGTGCGTCCCGATCAGAAGCGGGAGATGGTCGCGGCCTTGCAGTCTCGTGGCCACACCGTCGCGATGACGGGTGACGGCGTCAATGACGTGCTGGCACTCAAGGACGCCGATATCGGAGTCTCGATGGGCTCGGGAAGCCCGGCGACGCGCGCTGTAGCGCAGATCGTGTTGTTGGACAACAAGTTCGCGACGCTGCCGTACGTGGTGGCGGAGGGCCGACGCGTCATTGGCAACATCGAACGCGTCTCCAATCTGTTTCTCACCAAGACCGTCTACTCGGTGGTGCTGGCGTTCCTGGTCGGCATTACCGGTGTGCTGTCGAAGATGCTCGACTTCGAACCGCTGTCCTATCCGTTCCTGCCCCGGCACGTCACCATCGCGGCCTGGTTCACGATCGGTATCCCGGCGTTCATTCTTTCGTTGGCACCCAACAACGAACGGGCTCGATCAGGCTTTGTTCCCCGCGTAATGCGGTTGGCTTTGCCGTCGGGAATCATCATCGGTGTCATCACTTTTGCCACGTACGTAATTGTTCACAATAGTTACGATGTGACGCGCGAGCAGGAAAGCACCACTGCGTTGATCACGTTGATCATGATCGCCCTGTGGGTACTGGCGGTCGTTGCACGGCCGTACACGTGGTGGAAGTTGGTGCTGATCGGCGGTTCGGTGGTCGGTTATCTGATCCTGTTCGCTTTGCCGTTCACTCGCGAGTTCTTCAAGTTGGATCCGAGCAACGTGGCTGCGACGACGCTCGCAATCACGATGGGTGCGGTGGGCGTCGTGCTGGTGGAGGTGTCATGGTGGGTCAGCGCCAGGTTGCACGGTGAGAAGCGAAAGTTGTTCACCACACCGGAAGATCTTCCGGGCGAGCATCCTCACGCGCACACGTCCTAGCCGGTTCGGCACGTTCAGTGTTGTGACATGTGGACCCAGGCAATGCGGTTGCCGCCACGCTTCTTCGCGCGGTACATCGCATTGTCTGCGTGCTCGATCAGCACGTTGACCGCGCTGCCGGGTAGGTCTGCTTCCGTCGTGAGATACACGCTGACGCCGGTGCTGGCGGATACCGGAAAAAGATCGGACGTGGAGCTGATCGCGGAGTGAATCTGTGCGGCAACAGTTTCGATGTCGATAGCGTCGACGCTGCGGAGCACAACAAATTCGTCGCCGCCGATGCGCGCCACCACACCTTCGGGGCCCGCCGCTCGGACCAGCCGTTCGGCGATGGCCGTCAACGCGTCGTCGCCGGCTCCGTGCCCGTGAGTGTCGTTGAGTCTTTTGAACGAGTCGACGTCGATCAGCATGGCGACCAGGGCTTTCGAATGCGAAGGATCTCCGCGAAGTAGCTGCTGGGCCTCGTCTTGTAGGCCGCGGCGATTGAGCGTGGCGGTGAGGTAGTCGCGACCTGCGCGGCGGGCGTCGTCGGTCAGTCGCAGCCAGACGACTTGCAATGCCCAGGCTGTGGTGATGATGACTCCGCAGATGATCACGTACATGTCGAACACGATCCAGTCGTCGTTCGACGGGTCTGTGAGGGCACTGCGCGCCAGCAGCGAGCAGATGACGAGAGCCCAGCCGATGTGAGCGGCAGCGACGCGCGGGCTGTGAACTACGGCGACGTAGAAGCCGATCATGATGAAGAGAATGCAGCCGATGGTTCCGACAAATGCGGACCGGACGCCGATCAGTAGAGCGAGCGCCAGCCACACATCACTCCAGACGACAAAGGTCATGGACTGTGCCCAAGTGGGCCAGGTAGCGTGGTGACTCCAACCCCACCCGCCGTACAGGCCGCTGAGAGCTGACACAGTCAGTACCGATCTGGCTAACCCGCTGTCGGCTCCTAGATTGCTCAGTTGCATGGTCGCGGCCATCAAGGCGAAGACAAAACACCAGCAGGCGATGATCACGCGCCCAGGTCTGGTCAGTCCACGGGTATCGAGAAAACGGGGTAGCCAGGTGTAATCGGTGGTGGCAAGCCAGGTTCGCGACAGCAGGCCACGGGCGGGCCGCGGAATGATTCCCGGCCCTCGCGAATCTGCACTCAATCTGGTCACCTGTCGAAATCACTTACGATGAACTTCGGTCTGCCATTCAGTTAATAATCGGTTAACGGTACCTTGGATTGGAAGAAGTGACAATCAGGTGGCCGTCATTCTTGGCATACTTCGTCTGTACCTGTGAGAATCAAGGGTGCGCGGAGGTTCGCATTCCGCGATAGATGTGCGTCAGCACTGGGAGAGGACACGGACATGGGTTTCCTGGACAACGTCAAAGGTCTCGTCGAGAAGGGTCAGGAACTGGCATCGGAGAATTCCGACAAGGTTCACGACGCGATCGACAAAGTAGCTGACATCGCCGACAGCAAAACCGGCGGCAAGTACGGCGACCAGATCGACAAGGCAGCTGAGGCTGCCAAGAAGGCTGTTCCCGAAAAGGAGTAGTCACCGAATGCTCAGGAGCCCGCGACCCGTCGAGGTTGCGGGCTCCTGCGCGTCCACTGGGTGAATTCCCAGGGTGGGCAGGCACAATAGGCGGGTGAACTTCACCTGGATTCTGCTGGTTGTCATCGCCGCCATCGCAGTCACCGGGCTGGCGAATCGCCGAAACCTACAGGCGCCCCTCGTCCTGGTTGCGGTCGGTTCGGCTGCGTCGTTCATTCCGGGAATGCCTCGGCCAGAACTGGATCCACACGTCATTCTCGGTGTGGTGCTGCCGCCACTGCTGTATTCGGCGGCCCTCAAATTTTCGGTGGCGACATTCAAACGGAACCTTGCGCCAATCCTGCGTCTGGGCGTAGGCATGGTTCTGGTCACCGCCGGCGTCGTTGCTTTCTTCGCCGAATGGCTGGTACCGGAACTTACGATCGGTGCGGCCTTGGTTCTCGGTGCGGTCATCGCGCCCACCGACGCGGTCAGTGCCGTGGCGGTTGGACAAAAACTGGGACTTCCGAAGCGTGTCATAGCAATTCTCACCGGTGAGGGCCTGGTCAACGACGCCACGGCGCTGACGTTGTTCACCGTCGCCGTAGCTGCCGTGACGGGCACACGGATCGCGACGGACTCACCGCTGTTGTTCTTCGCTTACGAAGTTGTGGGCGGCATCGTGATCGGCTTGGTACTCGCGTTCATCGTGAAGTTCGTGCGCTCTCGGATGTACGATTCACCGCTCGAAACCGGCCTGGGACTGGTCCTTCCGTTTGCCGCGTATCTGGCTGCCGAAGAACTTCACGCGTCGGGTGTTCTGGCAGTTGTGGTCGCAGGCTTGGTAATCGGGCACTATTCGACGGATGCGTCGATCATGACGAGGTTGCAGGAGCGATCGGTCTGGTCGAGCCTGGAGACGCTACTCGAGATGTTCGTATTCGCGTACATGGGTCTGCAGTTGAGTTTCGTGATCGACGACGTTGTGGCGGACGGGCTTCCGGTTGTCCACGTGTTCCTCTACGGGCTTGCGGTGTTGGCCGTGGTGATCGTGATCCGGCCGGTGTGGTTGTTCCTGACCTATTCGCGGATACGGTTCGGTGTGACGATCCGCCGTGGGCTTCGTCAGAAACAGCTGTCGTGGAAACAGAATCTTGTGGTCTCCTGGGCCGGAATGCGCGGAGTGGTCACACTCGCAGCAGCCGGCGGTATTCCCTTTGCTCTTTCGACCGGTGAGCCGTTTCCCGGCCGCGGTGTCATTCAGGCCATCGCCTTCATCGTCGCCGTCGGGACTCTGCTCGTGCAGGGATCGACCCTCCCGTTCCTGATTCGCCGGCTCGATGTAGCCGATCCGTACGAGACGTTGCGTACCCAGGAACAGATGGAGTTGGCGCGCAACATCTCTCGTCAAGCCGGCGAGAAGGCGCTGGCAGATGTAGCCGTTCATCCGCCGCCGGAAATCGACAGCAAGGAATTGCAGGCGATCGTCGAGCGGGTGCGAAGGTCGATGCAGGCCCGTCTTCAAGTTCAGGAGACTGACGAGGACAACGACCGCGAGGCGGCGATGTGGCATGCGGGAGCGTTGTTCGACAAGTTCCGGCATCAGTCGTTGCGCTCGCAGCGTGTGGCATTGATTGCTGCGCGTGACAGTGGCGATCTGGACGACGACGTCTTGCGTACCGTGTTGGAAGGTCTTGATCTCGAGGAGGCCGCTGCCGAGGAGCGGGTACGACGCCGTCGTGCGCGAGTGGCGGCACGAGGAGAAGGTAGTTCATGAGCGAAGGTAGTTCGAGGGTTCGGCGTTCGGTCTGGGGCGCGCTCGCGGTGGGCACCTTGGTGGTGAGTGCGGCGTGTGGATCGACGGGTCCCGAGGCGCCGGCCACACCGTCGGCTGCTCCGTCGGCTGCTCCGTCGGCCTCTGTATCGATAGATCAACAGTCGAGTGCTCAGCGCGGCGTTCTCTTCGAGAACGAACCGTTCACGACAACAGCAGAAGTGACTGGCACCGGTGCAACCGCCCGGAAAATTCTCTACGGTTCGACGTCCGGCATCGACGGCCACGAAACCCGAGTCTCGGGAACGGTATTCACCCCGCCGGGAACTCCTCCCGAAGGAGGCTGGCCCGTCGTCTCCGTCGGGCACGGCACCACCGGCATTTCCGATGACTGTGCTCCGTCTGCCTCACCGACGCTCTTCGGCGCAATCGGTTTGGTGGCGCCGCTGCTGAAGTCCGGATACGTTGTTGCCGCGACGGATTTCGAAGGGCTCGGTACCGACGGTCCACACCCGTACCTGCAACCGGATACCGCCGCCTACAACGTTATCGACGCGGTTCGTGCTGCCCGCAACGTAGTCCCGGATACCTCGACTCGGTGGGCGACCTTGGGGCTTTCGCAAGGTGGGCAGGCATCGTGGGCGGCCGCGGAGAAGGCCGGTGCCTACGGCGACGGACTCGAATTTGTCGGTGCGGCAAACCTTTCACCCGCAGCCGACATCTCGCCGATCATCACCAGTGGAGCAGACGTGAATCTATCGCTGCCCCAGCAACTATTGCTTCCCTACGTTTTGGAAGGGCTGTCACAGACGCATCCCGAACTCGATCGGGGTGACTACGTGCACGGCGTTTTCGCGGAAAATTACGAACTGCTGTCGTCGTGCCTCACCGCCCGCGCGAGCGAGAAGTTCGGGCTGGCCGGTAAGGTCACTGCGGCGGACACCCGGCCGAGCACAGATGCCGACGCCGATCGAATTCACGGCTGGCTGAGCGACATTGCATTGCCGCGGCAACGGGCGAGTGGCCCTCTGTATGTGGTGGTCGGTGGAAACGACAATCTGATTCGACCCGAGTGGACCGAAGCTGCCGTGGGCCGCGCCTGTGCTGACGGTGACGTGATCGAATTCGTGTCCCGGCCCGGGGAGGGGCACGCAGATGGCAAAGCGGTTCCCGGCGCCGTCGCCTGGATTCAAGATCGCTTTGCCGGAGTTCCGGCCCCGAACAACTGCGGCGCGTAGATGAGCCCGACGGTAGCCGCGCTGTTCATCGGGATAGTCGTCGTACTGGTGGTGGGTTTGACGGCGGTCTGGATGCGTACCCGACGCGAAGTCACTTCGCCGTCGGAACGTGCCGTTCATGCGGCCTTGCACACGGCTTCGCTTGCAGCGCGGCCACTTCGGCGCGGTCTCGACAGTGAATCAGCAGTCGAAGCCGCACCTCACTTGCGTGAGTTGACCGGCGCTCGAGGTTTGGGAATTGCCGACGCTACCGGAGCCGTGCTGGCGTGGAACGGACCGCACGGGTCGTTGGCCGATCAGTTTCGTGATGCCGCTATACGCGCTGTCGAGGGGGAGCGCCGAGTCCTGGTGACCTACGCAGACCTAGTGCGGGGCAGCGGGGATCACAATGTTCGCGCATTGATCGTGCAGCCCATGGTCATCGAGGACATCGGCGTCGTCGGGGTACTGGGAGTTGTCACCACCGAGGATCCGTGGCCGGGAATGCTGGGCGCCATCACGGATGTAGCTCGATATGCTTGCAGCCAAATCGAATTGGCAGATCTGGATGCTTCGCGTGCACGACTCGATCGTGCGGAGGTTCGCGCTCTGCGGGCACAGATCAGTCCACACTTCATCTACAACGCACTCAATACTGTCGCGTCGTTTGTGCGCACTGATCCGAACCGCGCGCGTGAGCTCATTCTCGAGTTCGCCGATTTCACTCGCTACTCGTTCCGCTCGGCCGGTGAATTCACCCTGCTGGCAGACGAATTGCGAAACATCGATCGATACCTGACGCTCGAGCGGGCCAGGTTCGGTGATGCACTCGGCGTGAAACTGCAGGTGGCGCCGGAAGTGCTCAATGTGGTTCTCCCGTTTCTGGCTCTTCAACCTCTGGTCGAGAACGCCGTTCGCCACGGTATTTCCGGCAAGCCGGACGGCGGCACCATCAGTATCGTGGCGGCGGACGAAGGCCCTGATTGCGTCATCAGCGTCGAGGACGACGGCGTCGGAATGGACCCGGATCTGTTGCGGTTCGGGTCCCTCGATGCCATCGAATCCGGTCCCGGTCGGCCCAGTGCACGGGAAGCCGCGCACGTCGGATTGGCCAATGTGGACGACCGTTTGCGTGCGGCATTCGGCAACGATTACGGCCTGGTGGTGGAAACCGCGCCGGGTGCCGGAACGAAGGTCAGCATGCGCGTACCCAAGTTCAAGCAGGGCATACATGTGTGAACAGGGCCTTTATCGATGCCGTTATCTCCCCGGGGTGAAGTGTCGTGGGAACATAGGTCTGCTGTGAATGAGACTGACATGGGTGCCCAATTGACCGTCCTGGCCGTCGACGACGAAAAGCCGGCGCTCGACGAGTTGGCTTTTCTGCTGCGCGCACAAGCGCCGGTAACGCAGGTTCATACGGCGTCCGACGCGACGACGGCACTGCGGATCCTTCGCGACGGCGGCATCGACGCGGTCTTTCTCGACATCAACATGCCAGGCCTCGACGGTTTGGAACTGGCCGGGATCCTCTCCAATTTTGCGACTCCACCGCCCGTCGTGTTTGTTACTGCGCACGATGACCGTGCGGTGGCAGCATTTGATCTGGGCGCGGTCGACTACCTCCTCAAACCGCTGCGCGAAGAGCGGTTGGCGCAGGCCGTGCTTCGCATCGTCGGTTTGGCGGGGCGTAGTCAGGGTGCGGTCAAGCCTGATCCGGCGCCTGGAGACGAGGTGATTCCGGTAGAACTCGGCGGGGTCACCACGCTGGTGCAGCGTTCGTCGGTGGAGTGGGT